>CACJPC010000003.1 GCA_902595195.1 uncultured Candidatus Actinomarina sp. | reverse complement strand
CAACAACATCTCCTAATTTGGGTATGTTAAACAATTCAGATCTTAAATTAAAAATATGTGATCTACCTGGCCTGATAAAAGGTGCTTCAGATGGCGTTGGCATGGGAGAGAGAATTCTTAGACATATTAGAAATACAAAACTAATTGTTTATTTATTAGACCCATTGAATCAAAGCTATAGCTTAGAGGATCAAGTTAATTTGTTAGAAAAAGAGATAATTGAATACGACCAAAATTTTTCTGAAATCCCAACAATTAAAGTGGTAAATAAGTTAGATAAATCTGAAATAAGCATTAATGACTCTATAAATATTTCAGCTCAAACTGGTTTAAATATTGAAATGTTAATTCAAAATATAGTTGAAATTTTTCAATCTGACAAGAGGAGGCTTTACGGAGACTTTCAAAAGATTACCTTGCAGAAAGATGATCTAATAATTAATCAAGATCAAGGAAAATTTATATGTACCGGAAGATTTGTTGAATCTATAATTGGGTTATCCGGAAACAAAGATGAAGTAAATAATGAAATATTTTACAGATATGAAAATTCATATCTGCCAAATAAACTTGAAGAACTTGGAGTTGTTGATGGAGATACAATTATGTTAGGAAACCTAGAATTTGAATATAAAAAATAAAAAAACAATTGTAATAAAGATTGGAACTACATCTTTAATAGATGAAGGTAAATTAAGTCAAACACTTCTTCATTCGCTTGCAGAAAAAATAAAACAACACCAAAACACTCACAATTTTGTCATTGTTACATCTGGTGCAGTAAGTCTTGGTGGTTTGGAATTAAATTATAAAACAAGACCAAAGTCAATGAAAAAATTACAAGTTGCTTCAGCAGTAGGTCAAATTCAATTAATTAATGAATACAAAAAAGTATTTAATGAAAACGATTTACAAATTGCTCAAGTATTAATTACTAAAAACCTTATTGATGATAGAGAACAATTTGTAAATACTACTCAGGCGCTGAATGAACTTTTAGCTCAAAATATAATTCCAGTAATTAATGAAAACGACGTTGTTGCAACTGAAGAATTAAAGTTTGGAGACAACGATAGATTATCAGCAATTGTTTCGATAATTGTGAATGCATCTAAGTTGATACTTGTAACTAACAAACAAGGTTTATATAACTTCAATCCAGATAAAAATTCAGATGCAAAAATGATTGATTTTATACAATTTAATTCATCACAATTGAACGATTTAATTCCAATCTCTAGCCATGGTGAAGGCGAGGGAGGATTTTCAACAAAGATAATGGCAGCACAAATTGCAGGTTTCTCTGGAATTCAAACTCAAATAATTAGTTGGTCTGAACAAAATTTTGTAGACGCTATAGAAGGTAAACAAGTCGGAACTTTAATACTTGAATCTGATAAAAAAATTAGACTCAGAAAATTATGGATAGCTTATGGAATGCAATCAACTTCAAAAATAGAAATTGACGCTGGGGCATTTGATGCAATTAAAAAGAACGCATCACTTTTATGCAATGGAGTAGTAAAAATACATGAAGATTTCAATATTGGCGATGGAATTGATGTCGTTTTAAATGATATAAATGTAGCAAAAGGAATTGCCAAAATTTCATCTAACGAAATTTCAGACAATATTGTATTAATTCATATAGATGATTTAATTATTTTGTAAAAATATTTTACTAATAAGATTTCTTAATTAACCTTTAGATATGTTAAATGAAATAGGAATCAAAGCACAAAAAGCTTCATTGCAAATTGCAAGGCTTGATACCGAATTAAAGAATAAAATTCTTCTTGATATGTCTGAAGAATTGTTAAACAATCAAGAAAATATACTTAAAGCTAATTTATTAGACATTGAAAACTCTAAAGACTTAAAATTATCAACTGCACTTACTGACAGACTCACTCTTAACGAAGAAAGAATTGTTGGTATGTCAAACGGACTAAAAAAAATTATACCTTTAAATGATCCTGTTGGAGAAGTTACAAGTAGTTGGACGACGGATGATGGATTATTAATAAATAAAGTTAGATCTTCCTTTGGTGTAATTGGAGTAATTTATGAAGCAAGACCAAATGTTACAAGTGATGTATCAGGCTTATGTTTAAAATCGGGGAATGCAGTAATTCTTAGAGGGTCTAGCTATTGTCTTGATTCAAATAAAGTAATTCTCCAGACACTTCAAAATGCTTTGAGGAAAAATCAAGTTGACGAAAATGCAATCCAAATTATTGATAGTAAAGACAGAGAAGACACAATTAAATTTATGCAAATGACTGAATATATAGATCTAATTGTTCCTAGAGGTGGCAAAGGATTAATTCAGACTTTAGTTGAAAATGCAAAAGTACCATTTATTTTAGACGGAGATGGAAACGTCCACTTATATATCCATTCTGATGCAAAAAAAGACAATATTATTGATATTGTTATTAATTCTAAAGTTCAAAGACCAGGGGTTTGTAATGCATTAGAAACATTATTAATTAACGCAGAGGTGTATAAAGAAATGGGTGAGGAAATTGTTAACTCTCTACTTAAAGAGGATGTAGAGCTATATGTTGATCCAATAATCAAAAAAGACTTTCAAGCACTTACAATTGCAACTGATGAACACTTTGAAACAGAATTTCATGATTTGAAGCTAGCAATCAAAGTAGTAAACAATATTGAAGAAGCAATAAGCCATATAAACGAATTTTCTTCAGGCCACACTGAAGCAATTTTGACTGAATCAACAGAAGCTGCTGACTTATTTACAAGTTCAATTGATTCTTCCGTGTTGTTCGTTAATAGTTCAACAAGATTTACTGATGGTGAAATGTTTGGGTTTGGTGCTGAGATAGGCATTAGTACTCAAAAATTGCATGTAAGGGGACCTATGGGATTAGAAGCGCTAACTTCTGAAAAGTATGTAGTTAAAGGAAATGGACAAATTAGAAAATGAGTGATAAAAAATTACAAATCAAAGATTTCGAGAAAAATAATTATTTTGTAACCCAAGAATTGGTTGATGTTGTAAATGCTGCATTATTTTTAGATAAACCTCTTTTAATTGAGGGTCCAGCTGGTACCGGAAAGACTTATCTTGCTAAGTCGTTATCAAATATGTTAAGTAAAGAACTTATCAGACTTCAATGTCATGAGGGTATTGATGAGGATAAAGCAATTTATGAATGGGATTATAAAAAACAATTATTATCTATACAAAATGACAAAAATGAAAAAGATTTATTTACTGATGAGTATCTGATAGAAAGACCAATTTTAAAATCATTGAAAACATCAGACTCATTATTTCTTGTTGATGAGATAGATAGATCAGATGAAGAATTTGAGGCACTTCTCTTGGAAGTGTTGGCAGAAAAACAAGTAACTATTCCTGAGATAGGAACAGTTGCTGGCGAAGGTAGTAATTTTACAATCCTTACTTCAAATGCCACTAGAGATCTTTCAGAGGCACTCAGAAGGAGATGTATTTACTTTTTTCTTGATTATCCTTCCATTGAAATTGAAACTAAAGTAATACTCAGTAATGTTGAGAGCATATCAGAGGAAAAAGCTAAAAAATATTCTCTTTTTAGTTCTTTTATAAGAAAACTAAATTTAAATAAACCTCCTTCCTTGATTGAAACTGTTGAATGGGTTAAATACAACCATGAGAACAATCATGAGGAGCTTGATTCCAACATTGGTATCCTTATAAAAGATATAGATGATCAAAAGCTCTATAGAGAAAAATTAAAAGAGAATAATGATTTTAAAAACGGATCAGTTACTTAAATTCTCACAGTTTTGTAAAGAGAATGAACTATTTTTTTCATCTGACAGGCTGTCAGACTTAATCATTTTTCTTAAAAAAAATGAATTAGATAATCAAGATACTGAAATAAATTTTTTATACCATTTACTTCCTACAAACAAACTTGAAAAGGAACGCCTCAGAGACTTAATTAATGAATTTTTTGGTTATTCAATCAGTACTGGTCAAGAGGAATTTCTTTACTTAGATGAATATAAAATTGACACAATGACTGATGGTCAAATTAATATTGACTTTAAAAATGTTTCTGATGATTTATTAAACAATTTTGGTGATATAGATTTCAGCAGACCTGTTTCAAATGTTTATTGGTTAAACCAAATTAAAAAATCACAAAATTATATTGATGAAATAGCATTTTTTGATGTTGAATTTACTTCTGCTTTGGATTCAATCGTAAATAACCAAAATAAAGAAACATATGTAGAAATGCTTGATCTGGCTTTGTTAGAGAGAATACAGGAATTGAGAAATCAATTTAAAGAACCTTATGTGCCGAGTGACTTAAGCAAGAAAGAAGATCTACAGGAGAAAGATTTCTTATTTACAGACAGTGACGAAAGAAATAAATTACTTAAAGAAACAAGACAACTTGGTTTGATTTTGGCCAATAAATTTATTCGATACTCTAATTCTTCCTCAAAAGGAAAATTAAATTTTCGAAAAACTATAAGGAAATCACTACAAAGTGGTGGAAGCTTATATAAAACTGTATTTAAACCACAAATAAGAAAAAAACCGAGACTTATTTTGCTGTGCGATATTAGTGGATCTATGGCCCTTTACTCATTATTTGGACTAACTTTACTTTTTGGAGTTGTTCAAAGATTTAGGTCTGTAAAAGCTTTTGTTTTTATAGATGGTTTAACTGAGATAACTAAAGATCTTCAAAATCTGAAAATCAATAATATAAAAAGCATATTAAATAATTGGAACGAATATGTAAAAGTCGATGGTCATTCTGATTATCAAAGATCTTTTGAAGATTTGTTAGCCTCTAAAAGTATTCTTAATTCAAGTAGTAATTCCTTACTTGTTATTGGTGATGCAAGAAACAATTATCGTTCAATTAATAAAGACACTATTGATAAACTATCAAAGTGCTTTAAAGATATATACTGGATGAATCCAGAGAGATCACAATATTGGAATACAGGAGACAGTAGATTTATGGATTTTCAACAAATTTGTGAACACTACAGTGAGGTAAGAAACTTTAAACAACTCAAAGATTTTATAATAAAAATTAATTTTAAGAAAGTAATAAGGTAATGAACATTGGGGTCTTAGGTGGTACATTTGATCCACCACATGATGCACATCTTAGGATTGCAGAGAGGTCAATTGACCAATTTAGCTTAGATAAAGTAATATTTATTCCGTCAGGTAATCCTTGGCAAAAAAAAGATGCTACTTCTTATCGCCATAGATATGAAATGACAAAAATTCTTATTGGAGATTCTAATGATTTAGAAATAAGTGATATTGAAAATTCAGAGGAAAAACCATCATATACATATGAAACTTTAAAAAAATTGAATTACCCTAAAGAAGAGTTATATTTTATTCTTGGCTCAGATGCTGCAATCAATATTAAAACTTGGAAGAATTATGAATTACTATCAAACTTAACTAATTTTTTGATTGCATTAAGAAGTGAAGACAATATAGACGTACTCGAAAAAAATTTTCCATTCAATTATGAAATAATTTCTGGAGATAAATTAGATCTAAGTTCAACAACTTTACGAAATAAATTAAAAGAAAAAAATATTGAAGTTAGTGACTTACCTTCGGAAATCTTAACTTATATTAAAGAAAACAGTCTTTATTGAAATTTGTCCTTTATATCTTGAATTTCAGAATCTAATTCATCTAGTTTTTCTAGTTCATCTTCCTCTAATTCTTTAAGTTTTTCAATTTCAGCTTCTAATTCCTCAAGTTTTTCTAAAACATCGTCATTTGTATGATGATCTACATAATTTCTCGTGAATTTTGCAGAGATAATAGCTGTTACAGTAGCAATTAATCCCAATCCTAAAAACATTAAAGCACTTGCTACAAATCTTCCAAGAGTTGTCGTAAGTTCAATGTCACCATAACCCACTGTTGTGATAGTAACTAAAGCCAGCCAAATACCATCACCATAACTATAAATATTAGGTTCGGATATATAAAACAGATATCCAAAGACACCAACAAAAAATATTAATGCTCCTAGTATCGTTCTTAATCTTTTACTGTTAAAAACTGTCTCTAATAAGCTAAAAAAGTTTTTTATTCTGCTCAAATTTCTCCTCACACCTAAGAATAGTGTGTTTATTTTTTACATGGTAAGATATTTATAAGTGTCAAATTTAAAAAAACAAAATATTCAAGAGTCATATTTCTTAGACACTTTGTTAGATGTCATTTATTCACAAAAGCTTAAAGATATCATTATTTATAAAGGAAATAATTCTTTGGCTTATAAAAATATTATTATCTCAACTGCAAATTCAAATACTCAAATGAATGGTGTAGTAAAAAAAATAACTGATATCTTAAAAGATAAGTCATCCTTAAGTGTTGAGGGTAAAGATTCTTCATGGTTATTAATTGAAGCAAAAGAAGTTTTAATTCACATTTTTACTAATGATTCAAGAAAATTTTATGAACTTGAAGATATATATTTTGATTGTGAATTAATTTACCAAAATGGATAATCTTAAATTATGGGGCTGTAGCTCAGTTGGCAGAGCACTTGCATGGCATGCAAGGGGTCAGGGGTTCAAATCCCCTCAGCTCCACTTTTAATTATGAAAAAATTTCTTAACGAGACTAAAGAATTACTTCTTTCACAAGGCATAATTGCTATTCTTGCAATAATTCAAGTTAGAGTTGTCGCTACTAATTTAGGCCCAGAAATTTATGGAAATATTGGAGTATATTTAGGGTTTATTGGTATTAGTTTCAGATTGTTAAGTTCAAGGAATTCAGATTTAGTTTTAATAAATTTTAATGAAACAAATAAAAACTTTCTCAATAGTGCCTTGAAATTTGAGGTTTTACTTGGCAGCTTTTCTTTATTTTTTGTTTTAAGTATTTTCTATTTGTATTATCAATTTATACCAACTTATCTTTGGTTATATTTTCTATCTAGAATTTTTTTAAATTTTCTTGAAGTGTTTAAGGGAGTTTATACACATTTGGGTAATATGAAAATGTATTCTTTACTAGAATCTTCATCAAACATACTTAGGTTTATTCTTGTAGTGTCATTTGTTTTGAATCAGCCAACAATTGAAAGCTTTTTTTATGCACTTGGAATTCATCAGTTAATTGTTAGTTTAATTGTGTTCTTAGTTCTTAGAAAAAATAACATCCCCAAAGGAGAACAAATTTCATTTATAGAATATGTAAAATTATGTAAAAATAATTTTTACAAAATCAGAACAGATCAAGCTGTTGGATTGATTCCTATCCACTTAGATGTAGTTATAATTGGCTATTTTGCAAACTATTATTCTGCAGGAATATACCGAATTGCAAAAAAACTAGTTGATCCAATTAACTCAATAATTGTTGCATTTTCCCCATGGATTTTAAATAAAATTAATAATGAAAAAAAATACAATTTTAAAAATCTAACTACAAATATTTTGATACCAACATCTGTGGTTATCGTTTCTAGCTACTATTTTTTTGGAAAAAAACTTATTGAGATTATTGCAGGAAATGGATTTGTAAACTCTTATACTCCTATGCTAATTTTGCTGATTGGATATATATCTTACTATTTAACATTTTGGACAAGACACTTCTTACTTCTTAATAATTTAATTCTGAAACATACAAAAGGAAGAATTATAAATCTTGGGATTTTTATTACCACTTCACCTTTACTGATTTCAAATTATGGATTTAATGGCATCGCAATAGCAATCAGTTTTAGTATTTTAGTTCAAAAAATTTATGAATTATCTGTTTATTTCAAAAATAAAAATATAGAAAATAATATTTAAAAATATATATGTTCCATAGTTAGAGTTAAAAGTAATGATTAAAAATTTAATTAGATATGAAAAGATAATAGAAATTTTATTTTTTTTGTCATTGACTTTGGTGTTTCTTGATTCTTATGAATTTATGGAATTTCCATTAACTTGGCTAGGTAATTTTTTAATAGTTGGAATATGTATTTTTATTTTTATTAAGGAAAGAATGCGAACCAACTTATTGTTATTACTTGTAATTTTTACTACGATGTTGCCCACAATTTTTAACTTATTTACTTTTGATTTTATATCTAGTGAAATAATTTATACTATTACAAGAGTTGCTAGTTACCTTGGATTTATAATTACCTTTTTTGTAATTTCAAAATCCCAGTTTAAAAATATTATTTTTAAAAACTTAACTAATGTCTTTTATTTAGTAATTGCATTATCAATTTATACCTATTTTGCCCAACTGTTTAACTTTTATGAGCCATATAGAAACAGACCAGGTACTGGAATATTGGGTTTTGATATTCAAACTAATTTCTGGATAACAGACAGCCACAGGATGATGGGTACATTTAGAGAACCAGTATTTTTAGTATCAATATTATTCCCCTCTTTTTTAGTAATTCATTACAAATCTATTAATACAACATTTTTTTATTTTCTATCGGCTGTTTTATTTGGCTTAACTAAAAGTGAGTTATCATTAATTCTTTTGTTAGCATTTTTATTTGTTGAAATTATTTTAACGAAAAAACTTAATTTAAAAGTATTAATTTTTGCAATTGTATTTTTTCTTGGTTTTTTTATACCTATAAATGAATGCGATATAAGCCCACAGAACTATGAATGCCCACAAAATAATGATATCGAAACAACTAACGACTCCTATGATGAAGGCTTAGAGAATCAGCTAACTAGTCCAAAAGATTTTGAATTTCAAAACAGAGAAAGATTAGATAGCGTTGAATTTTTTACAGATTTCCTAAGCAAAAACACTGGATATGGCTTTCAATCAACGAATCAAATCTATACGAGTTATTTAGCTAAAGAAGTCAATAATGAAATGTATTTAACTAACAGAACTTTGCCTGAATATTTAAATGTAAGATATTTGTCAGGATCATTTGGCACAGGAAGATATTTTCTAACTTATGAAAATATTAACTTACAAAATAATTTTATGTTTAACTTATTTTCAATTGGGATGATATATTTAATAATATTATTTTGTATAATTTTATTTTCTTTACAAAATAATTTACAAAATGGTATAAAAATTACGTTTATTTTGTTTTCAGTTGCTATTGCCTCAATTGAAGATTTGCTTCCTATTTATGGCTTATACTTAAGCCTTATGTTTACAATGGACCAAAATGAAGATAAATAATTTTTCTGCTGGACCCTCAAAAATACCTCAAACAGTGCTGGATCAATTAGGAAAAGATATTATTGGCTATAAAGATCTTGGGTACTCGGTTTTAGAGTTATCTCATAGAAGTCAAGAATTTGATGAAATTTTACAAGATACAAAAAAAAATTTGGTAAATATTTTAAATATACCAAAAAACTTTGACGTAATATTTTTGCAAGGTGGAGCGACATTTCAAAATACTTTTATTGCTGCTAACAAACCTAGTTTATTTGACAATATAATTTTTTTATTAACTGGTACATGGGGAAAAAAAACTTATGAAGATTTTCAAAAGTATTCTGATAAAAAAATTTCTAAAATATCTTTATCAGATCAAAAACTAGAAGACTTAATTGAAGAAGTTAATATTCATAAATCTGAATACTTATATTTAGCTTCAAATGAAACAATTGAGGGTATCCAGCTTAAAAATTTTAATAATTTTAATAAAAAATTAATAATAGATATGTCATCAGATATATGTTCTTATAAATTCGATTGGGATAATATATCTTTTATATATGCCGGTGCCCAGAAAAATTTGGGCATTCCTGGAGTAACAATCTGTATTCTTGAAAATGATTTTATTGAAGAAAATAATCTCACAAGTTATCTTAATGCAAAAAACCACATAAATAAAAATTCTGCATTTAATACTCCTCCAACATTTTCAATTTATGTAATGTTAAATATTTTGAACTGGATCAATATCAATGGAGGAATAGAACAAATCGAAGAAAACAATATTTCAAAAGCAAATAAAATTTATCGTTTAATAGATGAAAATCTAGAGAAGCTAATTCCACTAGCTCCAAAGGATTTAAGAAGTACTTCAAATATAGTTTTTGATTTTAAAGACAAAAGCAAAACGGAACAATTTCTAAAACAAAGTAGTGAAAATGGTTTTCTAGGTCTGAATGGACATAGAAGTATTGGGGGTGTGAGAATAAGTAACTACAATAGCATTTCCCAAGAAATGGTATCTAATCTTTTAGAGTTTATTCAAAAATTTCTTTCAAGTTACTGAGTTTATTAAATGAAGATAAAAAATTATTCAAAATTAACATTAAGCAATCCAGAGTTGAATGCGTACATGACCAAGTTTAATATTTTACAAAATAAAGATATAATTTTTCCGCATGAAGAAACTATTAATGAAAATCATATTACAAATGAAATAATTAAAAACTCCGTAATTGTTTTTGGTGTAACTTTTGAATTACATGAAGATGTAGTTTCCTTCAAAGATGAAATATTTATTTTGGACGGTCACCATAGGGTTAAATATATAAAAGATAATTTGATTGATGAATTGTTTGAGGTTGTGTTTATTGATATTCACAGTGTAAATATTGAATCTTATAATTCTGAGTTAAGATCTGATCAGGATATTTTCATAAAGAAAATAATGGATGATAAAGATTTTTCCAAAACAAATTTAGGGAGTTTTTTTATCGAAATCAATAATATTAAATATTTTTCCAAAAAGATTAAGAATATTTATGAATTATATTCATATAAGAAAGAACTCTTAGATGATGGAGTAATTTCACCAATTAAAAATAATGAAAATACAGACAAACCAATAGTTAACTTCACTGCTATATCATCTGAAAATTTTAATAAAGATATCATTTTTCCATACAAATCAACGTGGATTACACCTAGGTTCGATGTATGAAAATATGCCATGTAATAAACGATTTATCTAGAGGGGGAGCCGAATCACACCTTTATACTTTGGTAAAATTGCAAATCGAAAAAGGCAATGATGTATCCTTATTACTACTAGGTAAAGATCAATCAAATTTTACATCGTTAGAAGATGATTTTGTCTCTTTAAATGTCAAGATAATGAGATTTAAAGGTCCAAAAAAACTTCAAGGTATCAATCCATTGTCAATTATTAAAGGAATAAATTATTTTAAAAATTATGATTTTGATATTGTTCACACACACTCTCCGAGAAGTGACTTATTAGTGTATTTGTGTAGTTTGTCTTTATCAAAATCCTTTAAAAGAATTGTTACTATTCATGGAAAATATGGGACATATCTCCAAGGAAATTATTTAATAGATTTACTAAGAAAAATGTTTGTTAAACAGCAGTCAAAAATATGGAAAACAGCAGCTAATGTTATCGTTATTTCTGAAAGTATAAAGGATTGGCTAAAACACCTCAATCCATCAATTAATCCAATAGTAATTCCATATGGAATTGAAGTTCCACAAATGACTCATCACGTTAACTCCAAAACCAATACCTTAGGGTACTTAGGAAAATTAAATAAAAATAAAGGAATCGAAGACTTAATTGATGTATATGCAACACTTCTCAAAAAAGAAAATTTTAACAAATTACAACCCAATCTTTTAATTGGTGGAGTAGGTTCAGAAAATTACATAAAAAGTATAAATAAAAGAATTAGTAATAAATATATTCAATTTCTAGACTACGTAGAAGATAGGTACAGTTTCTTTAATTCAATTGATGTTTTTATATTTCCTTCTTACTCTGAAGGTCTGGGGCTAGTTTTGTTGGAAGCCATGTCCCATGGCGTTTTGTGCATAACAAGAGATGTTACTCCAATGAATTCAATAATTAATAATGGAGAAAATGGATTCTTGTTTAAAGATAATAATGAATTAATGGAGATAATTGAAAAAGCATTAAAGTTGAATTCACTAGAAAAAGATAAAATGGTTAAATCTGCACTTGAGAAAATTGAAAAATCCTACAGTATAATGCAAATGTATTTGAGTATAGACAAAGCTTATAATTGATAATCATGGATTATAGTCACAGTGAAATTGAAAAAAAATGGCAAGAACATTGGAGAGATATCAAACTCGCTAATTGTGATGTCTCACTAGAAAAAAATAATTTTTATAATTTATGCATGTACCCATATCCATCGGGAGATTTACATATGGGACACATTAGGAATTATACAATTGGAGATGTAATTACTCGATATAAACAAAAACAGGGATTCAATGTATTGTCTCCAATGGGCTGGGATTCATTTGGTCTGCCAGCTGAAAATGCAGCTATTAAAACAGGAATTCATCCAAAAAAGTTTACTGAAGACAGAATAAATAACATGAGAGATCAAATACAACGATTAGGGTCTCTTTACGATTGGGACAAAGAAGTTGCGGCCCATGATAAAAATTATTATAAATGGACTCAATATCTTTTTATACAATTATTTAATAATGATTTGGCATATAAAGAGGACGCTCCTGTAAATTGGTGCACATCATGCAACACAGTATTAGCAAACGAGCAAGTTATTGAAGGCGACTGTGAAAGATGTGATTCGGAGGTTATAAAGAAAAACCTTAACCAATGGTTTCTTAAAATATCAAACTATTCAGAAGAATTGTTAAACGGGCTTGATGAAATTGGTGATTGGCCTGAAAATGTTAAATCAATGCAGGAAAACTGGATTGGTAAATCTTCCGGGGTTCAGTTTAATTTAAAAATTGATGAAACCGAACTTGATTTTGATGTGTTTACAACTAGACCAGATACATTGTTTGGAATGACTTTTGCAGTTATATCACCTGAGCATGATTTAATGAATGAAATTTTGTCAATATCATCAAATTCTAAAGAAATTAAAAAGTATATAGATAAGGCTAAATCAAAGTCTGAATTTGAGAGAATGTCCATTACAAAAGAAAAAACTGGGGTTGATACTGGATTAAAGGTATTAAACCCTATAAATAACAAGAAGGTACCTTTATGGGTTGCAGATTATGTATTAATTAATTATGGAACAGGTGCAATTATGGCAGTACCAGGTCATGATGAAAGAGACTATGAGTTTGCTAAAAAATATAATCTTGAAATTGTTCAAGTCATAATTGATAAAGATCACAGCATTGACATTAAGGAAAAACCATATATTGAAAATGGAGTCTTGATTAATTCTGGTGACTATGATGGATTGAAATCTCATACTGATGGTTCAGAATCAATACTCAAATATTTATCTGACCATAATCTTGGAGAAAAAAAAGTAACTTATAGATTAAGGGATTGGCTAATAAGTCGTCAAAGATACTGGGGATGTCCAATTCCTTTAATAAATTGTTCTAAATGCGGACTAGTTCCCGAAAGTATACAAAACTTACCAGTCTTATTACCTGAAATTGATGATTATAAAAATTCAGAGGATTCACCTTTGGCAAAAAGTGAGGATTTTGTTACTACTGAATGTCCTAATTGTGGTTCTGAAGGTAAGAGAGAAACTGACACCATGGATACTTTTGTTGATTCTTCATGGTATTTTTTAAGATATCTAGACTCCCAAAATGAAAAATCTCCATTTGATCAAAAGATTATAAATTCATGGTTACCAATCGATCAATATATTGGAGGAGTAGAGCATGCAATTTTGCACCTTTTATATTCAAGATTTTTTGTTAAAGCATTGAGAGATATAAATTTACTTAATGTGGATGAACCCTTTCATAATTTATTTAGTCAAGGAATGATTAATTTTGGAGGTTCTAAAATGTCAAAGTCTAAAGGAAATGTTGTTGATCCCGAAGCTTATTTTACTACACATGGTGCTGATGCATTAAGGTTGTATATCCTATTTATGGCACCGCCAAGTGATGGAGTAGAGTGGAATGATGGGGGAATAGAAGGAACTAAACGATTCTTAAATAAATTTTGGGACAATATGACAAAATTTTCAAATTTAGAAAACAACAAAACTAATGATGAAGACAGTCTAGTAAGGTCAATGAATCAAACTATATTTAGCGTAACTAGACATCTTGAAAAATTTGAATTCAACACAGGTGTTTCAGATTTGATGAAGGCAAATAACGAAATTTCTTCTTATTTAAACAAAAACACAACCGTCTCCAAGGAGACCAAAGAACTTGTTTTTAGTTCAATGTGTAATCTTTTGTATCCATTTTCTCCTCACATATCTTCGGAAATATATGATCTATATATGAATAAAGATATCTCTACTTTAGATTGGCCAACTTATGAAGAATCAAACTTAACCAACCCTACATATGAGCTAGTTGTACAAATAAATGGAAAGAAAAAATTTACAAAAGTTATAAACACTGGAACATCACAAGAAAATGCTGAAGAAATATGTAAGTCTGAATTTAATTTAAATGTTTCAGATTTTAAAAAGGTAATTTTTGTTGAAGATAAGATCATAAATTTTATTGGCTGATGACGTATATAGTAGTTACAGATAATTTAATAGAAAATTTAGATAATCTAGAAATTGATGAATTAAAATATGAAAAAATAAAATCAAACGAATTCAGTTCTAATACCAATGTGAGTTTATTTTCAGATGATTTGTATAAATTTGTAACTGATGAATTTTTTACATTTAAAAACTTAGAAAAAATAAATTATGACTTTAATTCAAAATATATATTTCAAGTTAAAAAATCTAATTTAAGTAAATTCCAAGATATTAAATCATTACAAATCATTCATAATTCAAAAAATGTTGTTGAATTTTTTCCTTGGGATCTTTCTAATACAATTTTTGATAATAGGAAAAAAATAGATAATAATCTACTTTCGTTTTTCACAGAGACAGAGTCAAATTTTAGAATGTTTTTAAACTTTTTCTCTAAAGAGATTTTCAGATTAAAACTTCTTACATCAACCGATAAAAAAGATGTTTTAGAAGTTTTAAAAGAGAAAGAAGATTATAAATATAAAAAAGCTCAAACCATTCTCAAGAAAACTAGTTCTGATAACATTGACGATTCAATTAAATATATTTATAAAATTGAAAAAAAATTGGTTGAATCAACTTATAATCAAGAAAATTCTAAAAGATTTATAATTGCTATGAAACAAAAACTACAGACTTGAGATTCTAGATTTATTTCTATCTCTGTAATTTTTAGAAATTACGCCTTTAGAGAACGCTATATCTAGTGATTTCAAAGCTTGATTCTTAGCTTCTGAAGAAACATCACCATTTTCGATTGATTTTAATGTAGTTTTTAACTCACTTTTAAGTGATTTATTGCGAACATTTCTTTTCGAATCTTGTCGAATTCTCTTTTTTTGTGAATTAATATTTGCCATGTAAAACCTTTCGGTATATAAGATATTAACTTAGTAAATATGTTACATAATAAAAATCTAAGAAATATTTCGATAATTGCTCATGTAGACCATGGTAAATCAACATTAGCAGATCGCTTAATTGAAATGTCTGGATTAATTAAACCAGGCGAACATGTAGATCAAATACTTGACAGCATGGATTTAGAGAGAGAAAAAGGGATAACAATAAAGTCTCAACCAATAAGATTGCAATTTGAAGATTTGACTTTAAATCTTATTGATACACCGGGTCACGTAGATTTTTCTTATGAAGTCTCTAGAGCACTAATTGCCTGTGATGGAGCTATTCTATTGGTTGATGCAACTCAGGGAATCCAAGCCCAAACTTTTGCACACTCATATGCTGCAATTGAAGCAGGTCTAGAAATCATTCCTGTTTTAAACAAAATTGACTCTATTGATGCTGATATAGAAAATGCAAAAAAACAAATTTTTAATTTAATTGGATCTAAAGAAAATGAGATATTCGAAATTTCTGCAAAAACTGGAAAAGGGGTGGAAGGTTTGTTGTTTGAACTTCCGCATTTAATTAGCCCTCCAGAAAAGAAAATAGATGGAGTTAATGCATTAATTTTTGATTCTTTTTTTGATTCTTATAGGGGCGTTGTTGCGTCTGTGCGTGTTTTTGGTGATGAAATTAAGTCAAATCAAAAACTTAAACTTGTAAATTCGAATTATTCTTTTGAGCCGTCTGAGATGGGTTATTTTGATTTAGATTTTGTACCATCAAATAATTTAAAAACGGGAGAAGTGGGATATATCATTACAGGAGCAAAAGAGTTATCTCAGATAAGAGTTGGTGACACTTTAGTTTCTGACGAAGATGAAAGTCCAGTAATAGTATCTGGTTACAAGGAACCACAACCAACTGTTTTTTCAAGTGTGTTTCCTTCAGACTCAGATGACTATACGAAACTTAGAGATTCATTAGACAAATACGTATTAAATGACGCAAGTTTTTATTATGAACCTGAAACATCATCGGCTTTTGGTTTTGGATTTAGATGTGGATTTTTAGGTTTATTACATTTGGAAATTGTAATTGAAAGACTTGAGAGAGAATTTGACCTATCATTAATTGTTACTCCTCCTTCTGTTGAATTTAAAATTGTCAGAAATAACGATACGGAGATAATAATTCGTAATCCAAGTGAAATTGAAAAATATACTGACATCAAGCATTTAATGGAAAAATACTGTGAGGTTAATCTACTGTTTCCAAAAGAGTACTTAGGTTCAATTATGCAATTACTAAGTGAAAAACGGGGCACTCAGGAAGATTTAAATTATTTGAGTACATCAATGGTCAAGGTTAGATACAAACTTCCGCTACTCGAACTTGTTAGTGGATTTTATGATACTTTAAAATCTATTTCACAAGGGTTTGCATCATTAGACTATGAAATTTTAGATTTTGAAAAAGGGAATTTAGTCAAGCTTGATATATTGGTTAACGGACAAATAATTGATTCATTTAGTTCTATTCTTGCCAAAGAAAATGCAGAATTTGTAGGTAGAAATAGGGTTAAAAAATTATCCGAACTAATTCCTCGTCAACAATTTGATATTCCTATCCAGGCAGCTGTCGGATCTAGAATAATTGCAAGAGAAACAATTAAAGCTTTAAGAAAGGATGTTACAGCTAAATTATACGGTGGTGACGTAACAAGAAAGAGAAAGCTTCTTGAAAAACAAAAAGAGGGAAAGAAAAAAATGAGACAAATTGGCAAAGTCAATGTACCAAAAGAAGCTTTTAGAGATTTTTTGAAACAATAATGTTTGTTCCTACTATTTACGTTGAAAATTCAAACGACAATATGAGTGTTGAAGTTTCTGATAAAAAATTACATCATTTAAATCAAGTATTAAGACTTAGAGATGGAGATAAAGTAAATGTATCCGATGGAAAAGGACTTATCTCTTATGGAAATTTTATTAATAATTGTGTAGAAATAAATAATTCAAGAATGTATCAACGACAAAATAGTTTAAAAATATTTGTACCTTATTTAAGAGAGAAAAATAGATTTAGATTTTTAATTGAAAAATTGACGGAATTAAATGTTAATGAGATTTATATTGGTATTACTAAAAATACTCAAAATACAAATTACAGCAAATCTAAGATACAAGAGTGGGTAATTTCTGCTTTAGAACAGTCAGGCTCAGCATATTTACCTGAACTATTTTTTCCTGAAAATATAAATTTTTCTGTTTTTACTGCATGTTTTGATATCAGCGGAGAAAGCTTTGATAAAAAGACCAAAAAACCAAATAACTTTGCAATTGGCCCTGAAGGTGGTTGGACAGATGAAGAATTATCAAAATTTCAACACAAGATAAAGATATCAGAATTTAGTCTGAGAACTGAAACTGCTGCAATAACTGCAGTATCATTAATGATGTAATACATATGGAACAAAAATCAGTATTTGAATTGATATTATCTGGAGAACTCGATTCAGAGATTATTTATGAAGATGACGAGATATTTGCCATTAATGATATTAATCCTGTTGCAAAAGTTCACATATTAATAATTCCAAAGAGAAAGATTGAGACGATAAATGATACTTCTTTAGAAGATCAAAATTTACTTGGAAAAATGATATTGGTAGCAAAAGACTTAGCAAAAAAACATAATATTAATCAATCTGGATATAGGTTATTATTCAACACTAATTCAGATGCAATGCAGACAGTATTCCATATACACCTTCATTTGATTGGTGGAGAAAAACTTAAAAACATTTAATGAGTATTGAAAAAATTATTCCAGTAGACAAAGAGCTTGTAAACATTTTTGGCGTTAATGACCAAAACTTAAAATATTTAAAAGATAAGTTTAAAAAAATAAAAATTAATGTCAAAGGTAATGTTGTTTATATATCAGGAGACAATGGCCAAACAACAGATATCATGAAAATTCTTGATGAAATGTTATTAATGGCTGAACGAGGTGAGATTATTGAGATTGAAGATTTAAAGTTAATGTCAAATATTGAATCAAAAAATATAAGTAACATTTCTTCATCAAAGAATATATCAATCATTGGATCAAAAGCAATTAAGGTTAAGAATGTAACACAATTTAAATATATTGAAACAATCGAGAATTCAACTATAACTTTTGGAATTGGTCCAGCTGGTACTGGGAAAACTTTTTTAGCAGTTGCAAGTGCTGTCAAAATGTATACTGATGAAAAAATTAAAAAAATAGTTCTTACTAGACCAGCAGTAGAAGCAGGCGAAAGGCTGGGATATCTTCCAGGAGATTTGTCTCAGAAAATTGATCCTTATTTAGTTCCTCTATTTGATTCATTAGAGTATTTTTTCGGCAATGAAACTTTACAATATTTAATTGAAAAGAGAAATATTGAAATTGTTCCTTTGGCTTATATGAGAGGTAGAACACTAAACAATGCATGCATAATTTTAGATGAAGCACAAAATGCTACCGTAAGCCAAATTAAAATGTTTTTAACAAGATTAGGTGAAGACTCAAAAATGATAATTACTGGTGATGAAACCCAAATTGATCTTAATAATAGAGACTTTTCAGGCTTGAAAAAAACTAGAAAATCTTTATCAAACATAGAAGAAATATCAGTAGTAGAATTTAAAAATTCTGATATCGTAAGAAATAAAATAGTATCAAAAATTTTGGAAGTATTTCCTGATAAATAATGAATATCTACATCACTCACTTTAGAAAGATATTTTATATTGTTTTATTTTCTGCGGCTGTATGGTTTATTTCTTTTTCAATTTTTCCTGAAAACCAAGTAATAAAGATTGAAGTAGGAGATGCATCACCAGCAGCTTTTTCTGCTCCAAGGTTTCTAACTGTTGTAGATGAGCAAAAAACTGAAGAGTTAAAAGAAGATGCAAGAAATAATGTTGCCCCCGTTTATTCCATTGATAGCAAAATAAATGTCTCGGTAATTGATGGAATTACTGAAATGTTTCTTACAGTCATAAAAGCCAAAACAGAAGAGGTACTTGTTACTGACAATGAAAGTAATCCAGAAAATCCTCAATCTATAGTGGAAATAGTAGAATTGAGTAAAGTTGAGCAAATTGAGAAAGTACAGTCCTCATTATTATTTTCAACAATTTCAACATCTGCTATTGAAGTCTTGATTGAAATTTCAAACCTAGATAATTTAAATTCCTCTAATTTTTTGACTCAAATTGAATTTGAATCAAAAAGTCAAGCTGACAAATTTTTATCAAATGGTATAAATAATGAAAATCTAAATCAAATTAGGCAAACGATTGTACAAACACCTCCTAATTTGAATTTACCAAGTGAATTATATGTCTTAGTTCCTGAAGCGAGAGTAAGATCAATGGTCGGTGAAATTATTGCAGAAAACCTTATAGCTAATCAAAAACTTGAAGAAGAACTCTGGAATGAACAAAAAAACAAAGCTTCTAATGCGGTTGAAGAGGTTACTATTCAGTTTTTTAAAGATGAAATTATTGTAAATGAAGGAGAAGTCATAGATGTGGTTATATATAAAGCCCTTGATGAATTTGGTTATCTTTCTGGTGAATCAAGAACAGTCCAAACTTCTGCTATTCCAATAATCTTCTCTGTATTTCTTGTTTTATATGTTCTTTTATGGAGATTAAGAGATTCAATTTGGAAAAATGATAACGAATTACTTTTGATGCTTACTTTAATTCTTGTATCTTCAATATTTCTAAGAGGGGTTTCATATTATTCAAACTTGTCAGATTTAGATTTCATACAGTATGCTTTACCTGTTTCTTTTGTAGGAGTTATCTCAGTTATACTTTTAAATCTTCGTGCTACTTTAATTCTATCTTTGTCTAGTTCACTCCTAGCGCTTGCCGGTGGTGGAAACATTGGATTAGTAGCTTTAGGTGCATTAGGTACAATTATCCCAGCAGTATTTTTATCAGAAGATACAGACAGGGCACTACTTAGAGAAAGAATTATCTATATTTCTTTGACCCAACCATTGTTAGCTTTTGGAGTTTATTTCTTTTTAAGAGAAGATAGTAATCTAACGCAAATTTTGGTTCTTTCTTTTTTAAGTGCATTGGTTGCAAACCTTGCAGCTTTTTCACTTACTTCTTACATAGAGAGTATGTTTAGGTTAACATCAAGCTTTAAATTATCAGAATTGGCTGATAGAAATCATCCAGCTTTACGTTATCTAGAGGATAATGCTATAGGTACTTTCAACCACTCATTGGTAGTAGGAACACTTGCAGATAGAGCAGCTAATAAAATTGGTGCAAATAGTCAATTAGCTAGAGCAATGGCTTATTACCATGATCTTGGAAAAACAGCTAATCCAACAATGTTTGTTGAAAATCAAATTGGATCTTCAAACCCACATGATGGACTTTTACCCATGGAATCTGCAAATATATTAAAAGCTCATGTTACAGAAGGAGTAAAGTTGGCCAAGAGATTTAAAATACCTGAAACTGTATATAAAGGAATATTAGAGCACCATGGAGATGCAGTAATCAGATTCTTTTATGAAAAAGAAAAAATGGTAAACAAAAATGTTTCAAAAGATGAATTTAGGCATTTAGGAAATAAACCTACATCTAAGGAGTCTGCAATATTAATGATGGCTGATTCTTTGGAGGCAGCTTGTAGAGCAATTTTTATGAATGAAGATGCTGATGAGGAAAAAATAAGAAATGTTATCAACGAAATATTTGAAGAAAAAATTACAGATGGACAATTAAATAATGCACCAATTACTTTTAAAGAATTAGATATAATTAAAAATTCTTTTCAAGAAAGCTTGGAGGGTCTTTATCACCAAAGAGTTTTATATCCTGAAATAACAGAAGAAGAATAAAAATATTGAAATTTCAATTTAACGGTTATTTTTTTAAAAATGAAAAAAATGCTTTTGAAGATGTAAGAAAAGTTTTTTTGAATAAGTTTTCAATTTCTGAAAATTTTTTACTACATATTCACTCGGTTTCAGATCAATACTCAAAAGAGCTGAATGAACATTATTTTCAAAAAGATTATCCAACAGATGTATTGACTATCCCTCTGTATAAAGATTTGGCAAGTATCAATAAATTAGACAAAAACAATAATGAAATTCTTGGCGATTTATTCTTGAATAGAAAACTTATAAAAAAACATTCAAAAAAGTATACAAAATCATTAATTGAAGAATATCAATTAGTACTTGTTCATGGATTGTTACATTTAATTGGATATTCTCATGATGATCCAAAAAAGCTGAGTAGTATTGAAAATACAATTCTAAAAAAGGTTTGGAATGAATAATAACGATCTTGACCATTTAGCAATCATTATGGACGGTAATGGTAGGTGGGCGCTTGATAAAGGACTTGATAGAACTGCTGGACATGCTGCTGGTGAACATTCCTTATCAAAAACAATAGATTGGGCAATTAAAAATAATATTAAATGGCTCACGGTGTATGCTTTTTCTACTGAGAATTGGCTTCGTTCTGATGAAGAAGTGGAATATTTGATGTTTTTTAATAGAGACATTCTAATTAGGAGAAGAGATGAATTTAATCAAAAAGGTGTACGGTTTAGATTTTTAGGAGACTTGACTGATGAAAAAATACCTGATGAGAATAAAGAGTTAATGAGAGAGACAGAAAACTTAACTCAAAAAAATACTGAATTAAACTTAAATTTTGCATTTAATTACGGTTCACACGATGAAATTCATAATGCAGTGTTAAATTTACATAATTTAAATCTAAATAAAAAACTTACTTTAAAAGATATAAAAGATAGCTTTATTAACTACTTTCAGTACCCAGAGGTTCCATTTCCTGATCTTCTATTAAGAACAGCAGGGGAGAGCAGGATAAGTAATTTTTTACTATATCAACTTTCGTATACTGAACTATTATTTATCGAAGACCTATGGCCTGATATAAATGCAGACATATTAGATGATGTCTTACTAGAATTTAATTCAAGGAATAGAACTTATGGAAAAAATTGATAACTTATTCGATAAAATTGTAAAGTTAGCAAATGCTAGAGGCTTTGTTTTTAATGCTTCATCAATATATGGCGGATTGAGGAGCTCTTATGACTATGGTCCATTGGGTGCTTTGCTTAAAAACAATATCTCTGGAAGCTGGTGGAAAGACTTAAATCAAGATAGCAAAGTATCTATATTTCCTATTGATACAGCTATTATTCAAAGTTCTGAAGTATGGAAAGCATCTGGCCATTTAGCTGAATTTACAGACCCTATGGTAGATCATAAACCTACAGGTGAAAGATTTAGAGCTGACCAAGTGCCAGAAAATCTAAAAAAAGAAGATTTAACAGAGCCGCGTCAATTTAATCTTATGTTTGAAACAAACATAGGCCCAGTAAAAAATGAAAACTCATCAGTGTATTTACGACCAGAAACAGCACAAGGTATATTTGTAAATTTTGAGAATGTTCAAAGAACAATGAGAGCAAAACTTCCGTTTGGAATTGCTAATATTGGAAAATCATTTAGAAATGAAATTACTCCAGGTCAGTTTATATTCAGAACTAGAGAATTTGAACAAATGGAAATTGAATATTTTTGTAAAAAAGAAAATGAAAATGAATGGTTTGATTTCTGGGTAAATAAGAGACTTGATTGGTACAAGAGGATAGGCATTCCAGAAGAGAAACTCAGGTTAAGAGAACATGAAAAAAACGAATTAGCTCATTATGCATCTAAAACTGTAGACATTGAATTTGATTACCCTTGGGGATGGGGTGAGCTTGAAGGCATTGCAAATCGAGGAAGTTTTGATTTAAGTTCACACGAAAGCTCTAGTGGAAAAGATTTATCATATTTTGATTCAGAAAAAAATGAGAAAATAGTACCAGTTGTAATTGAGCCTGCAGGGGGATTGACAAGAACACTATTTGCTTTACTATGTTCAACATACGATGAAGAAGTAATTAATGATACTACTAGAACGCTATTTAGATTTAATTTTGAAATCGCACCTATCCAAATCGGTATTCTACCATTGAGTAAAAAAGAAGAATTAATCAAAGTTTCAAATGATATAAAACAAACTTTGCAGAAATTTTATAGAACAGAAGTTGATGTAACTCAATCAATAGGTAAAAGGTATAGAAGACAAGATGAAATTGGGACCCCTTATTGTGTAACTATAGATTTTGATTCTTTAGAAGATTTATCAGTCACTATAAGAAATAGAGATTCAATGGATCAGGAACGAATAAAAATAGAGGAACTTCTTGATTATTTCTCAAAAATATAATGGGTATATCAAAGCAATCAATCGAAGATTTAAAAAAAAGATCAAAAATTAGCGACTTTGTTTTATCTACTACAACTGGAAAACTTAGAGGAACTAAAGGGATGGCGTTGTGTCCTTTTCATGGTGAAAAAACCGCAAGCATGAGTTTTACAGACGTCGAAAATTTATTTCATTGTTTTGGATGCAAAATGGGTGGTGACATATATAAATATGTACAAGAAGTTAATAATTTGGAGTTTCAAGATGCAGTTGAATTAGTTGCCGAAAAATATGGATTCAAACTTACCTATACCGAAACTAGTCAGAATAACGATTTTAAAAATTTTCAACAAAAAATCAATCTCATTGATGAATATTTTAAAGAAATGATGGATTCAAATAAATCTAAAAAAGCAAAAGAGTACCTTACTTCTAGAAAGTTCAATGAACAGGATTTAAAAAAATATGACATATCTTTTATTGATTCAAATGTTGAAGAATTTCAAAAGTTTTGTGATAAAAATAAAATCTCTGACTTTGATTTAAAAAAATTAGGATTTATCTCTAGTAATGATAATTTTCTATTTAAAAATAGAATCATGTTTCCAATTCTAAACTTTAGAACTGAAACCATTGCTTATGGTGGAAGAGCACTCGAAGATTTTGGTCCTAAATATTTAAATTGTTCAGATTCAGTTCTTTATAAAAAAAACAGGAATTTGTATTTCACAAAGGAATTCATATCTTCTGTAAAGAAGAAAGGGTATGCATTTTTAGTAGAAGGCTACTTTGATGTTTTATCATTAAACCAATTAGGTTTTCCAAATAGTGCCTCACCGTCAGGTACTGCTCTCACGATTCAACAGCTAGAAGCTGTTTCACGCTATACGAATAAAATCTTACTTTGTTTCGATAACGATGAAGCAGGACTAAAGGCAACTGAAAGAGTTCTAGAAATTAAAAATCAAGTTTCTAATCAACTAGAAATACATTGCCTCAATTTACCGGAAAAATATAAAGATATTTCAGAATTGTATGAAGAAGATGAAGATATTTTCAGTAGTGTTCTTAAAGATAATCTTGAAATAATTGAATTTTTGATTAATAAATTTATTGAAAGCACATCAGATAAAAAAAGTATTTTTAAATATTTTATGAAAATAACATCTAACCTAAGTCCTCTTGAAGTTGATGTCTCATTAGATTTATTATCTTCAAAATTAAACACGGCCAAAGACATACTTAAAAAGGAATTAAAATTTCAAACTTCAGACGAAAAAGAAGATGTAACAGAACAAACTATAAGTTCTATCTCAATTTTTAAAGATTTAATAATTGCAGAAATGATTTCTAATGAATTTAGTCCAAGTGAAGAAATTGACCAGTTGATAGAGTTAAATTCTGAATTTAAAAAATTAGTTAATGATATTAGAAATGAAAAGTCAAAAAAAGAAGATTATCTTAATATCTCTTACACAAAAGAGCAGCACTTAGAAGCAGTTTCAAGATTGTATTTACATTTTGCAAACCTAAGAATCGATGAACTTATCCAAGAATTTGAAGAATCAGATGATAAGAATTTCGAGCTTCTTCAGGAAGTAGAAGACATCAAAAAGAAAAAAGAAATGTATCAGAATACTATTTAATACCTAGTATTATTAATTTGCTATCCGAGGTAGCTCAATTGGCAGAGCAGCGGACTGTTAATCCGTTGGTTGTGGGTTCAAGTCCCACCCTCGGAGCTATACAAATTAATTTTCACTATACTTAAAGTGAATGGAGGAATAATGGATTTAGTAGCAATTGTAAAAGAGAGAGCTGAAGGAAAAGACCTTAGTGTATTAGGTGGTTCAGTAAAATTTGTTGTTGACGAAAATGTAGTTTTAATTGATGGAAATAGTGGTGAAATCACATCAGACGATAATGAAGCTACATGTACAATTTCAACAGATGCTGAAACTATGCAATCAATTATGGATGGTTCTTCAAGTCCACAAGCTGCTTTTATGACTGGAAAATTAAAAGTTGCTGGCGATATGAGTATTGCATTAAAAGTTCAATCAGTAATTTCATAAATATTTGGGGCCTGTAGCTCAGTTGGTTAGAGCAACGGACTCATAATCCGTCGGTCGTAGGTTCGAGTCCTGCCAGGCCCACTTGAGAGCAAAATTGAAATTATTTATTTTAGGTTCTATTGTTTCTGTTTCTTTAGTTTCTCCTCCTGGATTTCTTAGATTAGAAATAATTGAGTTTTCAGATTTTTTGATGATCTTATTTTTTATTTTATTAATTCATGATTTTGTTAAGAATTCAATTTCAGTTGATTTCAAAGAAACCAGTACACAACTTTGGGGTTCATTAATTCTAGTCCTGTTATTGTCTACATTTATATACGGTATAAGTGCTTTTATATTGAGATTAGTTTTTTATTCAGTAGTTGGATATTTATTTACATCATACATAAATAGCAAGTCTACGCATGAATTACAATATTTCTTAATCCCTTTTGCAGCAGTAACATTACTTAATTTCTTGACATCAATTTTCCAACTATCATTTGTTGACAATACTACAGGTTGGATTAGTTATTATTATGAAAATCCTGATTTTTTCAACAGAGGTAGACTTTCTGGCTATCAGGGATCTGGTCCAAATGTTGCAGGGGGCGTGTTTTCAATTCTTACTTTTTTATCTTTATATATATATTTTGAATTAAAGAATAAATATTTTCTTATTCTGTCGTTATTAAATGTTTATTTAATTTTTGTTACATATTCTAGAGGTGCTTATCTCTCTTTATTTGTGGGTATATTTATTTTTATATTTATTTATAACAAGAACTTTAAAAGTATTTTTATTACATTGTTAGTTGCTATATCAGGTCTTTTAGGATTTTTATATTTTGGTGATTCAAAAATCTTATTAAAGGAAAGCGATAGAGGGTTTTTAACTCAAATTGCATTTGAAAATATGAGTATTTTTAAAGGATTGGGCCCTGGAAATTATGTTGAAGGAATTTACAAAGACTATTTTCTTTCTATCAATCCTGATATATTAGAAGAAAACCTAAATATTAATTTAAATAAAGTCGAGTTAGGGATTACACCTGTAGAACACAGAGATTCAGAAGCAGATTTTTTTATTGGAACTTCTGGTGGCGGATACGAGATTTTAGTTCAAAGTAAATTAATTGCTGAGTGCTCTGAGGATAGGCTTACATGTCAGCATGTAAGAGTTAAGCAAACATTGCTTGCTGATTTTTTATCTGCAGTCTACCAAGTAACAAATTCAGAAATACTTGAATTAATGAATGATTCTGAATGTTTTGATAACAATAATTTAAATATTTTGAGGGGCGAATTTTATTGTTTTGTTGATTATCTTTATGATCAATCAAATTATATTGAGAGCAAGGAAGAGATACCTCAGGGATTATTATTTGTGCCATGTACAGACTTTGTAGGTTATGGGTGTGAAAGTAGAGAGTTAGCTCACGGAGAGCTTGCTGTAATTGTTGAGCAGATAAGCATTGGCAACAATTATGTCACTCTTGAAAATTACAAAAAATTTTGTTCAGAGTGCAATTTTAGAAATGTCGAAGGTTATATTAAGTTTAAGTTTGAAAAACAAGACGGAATACTCCCAAGAAGTAAAATAACTTTTTACACTTCTGATGATTTTGAAAATTGGGATATGATTGGATACTCAAGAACTACAGGAAATATTATTAATTTAAATAAAAACACTTCGTTCTTGGAAATAGGGGGCCATTCTGACGGACAGTCATTTGGTAATACATTCTTAGATGCAACAGTGAAAGAATTATATGTAAGTACACAAAATAAAAATGAGAAAATTATTTTTGATGAAAAATCTTTAAATCAAGATTATTTTGTGTACAAACCAAATGAATTAAATTCATATAACGCAAAAATCACATATGAATCTGATGGATTAAAACTTTTTTCACCCAATAAATATTGGTTAGCTGTACCAAACGGTTTTGACTTTAGTGAAAGTTTTGAAATAATTTTGAACCTATCACTACCTGAGATTCCATGGGAGAGGCAAACATTGATTTCGAATACTTCAATTAAAGATAGTCAAGTACAGTCTTGGAAATTAGAAATTGACGACGGGAGATTATTTTTTTATTGGGCAAACCCAGATGGTGTTTTTTTAGATGCAAATTATATTGGTGATAAAAGTTTAAGAAGCGGAGTCTTAATACAAAAAAATGGAAAAATTTCTAATACGAGTCCTCCAATTGTAGATCCTTCTTTTTTAAGCCAACTTACTACAGCGCATAATGGTTATCTCACATTCAGCGTAGAGTTTGGTATTTTTATGTCAATTTTATTCTATTTAGTATTCTTCATTTTTATTTTAAAACAATTCATATTAGCAAATTCTAATTCTGCATTTACATTCCTAGCAATGATGATGTTTTTTGTTTTAAATCTTACAAATGATATGATTTATTCTCCAGATATGTTTGTGCTTTTAATAATAAGTATTGGTATAAATTATCAGTCAACTAAACCTTGAGAAGATATAAATTCAAAAAAGTTTTGATCAAGAATTAACACTTGGGCACCATTTTGAGTTTTGTAATTATATGTAGGTACTGTAAGTTTATTTACGTTTTCCAAATCCAATTCTCTAAAATCCCATAGTAAGCTTGTAGCCTCAATTATTGATATATTTTGATCAATAGTAAAAGCATTTTCTAATGCTTTTACAAAATCTAAAAAACTATTAAATGATTCAAAGTTATTGATTTTTTCCATTAAAGAAAGAATTAGTTGTTGCTGTTTTTCAATTCTTTTAAGGTCGCTTACTCCAGGCATTGGTTTCCAATTTGAAATATCTTCACCATTTACATCAATTAATTTTTCTCCGTCAAGTATTTCGGTATTTCTTGAAACGATCCAATTAAGTGCAATTTCACCATTAACTAAGTTACAACCTTTTTGTAATTCAAATGAATATCCTTCTCTCTGGGTTTCACTTACACATATTTCAACTCCACCAAGAGAATCTATAATTTCTTCAAAGCCTTCGAAGCTAAATTTAACAAAATTATTTATTTTTAGCCCAGTAATATTAAGTATTACAGCAGATAAATTTTCTGCGTTAGTACCGCAACCGTTGTTTGTGTAAGAGCTATTAATTCTTTGAATATTATTTGTACACGGATCTTCAATCAATAAATCTCTTGGCAAAGATACAAGTGAAACATTTGATTGCTCATCAACCATGACAATCATTATTACATCTGCACGACTCCCTTTTACACTTCCTCTACTCGCTGATGAGTTTGAACTTCGCTCATCGCTTCCAATAATTAAGTATGAAGTAAAATTTTTATCTATTCTTTTTGTTTGATTATTAATTAACAAGCTGTCATATAAATTAGGTTGAAAAATCTCTTCCTCTTCAGAAATATCTCCAGATTCTTCAACAATATTATTTTCCTCTGACTCAATAGTTGTAGTTGTTATGGTCCCACTTGAAATTTCTTCAACTATATCGGGATTGAATTGTTCCCGTTCGAAATTTGGAATTAAATTATAAGCAACAAAACTTATAATTAAAATAAAACCTAGAAAAATTACTTGTTTATTTATTTTCATAATCAAATTACAACTTTAATAACAGTGTCCTTTTAATATAGAAAAATGAGAAAAAATTATGCTGTAATAGCTGCTGGTGGTTTAGGCACTAGGTTAAAAAACTTTAAAGATAATCTCCATACTAAAGTACTAATTGATATTGATGGTATGAGCATGATCTCAACTCAAATTAATCAATTGAAGTCTTGGGGTTTCTTAGATTTCGTCGTCATTACTAACCCAGACTTCCATGATTTAATTGTGAATGACATTAAACAAAATCATAGAAATCTTAATATTAGTTTTGTTGTTCAAGATCAGCCAAAAGGAATTGCACACGCACTTTCATTTGCAGAATCAAAAGTTGATGATGATTCTTTAGTTACTTTTATATTAGGAGATAATTTTTTTGGTGAAAATCCATTAGAAGGAATTGATTTTAAAAATTTTAAAGGTTCACAAATTTTTGCCATCAATGTTAATAATCCTGATGAATTTGGCGTAATGGAACTAGACCGTGATAACAATTTGATAAATATTCATGAAAAGCCTAAAGAGTTCATATCTTCTCTTGCAGTAGTTGGAGTTTATATTTATGAAAAAACTTGTTTTGAATTTATTAAACAGCTTAATCCGTCAGCAAGAGGGGAATTAGAAATAACTGACCTTAATAAATTATATTTAACAAATAATTTACTTAATTATTCAATTATTAATTCTTGGTGGATAGATGCAGGAACAGAAGAAAGAATAAAAAAACTTAAAAAATTAATTTAGTGGTTCAAGTTTTTGAAATTTAATAAATAGAGTCAAAATAATTATTACATATATAAGAAAAATAATCACCGACATTGACTCAAAAGCTATTGTTAAAGCCAACAGCAAAAAAATAAAAATATTTAATAATGAAAATAAAAGAAGTACAGACTTAACACTTAAGCCTTGATTTAACAATCTATGAGATATATGATCCGTACCACCAGTCGTTGGTGAAATATTGTTTTTTATTCTGTGTATAAAAACTGTTGAAAAATCTAACAAAGGCATTGTAAAAAATAAGAAAATTGGTGCTATTGAACTGTACAAATAACTTTGACCAGTCGGGTTCCAATCAAAAAGAATACTTATAAAACCAAAAATAAACCCTATAAACAAACTTCCTGAATCACCCATATATATCCGTGCTGGAGGAAAATTATATATTGTAAATCCCAAAATAGTAAAAAGTAATACAAAACTTACATCTGCAAGATAATTTTGATTAAAAACAAATGATAAAGCTGTCAATGCTATACAAATAAATGAACTATTTATTGCAGCAAAACCATCCATATTATCAATAAAATTAATTGAATTCATAAGAACCAAAATCCACAAAATAGTCAGTGCATAATTTAATCTTCCAGAAAAATTTATTCCAAAAAGAATTTCAAAATTTATTGTTTGATTTAATAAAAAAATTGGAAAACTTACAAATAAAAATTGAAATACTATTTTCATTTTCCAATTTAGATTTAAAAAATCATCAACAACTCCCAAAATAGATATTGCTAAAGCAAAAATGGATACATTTACTACATTTGAATCAGCTTGACCTAGTAGACGTACCGATATAAAAAAGCTTAATGCCATTGCTACTCCGCCAAGCGGAACGATGTTTAGACTGTTTAACCTTTTTTGGTCGTTTGATTTAGAATTAAAATTTTTATTTATTCTTATTATAAAAAAACAGAACAGTGTCGATAAGAAAAACGCAACAATTGATGCTACATATATTGAAACTTGGAAATCATTCAGTAAGTTCATAATATAATTCTTTGAATTGTTGTGAAATTGCTTCTAAAGAGTAATTGGTTTTAATGATATTTCTAGCAGAATCAAAGCTTATATTATTCTTATTTTTCATAAAATTGTTAATTTCGATTTCAAATTCTTTTACATCATTGTTATTTATTAGAATACCAAAATTTGACTTTTCAATAATTTCTTTCATTCCATAAATATTATTAGCTAAGCAATAAACACCTGCGTATATACTTTCTATTAGGATTCTAGAAAATCCTTCATGATAACTTGGCTGGAGTAGTAGATCATAATTCGCTAATTCTTTTTGAACATCTATTTCACCTAAGTAAGATATGTTTTTATTATTTTGCAATTCATGGAATTCTCTCTCACTTATGCTACTTTTATTTCCAAAATCTGGTTTTCCAGCAATAAAAAATGTTAAGTTTTCTTTATCTCTAAATCTATTTGCAATATCAAGATATTCATAAATTCCTTTTTCTCTCATAAGTCTTCCAACGAATATAACTTTAATGTTTTCGTTAAAAGTATTCTTAGTATTAAACTCTGTTGTGTTCAAACCACTACCTGAAATAATTTGTGAATTATTTTTATAGTTTGAGTAATCAACAAATTTTTGGAAATTGTCTCTGTTTTGAAAAATTAAATAATCTATCGAACTATTTATTCTTACCCTTATCAATGGTCTAGTTATATTTCTTAAAATTTTGGCCAAAATTGTATCGGCAAATAGGTACCCTAAACCAGTAATTGATACTATAACTTTAAAATCTTTTTTAAAAAATAATGACGAAAAGATAAAGAGATACAAAGATTTGATTGTAAAAATATGAACTATATCACCAGAATTGAAATTCTTTATAATTTTCCTAAGTTTTAAAATTCCTTTTATATCTAACAATTTAGTTCTGTCAATACTCCAATTAATTGACTCATAGTAGGCATCTTTTAAATTAGCTTCATATTCACTCACAGGACAGATTGATACAATTTTAAAATCAGATTTTAAACTTCTTGCCATATCAGCTCTTGATCTTTGGAGTATCCATTCAGAATGAGCAATAAAATAAATCACTATCATTATTATAAAGTTATTGAAACGTTATCATCAAGTTATGAACATTGTTGTTATCGGTGTTGGATACGTTGGTTTAATAACTGGATTGGGATTATCTCATTTAAACCACAAAGTACAATTTGTAGATATTGATTCTGAAAAAATTAAGAAGTTAAATAATAAAGTACCTCCTTTTTATGAACCTAAATTAGATGAATATTTAAATGATGAAGTAGTTGGCAAAAATGTTAAATTCAGTGATAATTATGATGAAATTTTTTGGGATAATGTTGATGTTATAATGGTCTGCGTTCAGACTCCATCTTTAGATACTCATGAAGTAGATACAAGTTTTTTAAATAAAGTTTTTGAAGAAATACAAGATAGGTCTAATAAAGATACAGTCATTTGTATAAAATCCACAATCCATCCAGAAGCTTTAGCAGATGTTATTAAATCAAGTAAGTTATCTGAAGAAAGCCTTATTTTTAATCCAGAATTTTTACGCGAGGGTACTGCATTTAGTGACTTTTTTAATCCTGACAGAATTGTAATAGGTTCAAAAGACGAATTGAATGCAAAAAAAGTTTACGAGCTTTATTCCGGAATAGATTCAGAAGTTATTTTTACAGATCCAGTCAGTTCTCAATTAATAAAATATTTATCAAATGCTTATCTACCACTAAGACTTTCTTTTGTAAATGAAGCTTCCCAAATTATAAAAGAGCTAGGTGGTGACTTGACTCAAACTTTACAAGGAATAGGTATGGATAAAAGAATAGGTTTAGAGTATTTCAGACCTTCACCTGGCTGGGGTGGTTCTTGTTTCCCAAAAGATGTAGCAGAAGTCGTATCGATTTCTAAATCGAAAGAGCTTGATGTTCCGCTTATTTCATCAATTTTAAAATCAAACAATCAACACAAAAGTTGGTTTGCAAAATACCTAGAAAAAATAAAAGTCGAGAAAAATTATATAAACATAGTTTTAATTGGCCTAGCTTTCAAGGAAAATACTGATGACCTAAGGCATTCGCCGACAATAGATTTGTACAATAAACTTAATAATGGGAATGTATTCGTATATGATGAATACTTTAAGAGCCATGAATCGATTAAATTTATTTCTGAATTACCAAACAAATCATTAATTGTTGAAATGTATCCTCTTGATAAAAAATTTCAGACAAAAATAGAAAAAGAAATTGGAAACTTAAATGAGTATGAATATATTAAATTTTGGGAGTAAATAATTAATTATTTAATAACAGGCGGAGCAGGTTTTATTGGTTCTCATCTTATTGGTCAATTAATAGATGATTCAAATCAGATTACTGTAATAGATAACTTAATTACTGGTGATTTAAAAAATATAGAAAAATATAAAGAATTTAGTAATTTTAAATTCGTAGAACACGATATTCAGGAAAGTATTTATTTTGATGAAAAGATTGACTATGTTGTTCATTTAGCTAGTTGTGCAAGTCCAAAAGCATATGCTAGGTATCCTATCAACACACTAAAGTCAGGAAGCATTGGAACTATTAATGCATTAGGAATAAGTAAACATCACAATGCTAAATTCTTTTTAGCTTCTACATCTGAAATTTATGGTGATCCAGAAATTAGTCCACAGAGCGAAGAGTATTGGGGAAATGTCAACACATTAGGGCCTAGGAGTATGTATGATGAATCTAAACGATTTGCAGAATCTGCAACTCATTCATACATAACAACCCATAATTTAAATGGTAGTATTGCAAGAATTTTCAACACTTATGGACCAAATATGCAAATAGATGACGGAAGGGTTGTCACCAATTTTATTTACCAAGCATTAAAAGGTAAAGAAATAACAATTTATGGAAATGGTGAACAAACAAGATCTTTTTCGTATATAGAAGATACTTTAGATGGAATCTTAAAAATTATTCACCATGAAGAATCAGATGTATTTAATATTGGCAACGATAACGAAGTCACAATTAAATATCTTGCAGAAAAAATTATAGAATTGACTAATTCTAATTCAAAAATTGTGTACCATGAACTTCCTATTAACGATCCGAAACAAAGAAAACCTGATTTAACTAAAGCAAAAGAATTATTAAATTATAAACCAAAAACTTCACTTGAAGACGGACTTAAATTAACTATTGACTGGATTTCTGCTAATTACAAATAAGGTTCTAATCTGCTGTTTAAAGAACTTAATGCGTTATTTTGTAATTCTTTTTTAGATTTATGTATTGTATTTTTAATTTCTTCATGAGATAAATTTATCAAATTATCTAACTTTCTTGCTAATTCTTTAGAATCATTAAATTGATATGAATTATCATCAAACAGCAAATTAAAATCTTCATTCACATAAAAATTAATAATTTCACTTGAGAGAGTTTCAAGAACGGATTTATCAAAAAATCCATTACCTGCACAATTAAAATGAACGTCATAGTTTTTTAAAACCTCGGGTAAATTTGCATGATTAATTTTTCCCAAAAAATTTACATTATTAGAAGAGTATTTATTCATTAGTTCAACAAGGTAAACTTCATCATTTTTATTAAGCGGTCCACCAATTATGTCAAGATTACGATCTTTAAATTTTGAATTTAAAAATCCATCAATTGCTATTTCAATGTTTTTAGATGATGAAATTCTTGAAAGTATTAAAAAATTATGTAATTTGTATTCTTCTTTTTTATTAGAAAAATTTACTAAATCTACTGCGTGTCCTATGACGGACACCTTTTTTGATTTAATAGGAAACGAAGTTGTAGAAGCCGTAACAATATTTTCAGAAATAAGAAAACTCAAAAAAAGTATTAATTTTTTAATACCAAATTTTGGACCAGGGTGTGTAAACCAGAGCGTCGATTTAATTTTATTTTTCTTCAAATAGTAACTACTAACTAAAATTGATATTGGGGACATATGTGAAAAGCATCTGTCGTAAGTATTTTCTTTAGTTAATTCTCTAACTTTGTTGAATAGGTATACATATTTGTATATTTTATATTTATTTGGTTTAGCCCCATGTACTTTAATGTTTTCTTGAAACTTTAAATTAGAAACTTTTTTTAACGTAACTACATCTACATGATCATAATTTTTTGCTATAGTTTTTATCCAATCAATTGCAAAACCAAGAGAGGTGTCATTCTCATCTAAAGCAAGATTAAAATATAAAAGTTTTTTACTCATATAATGACTCAATTAACCTATTCCAGTTATCCCCAAAACTATCTGCTCCCGACATTTTAGTTGCCAATGAGTGTGCTTTATTTTGTAGTTCATTCTCGAAATTTTTATCATTAACAAATATTTTTAATTGTGATTTAAATTCAACTGAATTATTAAGTTGATAAATTAATGTACCTCCGTCACTGCCGAATGGCTCTTTAATTCCTTGAATGTCTGTCCCTAAACTTGGAGTTGCACATAATCCGCTCTCAATTAAAACTCTCGGCAACCCTTCATAATTACTAGCCATAATTAGCAATCTTGATGATGACAGTAAGTATGAAATTTCATCTTGTGATTTCTTGCCCAAAAATTCAATATTTTTGATTTCATTTTGTTTTACAAAATCAATACATTTATTAAAGTAATCAGAATTTTGATTTTCTCCTATAATTAAAAGCTTTTCTTTAAAATTATTTTTTAAGGAGAAGTCATTGAAATTCTTAATTATAAAATCTACACCTTTGCGAGGAATGATATTTCCAATAAACAAAAAATTTTTTCTATTTAAGTTTTCTTTTTTAAAGATTGTGTAGTCAACCCAAGCAGGGAAGTAGTGGTAGTTTTTGTTGTATTTATCTGCTAATTTCTCTGTGTATGTTTTTTCTACACCACGTATAAAGTCACAATTTTTGTAAGTAAATTCTGAAATGCTTTTTGCGATTATTTTTATCAAGAATTTTAAGTTAAATTTTCTTTGGTTTAACAACAAGTCTAAAAAATCACCATGGTGTTCAATAATAATTTTTATATTATTGTCATAGATTTTTTTATACATAACTGGGATAAATCCTGCAATGGGATCTTTTGCAGATACGATATCAATTTTGTTTTCAAAACAATATTTTCTAAAATTTCTAAAATTAAAAAAATAAAAATATAAATATTGTGAAATTATTAATTTTGGCTTTTTTAAATAAGATATTTGCACATTATTGTGTTTAATATTTTCTCTGTTATTCCCTAAAGTCATTACATGTGTATTGAAATGTTTATCTAGTTCAATAAACTTTAAATTATCTGAATTAGACAGTTTTTTACCATAATTGGTCGATCCGTAAAATAATAAATTTTTCATTTTGTCAATATTTCTAGATACTTTGGAAAATTTTTATTCTCATCAAAGATAGAATGGAGTAAAATTTTTGCGTTTTTTTTCTTATCTTCTGTCAATTCTTTTTTATTGATTGTTTCCAAAATAATATTTTTTAAATTTTCAGTGCTAGGTTTTTTTCCTTTTTCTAAATTTAGAACATAACCATTTTTACCATCTTGCAATATTTCATTAGATCCACCAATAGGTGTTGATATTACTGATAAATCAAAGTTTATTGCCTCTAGCAGTACATGTGGAAGGCCTTCATAGCCAGAAGCTTGTATGTAAATATTTGAATTTTTATAATATTCAGTTAATTCTGAATATTTTTTTTGACCAGTAAAGATAACCTCTGACGATAAATTTAAATCGGAAACTAGTTTTTTTAATTCAGATTCTAAGGGACCACTTCCAACAATAAATAATTTAAATTTCATATCATATTGTTTGAGTAGATTTACAGACTTGATTATTGTATCAATATTTTTCCACGGAGCTAATCTGCCTACAGTTATAAGATTTACTATTCCTTTATTAGTTTTTGAAATATTATCAGTTACTATCTTGGTACCGTTGTAAATAATTTTTAATTTATTTGGTTGGACACCCCAATTTTCAACAACTTTTGATAAATGTTTTGAGGGTGTTATTACGATATCAGCTTTAGTTGCAGTCCATCCACGAGAAAATTTTGCTATTTCAAGATGCAGATTATGAGAATTTTCTTGGAATTCATCAAAAGATTCGTTGATAAGTCCTTTATTTCTTCCTCTTTCCCAAGCCCAATCACCTACAATTTTTCTAACTAATTTTTTTCTCAAAAATAGATTTGCCACATAAGATTCCATAGGCAGGCCGTTAACAAAAAAACAATCTACATTTCTACCGTTTTTGATTATTGTAAAAATAGTTTGAATCCATCTGAGTAACAAATTTTGATTTCTTAATATTCTTTTAACCTTAAAATTTTCATCATCTGAAACTTTATTATCAGAGAGGCATATTACCGTTACATCATGTTTATTTTCAGTAAGCATCTTGGCTATTTTTGGCACAAAACTCGCTGGCCCTCCGATATCTGGAGGATAAATTCCAACAGTTATTAATATTTTCAAGAATTTAGTTTTTTGTAATCTATAATTTCTTTTATCATTTCAGGTATTGTCATTGTAGGAGAATAATCTGTAGCATCGACTATTTTTTTTATTGAAGGAGTTCTTCGCATAGGATCCTCAAATCTTTCTCCATAAACTTCTTTGTGAGTTTTAAAAATAATTTCAGATTTTGAATCAGTTTCCTTAATTATCATTTCTGCAAGATTTTTAATCGAAATTTCTTCAGTTTGTCCAATATTAAAAATTTCTCCATAAAGTTGCTTTTCCGCGAGTAAATAAAAATAGTTAACAACATCTCCAACCCAAGTAAACGATCTTGTTTGAGTTCCATCTCCATGGATAATTAGTGGTTTGTTTTCTAAAGCTGCTTCTATGAATTTTGGAACTACCATACCAAATTTAGATAATTGATTATTTCCAATAATATTAAACAACCTAACAATTATAGGATTTAATTTGCCATCGTTAAATTCTGAAAGTGCTAAAAATTCATCAATCAGTTTTGAAGCAGCATATGACCATCTTAATTTTGTTGGTGGGCCAATTAAACTTTTCGATTCTTCTGTCCAAATTGGATCATCTGAAACTCCATAAACTTCAGAAGTTGAAGTCAAAAGTAATGGTATTCCATTTACTTTACATGATTCAATAATTTTATGTGTTCCTTCAATATTTGTTAATAATGCCTTACTAACATTTTCCATAATGTATTGAACACCTACACCAGCAGCCAAGTGAAAACAAAAATCATATCCTTCTATTAATGAATTTAGATTTTGACAATCTTCAACCCTACTTTCTACAAATTCAATTAAATTATTATCCTTAAATTCAGATATATTATCTATATTTCCTGTAGACAAATCATCAATCACCAAAATTTTTTCTATATCTTTTTCAATTAATTTTCTAATTAAATTGGATCCGATGAACCCTGCTCCACCCGTAATGACTACTTTTTTTAAATTATTTTTCATAATCATATTTAAATTTAATATCTTTTAACTTTTCTTGATTAGCTAAATACCAATTAACTGTATTCATTATTCCGTCTTTTATGTTTGTTGTAGGCTTCCAATTCAAAATATTATTTGATTTTTTTAGATTTGGAAGAACAATGTCAACATCTTTATAAGCTCGTTTTTCAAATGATATATCTGCTTTTTTCCCAGTATTCATTTCAATAATCTCAATAACTTCATTGAGCGACCATGTTTCGTTGGAACCAAAGTTAAAAGTACCAGAACCTTCGTATTCCATCAGCGCCATCAATCCATTAACTATGTCATCTACATATGTAAAAGAACGCCTTTGATTACCATCACCATAAAGAATTAGTTTTTCGCCTTTACAAATCCAATGTATAAATCTAAGAATTGACATATCAGGTCTTCCATAAGGACCGTAAACTGTAAAAAATCTAGGAATTTGAATGTGAGTATTTGTATCTTCTAGTATATTTTGAGCTAAAATTTCACCGAATGATTTTGTTGATGCATAAATTGATGGTGGATAAAGAAGCTCATCTTTATTTTCGACAGCTAATTGTTCACCTGTATCTCCATAAATTGATGAAGTTGACGCAATTATAAATTTAGGAATATTGTTTTCTTTTACTTGTAATGATAAATTTATCGTACCAAGTGTATTATCCATTAAATACTTTTCTGGATCATTAAAACTTTGCCTTACTCCCGCTCGAGCGCCTAAATGAATTAAGACATCACAATCGTGAAAAATAGATTCATTTTTATGTAAATCATTTTTGTCTGAAAAATTTAATTGTAAATATTTAAAATTTTCAAGATTGTTAAGGTTTTCTAACCTTAATTTCTTAAGGTTATTGTCATAAGCGTTATTAAGAGAGTCTATTCCAATCACGTTTTCGACATGACTTAACGAATTAATTAAGTTGTATCCAATAAAACCACATGAACCGGTGACAATTATTTTTTTCACTATCAAATTTTAACTCTTTTAAACTTTATTATTTGGAATTTTTTATATGTGTAGATATTTCTTTTTAATTGAATATTTGATATAACTTATACCTATTAATATTTAGTGTATGATTAAATTTTTGGGCCATGCAGGCTTCATGTATGAATCAAAAACTGAAATGATTTTAATGGATCCATGGATGTCAAAAGAGGGTGCATTTGATTCATCATGGTATCAATTTCCCTCTAACCATAAATTAGGCGATGAAATTAGGGAAACTATTTCTAAAACTGATAAAGAAGTATACATCTATATAAGCCATGAACATAAAGATCATTTTGATGTTCCTTTTTTAAAAACATTAGAATTGTCAAAAATAAACTTCATTACACCTAAATTCAGGAGAGATCATGTTGCATCGGTCCTCAAGAAATTAAATCCGAAGTCGGTGAATACACCAATAGATTCTGAAATTGTAGAAATTGGTAATTTAGAAATAAGACTTTTTTTAGACGATCAAGAAATTGTGAGAGATTCCGCAATTGGATTAATAGATAAAGATAAAGACTTCACATTCTTGAATTTAAATGATTGTAAAGTTTATGATAGGGTAGATGAACTTTATGAAATTTTCGGAAAATTTAATGTGTTCACTTGCCAGTTTTCTGGTGCAGTTTTTCATCCTGTATGTTATGACTATCCTGAAAAAAAGTATAATGAGATATCTGAATCTAAAGTTTATGGTAAATTCGCTTCTGTTAAAAACTTAATAAATAAATTTCAACCCGATCTTTACATACCTGCTGCTGGCCCACCTGTATTTTTAGATCCAAATTTAATACATATAAATTATCAAGAAGTTAATATTTTCTCGTCCCCTTTCAAATTTAAAGACTACTTAAATGACAAGATGCCCGATTTAAAAGTTGAAATCCCTGTTCCTGGTAGTACATTTGAATACACTGGTGATAATCTTGACATATCACATCCTGTAGACGATGTATCAGAAATGTTCAATAAAGATAATATTTCTCTTTATTCAGATGAATATGATTATATTTTTGACGAAAGAGAAAAAAGTAAAGTTAAGTATGATCCTATCGAAACGCAGAGACGTCTTTTTGATGAACTTACCTCAAAACTTAGTAATTTTAACATAGACCAAAAAATGGATGCAGTAATGAAATTTTCTTTAGATGAAATTTCAGAAACTTCTATATATGTAAATTTTGACAGCAGGAAAATTGATATTTTAGAAAATAATAATGAATTAAATGTTACATATGAAATCAGCTGTTCAGTTGGTGACATCGGAAGACTTTTAGATGGGCATTTGAACTGGGAAGACTTCATGTTATCTTTTAGACATAAATTAAAAAGAACTCCTGATATTTATCAAGTTGCAATAAACGGATTTTTAACTATGGAAAAAGAGGATGTTCCAGAATTTGTGAGTAATTTGATGCGTCTTCAAAATCAAAGAGAAAGAATAACTGTTGAAGCCGGAGGAGTGCTTTATTCAATTGATAAATTTTGTCCTCATCAAGGGAGTGATTTAACAACACATCAAATAGAAGATGAAAGATTTCTAATATGTCCTAAACATAGATGGTCTTTTGATTTGGAGAATGATGGACAGGCTGTTGGTGTAGATGCAACAATCAATGCTGTTGATTTAGACGGCGATGGTTCTTAATTAAATTGTCATACGCTTCAGATAGTCACTTAGTAGTAATCCCAACATATAACGAAATTGACAACATAGAAGAATTTATAATTCAAATATCCAATTTTGATGTTTCAGTCTTAATAGTTGATGATAATTCTCCTGATGGTACAGGAAAGGTCGTTGAGGATATAACAAAAATAAACAAGAAAATTAATTTAATGAAAAGAAACGAAAAGCTTGGTCTTGGCTCTGCTTATAGAGATGGTTTCAAATGGGGTCTTGATAAAGGGTACAGCTATTTGTTGGAAATGGATGCAGATTTTTCGCATAGATTCGAAGATTTAGTAAAAATATTGGAAGCGTCATCTTCTGCTGATATGATAATTGGAAGTAGATACATTGAAGAAGGTGGGAGTATTGGTTGGGATACAAGAAGAAAAATGCTTTCAAGTTTTGCAAATAAATTATCAAAATTTTTATTAAAGACAAAAATAAATGATATGACAAGCGGCTTTAGGTGTTATTCGAATAAAGCTTTATTAGAAATAAGCTATGCAACTACTAAATCTGATGGGTATGCATTTCAAGTAGAGATGTCAGCAAGAGCTGTACAAAAACAACTATCAATAAAAGAAGTGCCTATAATCTTTAACGAAAGAAGATTAGGTAATTCTAAGATGTCTAAAAAAATTGTTTATGAAGCTTTTTTATATCTTGTTAAAAATGGAATGAAACGATGGTTGAAAATAAAGATAGTGTAATTAGATTACAAATATTATGTGTATTTTTAATACCATTAACCCCTCATCTAACTATCACTAACAATTTACAATTTGATGACATCCCTGTTGCTCTGTTTTTATTACTTTTTGCTATAAATCTTTATAACAATAAAATTAAAATTTTTAAAATTAGAGAATTTTTACCTTTATTAATGTTTATTTTTTATATAACTTTTCAAAATTATTTACTTAATGGAAAATTAATTTTTAGTGAAAACTTAAGATTCATATTCTATTTAGGGTTAATGATCACGATAATCAGTATTGAAAATTTAAACTTTCTCAAAAATTTTTATCTCTATCTAACAATATTTTTATCAATATTTTCTATTTCCTTTTATTTTTTTGAAATAGAACTCGGAATTGATTCATACGACTATTGGAGTATTGGATTTAATAAGAATGACTGGTTATTTACTCCAGGCAGGATGAATGGCTTTCAAGCAGGAGGACCCAATGCTTTCGGTGGATTAATTGCTTGCTTGACAATCTATTCAGTGAGCAGTCTTGAAAATATTAAAAAATATCTTATTATTTTCATTGGAATTTTAGGTTGCTTCTTTACTTACAGCAGGGCCTCAATCCTTGTGCTCCTATTGAGTCTCTTGTTTGTTTTAATATTTAATAAAGATTTTATTGGTTTGTTTGTATTTGCAATATCTTTATCAATAACTTTAAATTTTGGTTTAATTGATAGATTTACCTCTGAAAATGAAACTGAAGGAATTCGAGACAGGATTGAAATGCAAGACGCTAGTATTTCAGATATTTTGAATAAGAGCATTTCTGAAAATTTAATTGGATATGGACAGGGTAATTTTGGAATTGTTAGAGATGAACTAAGGTCAATAGATAATTTTTCTGACGATGTAAGACCCACAGGTCCTCATAATTCATTTTTGTTTTTGATATTAAATTATGGCTTTATTGGATTACTTTTGTTTTTAAATATATTTATAAAACCATTGAAAATATTTTTTAGCAAATTTTCTAACAATTTATTAGATTCAAAATATTTATTTTTAGGCTGTTTTGTGGCTCTGTCTTTTACAGGAGATTTTATACAAAACCACTCAATATCAGTTCTATTTTTTTTGTTATTATTTGAATCATTAAGAAGAGAAGAAAATGCAAAATAAAATTAAAATTTTGCATGTTGTTCCTACTTTAAAAAGGGATGGTGCGGAAGTTCAACTTTCTAAAATATTTAAACAATTTAAACATGTAGACGTAGAACTATTTACTTTTGATATGTATGAAAAAGGAGACTCAATAATAAGCGATCTGGGAAATATCAAAATTACTTCAGCAAGAAGTTTTTTTAGCATCTTTTATTTACACAAGTTTATAAAAAAAAATGATTTTAAATTAGTTCATTCTCATTTACCAAAATCAGACATAGTTGTGGGAATTATAAATAAATTTAATAGAAAGTTTTCGCATATTGTTTCAGTTCATGCTCAGTATGGGACGAGAAAAGGCGAAAACAAGCTTAAATATAATTTAACAAATTTTCTATGGAAATATATTTTGAATAGTTCTGAAGGTGTAATTGCAATTTCAGACAAAATTAAATCGTGGCTGATTTTAAACAAAGGTATTCATAAGGAAAATATTGAAGTAATTCACTATGGTGTAGAAATTAAAAACAGAAATAAAAAAAATATGATGAATAATTCTATTGGAATGGCTGCAAGAATGCTTCCCTGGAAAGGTTGGGATAAAGTTATTCAAACAGCCCATTTTTTAAAGAAAGAAGGAGTTGAATTCAATTTAAAACTTGCAGGTTCAGACGATGAAGGGTACTTAAAAAATATAAAAAATTTAATTAAAAAATACGATCTTGAAGATAATGTAGAAATATATGATCACTTTTCAAATATTGATAAATTTTTTGAAAAGATTGATTTATTCTTATTTTTATCAGAATCAGAAGGTTTTGGTTTAGTAGTTTTAGAAGCAATTGAAAACAATGTAGCTGTTGTTTGTTCGAACATAAGCCCTCTAAATGAATTTGTAGCCAATATATCTCATTGTCTGGTTGATAGAGACAATCCTAAAGTAATAGCAAGCCTTTTGGAAAAGTATTTTAAAGATAATCAAAAAGAATTGAAAATCATTAAGAAATTACAAAAAGAAAAAATTGTGAAAAATTTCTCAATAGATAAAACTGTCAAAAAAATTGAAAAATTTTATATAAATGCAATTAATGTTTAGTTTGCATTTAATATTGGATAGTGAATGTTTTGGTTGTAGGTGGAGCCGGTTATGTGGGCGGTGGAATAGTTGACAAACTTAAAGAGAACCACAATGTTACAGTTTTCGACTCACTTATTTATGAAGAATCTTATCGAAAAGACGTAAATTTTGTATATGGTGACATCAGAGATAAAGATAAATTATTATCTGTTTTAAATAAAAATGATGCTGTTATATGGTTAGCTGCTCTAGTTGGAGACGGCGCTTGTTCAATCAATCCTGAATTAACATTTGAGATTAACTCAGAATCAGTTAAATTCTTGGCAGAAAATTTTAAAAAAAGAATAGTTTTTTTGTCAACATGCTCAGTTTATGGTGCTCAAGATGGAATGCTTGATGAAACATCTTCTATTAACCCATTATCTGAGTATGCATCTTCAAAAGTGCAAGCAGAGGAGTATTTGCAGAATTCAGACGCAATAATATTTAGACTTGGAACACTATTTGGAATTAGTGATGAGTTTTCTAGAATCAGACTAGATTTGGTTGTAAATATTTTAGTCACTAAGGCGCTCACAGAAGGAAAGCTAACTGTATTTGGAGGCGAGCAATGGAGACCTCTTCTACATGTTAACGATGTTGCTAATGCTATAAATCATACATTGGAAGATGGAGTCACAGGAATCTTTAATTTACACTATAAAAATTTTAAAATTATAGATATTGCTAATGAAATTATTCAGAAAGTTCCTTCTGCGATAATTGAAACAACACCTATGAAATTTCAAGATGCAAGAAATTATCAAGTATCCAGTCAAAAGCTTTTTAATAGTACAGGATTTAAAGCTGAAGTGGATCTTAAATCTGGCATTCAAGAAGTATTTGATTTAATTTCAAACAATCGAATTAAAGATGTAAATCACATACGTTACTCAAACCAAAATTATTTAAAAAAATATGGTATTGAATAGTGAAAGATATATCTGAACCAATCCTAATTAGCAAAGGCGAAGCCAAAGATAACAGAGGTTCAGTAGAGTTTTACAACAATCTTGATTTTGAAAAATTTAAAAGATTTTATATAGTTACAAATCCAAAAAACGGAACGGTAAGAGCTTGGCATGGTCATAAATTAGAATCCAAACTTGTAAAAGTTTTTAAAGGCAAGTTTTTGGTATGTACAGTAAAAATCGACGACTGGATTACACCAAATAAAAATAATACAGTCCTAAAAACTGAAATGAATGAACATTCAGGTGTATTATTTATACCTCCAGGATTTGCAAACGGTGCAATTAATTTAGAACCTAACAGCAAAGTTATGTATTTTTCATCTCTAAATCTTGAAGAGTCAAAAGAAGACGATTATAGGTTTGATTCTAAATATTGGAATCCATGGGATGAATATTCACCGGAAATTTATGAATAACAACAAAGTACTAGTTCTAGGTGCAGATGGAATGCTGGGAAAAATGTTGTCTCTTTATCTAGATTCAAATAAAGAATTAGAAATAACTGTAACATCGCGCAAATCAACAAGCTTTATTGAAAAAAATTTCAACGGTAGTTACTTAAAATATGATGCATTATCAAATGATGCTGATGATTTAATTAGTAAAAAAGATAAGTTTGGATATATTGTAAATTGCATTGGAATAATAAAGCCAAAAATTAATGAAAAAGATGCTGAATCAGTTAAAAATACAATTCAAGTGAATTCATTTTTGCCTATTATTTTACAGCAAATTTCAGAAGAAAAAGATATTCACTATATTCAGATTGGCACAGATTGTGTATTCACAGGAGATACGGGAAGTTACTATGAGGATTCTTTTATGGATGCAAAAGATTTATATGGTAAATCAAAAATCATTGGTGAAATTGAGAGTAAAAATAAACACATTGTGAGATCAAGCATAATTGGACCTGAAGAGGGTAATGGATTTTCACTTATGAATTGGTTTTTAAAAAATGATGAAAAAGAGGTTTCTGGTTATCAAAATCACATGTGGAATGGCGTAACAACACTTAATTTTGCAAAGGTCGTTGAAGGAATGATTAAAAATCATAACTTTTCATTTAAAACACAACATCTAATTCCAAAAAATACTATTTCAAAAGGGCAATTATTAGAAGAATTCAAAAAAAACTTTAATAAAGATATCAATATTAATCATATAAACTCAGACACGCTTATAGATAGAACATTAAAGACAAAAAAAATAGAAAAAAATGAAGAACTATGGAAGATGGCTGGATATGATAACACTCCCTCGATTGAAGAAAATATAGAAGAACTAGCAAATTCTGAAATTGTTAATAGGATAATGAATTAGAATGAAAGATTTAGCAATTGTATTAGGCATTAGACCTGATGTAATTAGAGCAAGCAAAATTTTAAAACTATTAGATAATCAAAACCAAATTGAATTTGATTTTATTTGGTCAGGTCAACATTATTCTGAAAATATGAAAGATATTTTCTTTAATCAACTTGATGTACCTAAGCCTAATTTTGAATTTAGTGTAAATAAATCTAACGATTCAACAATAGTCTCTTCAACAATTGAGAATTTATTTAACCATTTTGAAAATCATAGTTATAAAGCAGCAGTTTTTCTAGGAGACACAAATACAGTTATGGGGTCAATTGCAGCAGCACAGCACAATATTCCTGTGGTACATATAGAAGGTTGCATGAGATCTTATGATTGGAGAATGCCTGAAGAGAAGTACAGAACTATTATTGATCATTTATCAGATAGAATATATGCCTATTTAGAAAGTTACAAATTACAGGGTTTAAATGAGGGCATTAGTGAAAATGTTATAAAAGTAACTGGCAATCCAATTGTAGATATAATAAATGAAAATTTACAACTTTTTGAATCTAGTGCACAATATTTGGATGATAAAGTACTTGATTTATCGAATGATAATTTTGTTCTTGTTACATGTCATAGAAGAGAGAATATATTAAATAAAGATAGTTTTAAAAATATTATTTCGTTGTTAAATTCTATAGACGATAGAAACATTATTTTCCCAATGGGTTACAAAACTCAAGAAATACTTAATAATTCTGATATGTCTCTTAATGATAATATAGAAATAATTGATCCAATTGGATACCTTGAATTCATGCACTTATTAATAAAATCAGATTTTGTTGCTACAGATTCTGGGACAGTAGTTGAAGAAGCTTGCATATTAAATGTTCCATCTGTTCAAATGAGATATTCTACTGAAAGACCGGAAGTTTACGATGTAAAAGCATCTATTAAATTTGATCCAACGGTTAACCATGCAAATATTATTGAAACTATTGATAAGGTCAGCAAGTTAAAAAAAGGTTGGAAAAATCCATTTGGTGAAGGAAATTCCTCTGAGATTATCGTTAATGATTTAATTGAATTAAGCAATTCAGATAGTTTTAGAAGACACATGCCTTCCGATTATCCTTTTGATACAAGTAGGTCATTTAAGGAATGAATCGAGTATTATTCCATTCTTTGACAATTCCTCCAGACCAAGTCTCAACAGGCAAATTAGTTGCAGACATTGCAGCAAAGTTTAAAGAAAAAAATTTAAATATTGAAATTTTGGCATCTACACCTCAATATCGATTTGACTCTAAAAAGTTTTCTGATGAAGGTCTTATTAAGATTGGAAAAAATAAATATGTTTCAAATTATAAAGATGTAAAAATCACTCATTTGTCTTCATCTAAGAGATCTTTCAGTAGAGTAAAAAGATTTAGTCAATGGATAAACTATCATTTCAAATCAATAATTTACTTAACAAGGAATAGAAAAAATTTTGATACTATTTTTATATTTAGCTATCCGCCGACTATGAATTTGATTGCTATATTTACCAAAAAACTACTTAAGAAAAAAACAATTTATTCAATTTGGGAGCTCTATCCAGAAATTGCACAAAAATTAAACGAGCTAAACTCAAACTTTTTACTCAATTCATTTAAAAAAGTAGACAATCTTTGTTTGCGTGCAATAGACGATGTAGTAGTTAATTCAGATGAAATGAAGCAGTATCTTATTGATGTTCGAAAAATTGATTCCAAAAAAATAAGTGTTGTTTATCATTTTGCAAATGAAAAAGAGTCTCCAAAAAGTTCAAAAATTACTCAAGAAATAATGTATGCAGGTAATCTAGGCACACCTCAAAATGTTGAATCTTTTTTAGATTTATTTTCTAAATCAAAAAAACAATATAAATTAACCATTTATGGTAGTGGAAGCCAATTTGAATCAATTGCTAGTAGAGAGTCTGTAAATGTAACTGTTAATTCTTTTGTTTCAAGGGATGAATTACTACAAAAAACTAGTCATATACCGTTTGCTTTAGTTTCGTTATCTCCAAAAATAACTGTAGAAGGTTTCCCAGGTAAAACGTTCGACTATCTTAAAATGAACAAAATTTTAATTGGATTTTCTAATCCTAAATCTAGTCTTGCAAAATTTATAGAGAAATATAAATTAGGTATCAATATTTCACCAAATGAAGACAATTTAGATTCAAAACTGCAGACATTAGAAGATAAAAACTATATTGAACAAATTTATGAAAACATAAGTGAAATAAATAATAAATTTGCAAATGTCGATGCAATTGCTGATCAGTATATCAAACTAATTTAATTTGCACCTTTTCGTCTTATTACTGAGGCAATAGTTTTGAAAATTATAATTAAATCATTTGATAATTTATTAGAGTCAATATATTTCAAGTCCCAGTAAAGTCGTTCCTGAAGACTTAGATCTAACCTACCTTGAACCTGTGCTAACCCAGTAATGCCAGGCAAAACAGAGTTTCTTTTTTCGTTATATTTACCATATAATGCTGATTCGTAATCCACCAAAGGCCGAGGACCTACTAAGGACATATCTCCAATTATGACATTCAGTACATTAGGAAGCTCATCTAGTGATGTCTTTCTTAAAAAATGACCAACGCCTGTAATTCGATCATCATTCTCAATCCTAATTGGTTCAAGTGGAGAATTATTGGGTTCTATTGACTTACCTTTAGCTAAATCAAGATAATGTGATTTATGAAAATCTTCTTCTGCAGTTGTTTCCATTGTTCTAAATTTGTAGAGTTTAAATAATTGATTGTTTTTCCCAACTCTGTTTTGTGCAAAAAAAATAGGCCTTCCTTGTTTTGCTAGTAATGTAAAAGAAATTATTATTACAAAAGTCAATATAATTGGGCTAAAAATTAGCACTATTGCTACATCAATTAATCTTTTCAACATCATTTCTATCATAAACTATATAAATTAATCTTAATCAATTAAATAAATTCAACATTAAAGTTAAATTGATGTGTGGAATAGCTGGAATTTTAAACTTTGACCAGTCAAAGATTAATCCAGAATTAGCAAATGGAATAAAAAAATCTTTAGAACATAGAGGTCCTGACTTTTCTAAGATAGATTATATTAACGAAAATGTTGCTTTAATTCACACTCGTTTATCAATTATTGATCTCGATCAGCGTTCAAATCAACCAATGTATTCAAAAGACGATAGATTTTCAATAGTGTTCAATGGTGAAATTTACAACTTCAGAGAAATTCGTAAAACACTTGAAGATAAAGGTGTACGTTTTTTTACAGATGGAGACACAGAAGTTTTACTTGAGGGATTTGTCCATTATGGAAGCAAAATCCTTGATTTATTAAGAGGCCAATTTGCCTTTGCAATTTATGACTCTCTTGAAGGGTCATTTTTTTTAGCTAGAGATAGAGTAGGTATAAAACCTCTGTATTTCTCACTTTTAGATGAAGTGTTTATATTTAGTTCTGAATTAAAAGCAATTGAAAAGTCTGGAATAATTTCTTTTAGTGCTGATTATGATTCATATATTTCATACTTGAGGCACTTATCAGTACCAAGCAGCAATACAGGTAATAAAAATATTTCAAAATTAGAACCAGGTCAATACTTGGTTCTCAATAAAGATAAAAGTATTTCAAAAAATAAATATTGGGATCCATTTTCTTTTGAAGTTGATCATTCAATTACTGAAAATGAAGCGATATTAAAAGTTGAAGAATTATTATTTGAATCTGTCAAGTACAGAAAAGTAAGTGATGTTGAAGTTGGCTTATTTTTATCTGGTGGTTTAGATTCCTCCTTAATTGGTAAGATTATGAGCAAAGATACAAATTCAGATGTTAAGAGCTTCAATATTGATTATCAAGAACATTTTCAAGGATATGAAGGAGAAGTAGATGAGGCAAGGTTTGCTGCTTCTCATATAGGTGTAAATCTAATTGAAGACAAAATACAATATTCAGATTTTAAAAAGATTATTGATAATTACTCTTTCTATCAAGATGATTTAGTTGGTGATGAAGTTGGCATTCCATTATATTTTTTAGGTAAATCAGCAAAAGATAATGGAATCAAGGTTGTGCAGGTAGGGGAAGGGGCAGATGAGCTATTTTATGGATATGAACACTGGATCAGATTTATGAAGCTAAATAATTTCTTAAGTCCAATAACAAAATCTCGATTAAGTAATTTTAACTTCAAAAGTCATAGAGGAAACATGCTTTCAAATATACTATTAAATCGAACTTCTTTTGCAGGAGGTGCATTAGGATTTAATCTACCAGAGATAAACAATCTTTTATTTGAAGGAATTACTCAAGAGTATGAATTAATTCATTTTGTTGATAATAAGTGGGATGATTATTTTTCAAATAAAAACTCATATTTATCAAAATGGATGACTCTTATAGATTTACAAATTAGGTTACCTGAATTACTTTTGATGAGAATGGATAAGCTGGTAATGCAATCTTCTATTGAGGCTAGAGTGCCATTTCTTGACCACAAATTGATAGAATTTGTTCTTTCTATTCCTGAGAGTATTATTTTTGATAAAAATAATACAAAGCCTTTGCTTAAAAAAGTTGCATCAAAGCATATTTCCAAGCAAATATTTAACAGAAAGAAACAAGGATTTAGAGCACCAGTAGGTGAATGGATCAAGAAAGATGAAAATTATTTTTATGAAGCAATCCAAGAATTCAATTCAATTACTGGCTTATATGATCAAAAATATTTAAATAAAGTTATTTCAGGTCAAGATTTCCAAAAAAAATGGTATTTGGCTAATTTAGCAAAATGGCATATGAGCAGGAGATCAAGTTGATAAAAAATTGGAAAAAAAATACTTTTTATATATCTATTATGCAATTAACCCTTCTTGTTGTTAATTTTTTCTTAATAACGATTATTAGTCGAGAATATGGTGCAGAAATTTATGGTGAGTATGCTTCCTCAAAAAGCCTTTCAGTATTATTAGGTACAGCAATTGTAATGTCTCTGGCTTTAGTTGTAACTAAGGCTTTGGCTAAAAACAGTGAAGATTCAAAACTTTTGTTTGTTAATTCTTATTACATAATTATTAGAAATTTTTTCATTACATTATTAATACTTTTTCCTGTGACTTTACTGTTTCAAAGAGATTTTTCTATGACAGCATTATTCTTAATGGGGTTTGTATTTAATGAATTAATCCATGTAGCGCTTGCTTTTTTTCAGTCTAGAGGAGATTTCGTAACTAGTTCAAAACAAATATTTGTTAGAACAGTACTTTACGGAGTCGGTGCATGGATAATAGTGCTTCAAGGTTTTTCGATTATCTTTTTGATAGCTTTTCAGGTGTTTATGCTAGTTTTATTTTTTGTTATTGCTCATGTTTCGATACCTAAAAACGAAAAAATATTCAAAACTACATCTACTCCAAATGTTAAAACCAATTTACAAAAATCTGGTAAGAAGATGGTTCTAACAACATTTTCAAGTGCATTAATTTCTGAATTAGACATCGTGCTTTTGGGCTTATTTTATTCTGGATCCGTTCTAGGAGTATTAGCTTGGTCTAGAAGAATTTTAGAAATTATTTTTCAACTTTTGGCTGCTAGTTTAGATATTCTATTTCCAGAGCTTTCAAAAGCTAACGATAAAAGTGAGATAAACTCTATCAGATCGAAGTTAATAAAAGTATTTTTAGCTTCTTTTCTGATTCCAATTATTTATTTCATATTTAAAGATTTCGGCAATACCATTTTTATTACTTTATTAGGGGAAGAGTTTGATATGGTATCAGAATATACATATCAAATATTGTTTTGTATTCCATTAATGGTTTGGTCAAGGATAAATATAATTTTTTCAAGAGCACTTAATTTTGAAATTAATTTAACAAAAACCATTATTTTTGGAGCGGCGTTGTCATATGTTACATATTTCGTAATGCATACTATTGGAGAGAATCCTGCAGTTTTATCAATAATTATTTCACAAGTTATTATTGCTGGGCTAACAACTTACAGTTTTAGAAGGTCATATGGGTAAATTAAAGACATTACTCAGAAGATTAAAATATAACGCGAAATATTTGATAAAAACTAATAATGAGATTCCATTAAATTTTAGAATATTTGAAAGAAGAAATACTAACTTTCAAAAATTTCTTATAAGAGAATGCATAGGCTCTACAAATTTGGATATGAAGATTGATTTGAATGAAAAAATTCAAATATTCGGCAAATTTACAGATAAATATGAAATTTCAAATGATATTTTTTCAAATTATGATTTTTCCAACAAAAAATTAAAACCTGCTTTTTTTAATATTGCAGATGTAAAAGTACCTTATGAAGCTTCAAGATTACAATATTTACAAAAAGCAAAATCAGGAAAAATTGACGTTAATAAATTCTCTTCAATTTATTGGAACAGTCCTATGGATGTTGCTATTAGAAATATAAATTTAATATTTCATTTATTCAATATAGAATCTGAAATTAAAATTGCAGAAATTTTAGGAAATAATAAAGATTTAATATCGTCATATATAGGTCAACACTACGAATTCACAATAAATAACCTAGAAAACAAAGGGAATGTAGTTGGAAATCATTATTTAATTGAACTCACTTCAATTTTGTTGACTATTGCTACATTTACTTTTGAAAATGATGAGGAAGAATGGAAATATTATCAAAATGAATTGTTATCTGAGTTAAATAAACAATTTTATAAAGATGGAACTAATTTTGAAGGTTCTTCACATTATTCTGCTTTTGTAACTGAAGCACTTATCATTTGCAGGCTTGTGATAGAAGAGATGGATAAAAATTCAGTAATTATTCAACAGATTGATGAAATTATTAAATCAAACTATGTCCTTTTATCAAAATTAATGATTAAAGATGAGTTGTCTCAAATAGGGGATAATGATTCTGGGAGGTTGTTCTATTCTGCTTTTGATGAAGATGCACCACTCAAAATGAATTGGTTGTTGGAAATAATTAGAAACTTGTTTCAAAAATCAGAATTCTATCAAGAGGAAAAAAAATTTACTTACGAAATAAAATCTACGATTCCTTCTTTTGATAACTTTCAAAAGGTTACTCATAAAAAAATTAAAGTATTTACAAAAGATTATCAAAGTTACTGCTTTAAAGATTTTGGTATATACATTTGGAGAAATGATGATGAGTATTTCAGCATTAGGTGTGGGCCTATCGGACAAAATGGAATTGGTGGCCATTCCCATTATGACCAACTTTCAATCGAATGTTTTACTGATAATTCTTGGATATTAAGAGATCCTGGTACAGGTACATATACTGATGATATTGCAACTAGAAATAAATTTAGATCACTTGATTACCACTGGGGGCCAAAAGCAAAAATTCAATTTCCTAAAGAAGATGAATTCGATTGCTTCAAGTTAAATTACATGGGTGATGGAGAAGTATTGCAATGTGATAAATATAATTTTTTGGGTTTTGCAGAATTTCATGGAAAAAGAATTTATCGAAAAATAGAATTTAATGATGGTGAAGTAAGTATTGAAGATTTTTCAAATAACGCTGATATTCAGGCATATACTTCATGGGGTGAAGAAAATAAGGGCGTTAAAGTTAAGTTTTCTAATGGGTATAAGAGGATAAGTTGAAAGTACAATATTCAAAACTTTTACTTTTTTCAATAACATTGTTTTTAGTCTTTGAAGGGCTTGATGCTTATTCTATTAACAATATTCCAATTTATTGGTTGGGTGTAGCTTTCTTGATTTCTGTCTTTGTTGGTATACAATTTTTAGGCTTTAAAGTTTCTAGCTTTAATTTTGTATCAATAAGAAATTGGGTTTTTTATGGAGTTTTTATTACTTTATTCCAGTCACTTTTTAATGATGTTGTTCTTCCAAAATATGCAAGTACAACATATCTTCAATATATAAGCCTTAGACTTCTAAGGCTTATACTATTTTTAGTTGTTATTTATTGCCTTGATTACATACTAAAAAAATATAGTTTTGAATATATCTTAAGTTTCTTTCTGATATCCAGTTTGTTTATATCGACGCTATCTTTAATTAGTTACTTTTCTTATATATATGGTTATGGTGATTTCCCCAGAACAAGGCCTGGATCAGGTGGTTGGACACAACCCATTGAACGGGCATGTAATATTTTAAGAAATTATGGAACTTTTAGAGAACCCAGTTTTCTTGCAATATGGACTGTCCCTTTCTTACCATATTTTTTTTATATGGGTAAAACTAAGAAAATTTGGTATGTTTTATCAACAATTCCAATATTGAGTATTGTTTTAAGCAGGAGTTTGACAGGTGTGATAGCCTTCTTGCTTGCATCTTCCATTGTACTTTTAATGATTTTAGTGATTCATAAAAAATTCGATTTTAACTTAATTGCTTTAATTACGTTGTTTATCTTAATAATTTTCACTTCCAGTATTTTTTCATATCAGTTTCCGCCAGATGATAATTATTGCTCCGAAACAGTTGAAGACTGTGTTTGCTACACAGAAGATAAATTAGATGAATTAAAAAGTTCTCCAAATGTTTCAGAAGCAACTTTTGGTAGGTTTCAGGAAATAGCTTCTCAGGGTCTTGATGCCTTTTCAAACACAGCTTTTTTAATTGAATATATACAAGATCAAGGTTTTTCAGTCTTTGGAGATGGATATGGATATTCAAATATAACATTTTCTTATGCTGCTGATGAAGCAACAAAGAAATTACAAGACAATCAAATAATTTATAGAAACCCAGGTCAAGTAGTTTCATTCAACAACCTATATGCGAATATCTTAATGTCAACAGGTCTGGTAGGGCTCTTATGGTTTCTTTATATATTGATTGATGTATTCAGAAGATTAGTTTTTAGAATTACACCTATCCAGCCTTATTTGTTGATAAGTTTTATTTCAATTCTATTTATATATTCATATCAAGCAGAAGAAATAGCAGCTCACTTGGCAATTGCATTTGCTTTTGCTCTAAATTTACAAAAAAATGAAAAATAAAAAAATTTTAATTGTATCTCATCAATTTTTACCTTTCGTAAGCCCTAGGACAACCAGATGGAGTTTATTGATTGATGAGTTAATCAAAAAAGGAAATGAAGTAACAGTTCTGACTGGAACTGCTCCTGAAGAATTAAAAAAGAACTATGAAGTTCTGTACTTTGGAAATAAGCAATTTTCATCAAATATAAACAAAGTTAGAAAAGACTCTCAGGACTCATCAAATAATTATCTTAAAAAAATAATTTATTCAATATTAAAGACCATTTACCGATTTTTATTTAAAACATTTTCGTGGCCAGATTATGCAATGTTTTGGGCATTTACGATATTTAAAAATAGAAAACGTATAGAAAACAAATTTGACATAATAATTTCAGTAAGTCTTCCATTTACTTCTCATCTGTGTGCTTACATATTACAAAAAAGAATTAGTGCTGATTGGTATATGGATATTGGAGACCCTTTTTCATTAAAAATTAATTCTCCTGAAAACAATAAAATTATTTATTCTTATTTAAACAAATATTATGAGAAAAAATTTTATCAAAATGCTTCAAAAATTATTTTTACACACAATGAAGTAGCCGAACTTCATCAAAATAAATTCAATATAGATAGAACAAAAATTGTTATAGGGTATCCAGTAGCTTTATTAGATGAAAAAAGAATTAATAATTCATTGAATTTTAATTATGCAGACACTCCATTGAAAATTGGATATTTCGGGGCTTTTACTAAATCTGTCAGGGAACCAAATAATTACATAATCAGTATTGCTAATTCTTTAGATGATGATATTAAACATGAGTGGTATACAAACAAAGAATCAAAAAAATATTTTACATCAATAAAAAATATCTCATCACATCAATTTCTAGACATATTACCAAGAGAAATAGCTCTTGAAGTTATGGTTAGCAAAATGCATATATTGTTATCGATTGGTAATTTTAATAAATATCAAATGCCCAGCAAAGTAATCGAATATATATCTTTAGGAAAACCTGTTCTCCATTTTGCTGAAATTGCAGATGACCCACTTTACAATTTCAACGATCTATTTGATAACTTAAAAATAATAAATAGTAAAACTACAAAAAATGAAATAGAAAATTACTTTGATAATATTAGAGAAAATAGACTTGAATTGAATATAGGAAATTTCAATAACAATTTTTCAGCAACAAAATTAATAAATAATTTAATCTAAATCCCAATTTTCATAATATATTGGAACATCACAATATATTTTTTCTAAATTTTTGATTGATTCGTTACATGCTTTAATTGCAGATGAATAATTTCCAAATTCATATTTGAATATATTTTCGTTTATTAAATTTAAATAATTTAAATTTGGAACTACAACTTTTAAACCTGATTCAAGAGCTTCATAAATTGGAAGACCTACGGTTTCAAATTCGCTTGTATGAATATAAGTCGAATGCAGTTTAAAAATTTGTATTAATTCATCTCGCTCTATGTTTTCAAGGACAGTAATATTGCTATCATAAAATTCATTATTTATGTGTTTTGCTAAATTAACTACAGTTATTTTTTCGTCATACTTAGATGAAATTTCTTTTAAAAGTTCTCTTTGAAACTTTGGATTTTTATTTTTATTTTCGTCATATATAGTTATAAAACCGCGATTATTTGATTGTTTAATAGTTTTAATTTCAATTGAACCAATTATTTTTGTTGCATATTGATTTGGAATTAACTCTTCAACATGTTTTTGTTGAACAATTATTTTATCTGATATTTTAAAAGTAAATTTGTAAAGAAGATTTAGAACAAAATTTCTAAATGATGAGAAGGGCTTAACTAATGGAAGAATATTTTGTACAAGTGTATATGATTTAATTTTTGTCTTAAATCCAAAATTACCAAAATGTATTATGTAATCATAAGTATTAATTTTTTCTTTGATGTTTTTATTTAGCAAAATATTTAAAAAAGGGTGGTAAAAACGCTTAGTTATAATATATTGATTATCAAAATTATCAATATATTTCTTAAATTCTAGATTGTCATAAATCACATATAAGTTTTTAGTATTATTTTGTTTTAGATAATTATTAACTACAGTAACGCCACCCTTTGATTTTACGCCACATAAATTAATTACAACTTTAGTCATTGATTCAATAATAGTTAATAATTTGAATATTTATGCCTACTATTATGGTAAACGTGACTAAAACAAAATATGACACAGCAATGATTGTTGGCGCAAGGCCAAATTTTGTAAAAGTTGCACCTCTTTTAAACAAGTTTGAAGAAAATAACTTAAATGTGCTTTTTATTCACACCGGTCAACATTGGGATAAAAATATGTCCGAAGATATTTTTCAAGATTTAGAGTTGAGACAACCCGATATACATTTAAATGTTCAAAATAAATCAATGAATGAACAATTAGGAAAGATTGTTACTGAATTAGATTTTCATCTAAATGACGAGAGTGTAAAGAATTTGTTCGTTTTTGGAGATGTTACTTCAACACTAGCTGGAGCAATAACTGCAAAAAACAACAATATTAGATGCTTCCATGTAGAAGCAGGCTTGAGATCGAGAAACTTAGATATGCCTGAAGAAAGAAATAGAATGATGGTTGATGCTATTTGCGATAAATTGTATACACCTTCTTCCGATGCCGTTCAAAATCTACTTGGTGAGAATGTAGCAATTGAAAAAATTAAAAATGTTGGAAATATAATGATTGATACGCTGGTTAAAAATTTAGATCATATTGTATCAAAAGAAAATTTTGACCCAGCTGAGTTTTCTCTTGAAAGAGATTATTTTGTTCTTACTTTGCATAGACCAATCAATTTAACTGATAGTAATTTAAAGACAATTTTTGATGGAGTTTCACAATTTACTAAAGATTACGATATTCTCATTCCAGCACATCCAAGACTTCGCGATTTTGTAGTTAAAAATAATATCGACACAACAAAATTTAAAGTGATTAATCCTCAGCCTTATATTAAGTTCTTAGGCCTAGTTAATAATTCTACATTATGTTTAACAGATTCTGGTGGACTACAAGAAGAGACTACTTTTCTTAATAAAAAATGCTTGACATTAAGAGAAGAAACCGAAAGACCAATTACAGTAGAAATGGGAACTAATAAAGTTATTGGAGTGAATAAAAATATTATTAGTGAAATTAACGATTCTTTAAATACTAAACTTGCCTCTTACAAAGAAATAGAATTATGGGACGGCAAAACCTCTGAGAGGATATTTGAGGATTTTAATGACAAGTAACAATGAATTTGAATATGACTTAGGAGTAGTTGGGCTTGGTTATGTAGGTCTTCCATTAGCAGTAGAGTCATCAAACCAAGGCCTTAAAGTCATTGGTTATGACATTAACCCTGAAAGAGTTGAAATGATTAACAAAGGAATCTCTCCTATAGAAGATATATTAAATGATGAATTATCTAATGCCCTTAATAACTTTCATTCAACATTAGATAGTGAATTACTTTCAAAATGCCAAAATATAGTAATAAGTGTTCCAACACCTTTAACTGATTATCAACCTGACTTATCTTTTGTAATTAATGCTGCCAAAACTGTCGGTGAAAATTTAGTTAAAAACCAAGTAATAATTCTTGAGTCTACTACTTATCCTGGTACAACTATTGAGGTTCTAATTCCTAATTTAGAAAATACTTCAAAATTAAAAGCAGGTGAAGATTTTTTTGTTGGGTACTCACCAGAGAGAATTGATCCAGGCAATAAAGTTTGGAAATTTAAAAACACCCCAAAGGTAGTTAGCGGAATCAATGATATTTCAACTGAAAAAATCCAATCTTTTTATGAGTCAATAATTGAAAATATAGTTTTGGTAAAAGGCACTAAAGAAGCAGAGATGGTTAAGTTGCTCGAAAATACATACAGACATGTGAATATAGCTCTAATTAATGAATTGGCTATGTTGTGCAAAATGCTTGATATCGATATATGGGAGGTAGTAAATGCTGCGAAAACAAAACCATTTGGTTTTGAATCATTTAAACCTGGACCGGGTGTTGGAGGGCACTGTATCCCAGTTGATCCAGAATATCTATCTTTTAAAACACGTCAGATAGGAAAACCAGTCCGCTTTGTTGAGTTAGCTCAAGAAATTAATAACTCAATGCCTGCATATGTAGTTGGTCAAATCAGTGAAATTCTTAATAAAAATGGAAAAATATTGAATAACTCCAAAATATTATTAATGGGAGTAGCTTACAAAAATGATATTAGTGACATGAGAGAGTCTCCAGCTATTGATATAACTGAATTACTTTTGGAAAAGAAAGTTGATGTATCTTATTTCGACCCTTTTGTAAAAGAATTCTCAGTGTTTGGCAAAGCAATTAACAAAGAAGATGAAATAAATTCATTCGATAACTATGACATGCTATTAGTGCTAACACCACATTCTAATTTTTCAGATATCGATTTTTCAAAAATAAAGACCATTATTTTTGATACTACTGGAAGTGACTTTATTCAAAGTACTGAGAGGTTATAACATATCAATTCAATTCGACACTCTGCCTAATACGATAAAACTTCTTGGTAATGAATTAGGTCATGTAATTAAACAACAAGCTGGGATAAAATACTACAAAATAGTCGAAGAAATTAGACAAAAATCAAAAAAATACAGGTCAACTCAAAATGAAAAATATTTAAATGATATTTTCAGTCTTCTTAAAAATTTAAAACCAGAAGAGATTTACGTCATAACCAAGTCATTCACAATATTTTTTTATTTGTCAAATATAGCCGAACAGGTTTTTCGTGAACATTTTCTAGAAAATAAAAAAATTAGGATAAAAAAATCTAGTAAAAAAAATTTAACTTTCACTCCTGTATTTACTGCTCATCCTACTGAAAGTTCTAGACAGTCAACATTAAAGAAAATTTACAAAATTGGAGAAATTATAGAAAATAACAACTCTGATAATATGAAAGAAATCAATGGATTGATTGCACAACTTTGGTATACAAGAGATACAAGGTCTACAAAACCAAATCCATTAGATGAAGTCAAGTCATTAATTTTCTATTTAGACATTTTATACAGAAATGTTTATGACGATATTATTTCAGATCCAGATATTATGAAAGGCAGCACTAATTTTAATATTAGTTTTGGTTCTTGGGTTGGAGCAGATAAAGATGGTAATCCATATGTAACTACTAAAGTTACAAAAGAAGCATTAAAGATATACTCAAATCAAATTATTAGTATTTATAAAGAAAAAATCATTGAATTGTCAGATGATTTTAGTGTTTCAACAAATTTTGTTGACTGTCCCAATCGTTTACAAAGAAGAATTAAAAATTACTCAATTTCATTGAACAAAGAATTTGATCATTACTCTAAAATAAATTTCGACGAACCATTTAGAATTTTTCTTTCATTAGTTTTTCATAGATTAGAAAACTTTCAGCTTAATAATAAAGGCTATAAATCTTTTAATGAATTCTTAGAAGATATGGAAATTTTCCAAAGTAGCGTTAATGAAGTCTTTGGAAAGAATTTTAGAATATCTAAGTTAGATGATTTTGTTGATTATGTAAAACAATTTGAATTTCATGGCGTTGCTTTAGATATTCGTCAAAATTCTTCAGTTATTAATTCAAAAAAAGGAAAAATATATAAAGACTTCATTTATTTAATTAAAGAAATACCTGAACTACAAAACATTTATGGCCAGAAGGTATTCAATTCTATTATCTTATCTATGACTAAATCTCACCAAGATTTGTTAAATTTATTCAATTTATGCACTTCATTGATTCCAGAAAAAAATATTCCATCACTAACACCTCTAATTGAAGAAATAGAAGAATTACAATCATCACATTTGATACTTGATGAAATGCTAAAAAATAAAAAATACAATAAATTTATAAAGAATTTAAAAAGGAATAACCAAGAAGTTATGCTTGGCTACTCAGACTCAAACAAAGATGGTGGAATAATTGCATCACAATGGAATGTTTATAAAGCTCAAATTTCGCTATTTAAGATAGCTAAGAAAAATAATATTAATATTAATTTTTTTCATGGTAGAGGTGGCACTATAAGTAGGGGCGGTGGTCCAACATATAATTCAATAATGTCTCAACCAAAAGGAACTATTTCTTCTCAAATTAGATATACAGAACAAGGAGAAGTTATATCGGATAAATACTCTACTCATTACTTAGCTTTTGAAAATCTTAAATTAGGTTCTGTAGCATTTATTAATACTTCTTCAAGCACTCTTGAATCAAACTTGAAATATGAAAATATATTTGAAGAGTTATCTCATAATTCCTATTCAAAATACAGAAGTCTTGTAGATAAGAATAATCTCATCAATTATTTTGAGAATGTTACGCCCGTAAGCTTACTATCAACATTAAATATCGGCTCTAGACCTGTAAAAAGATCAAATAAAGTTACTTCATTAGACAACTACAGAGCTATTCCGTGGGTATTTGGCTGGGCCCAAACACGTAATACACTAACCGGCTGGTATGGTGCTGGAACAGCATTTGAAAGTCTCATTAGTAAATATGGAATACAGAAAGTTAGGCGTATTTATGAAACATCTAACTTTTTTCAAAACTTAATTAGCAATATAGAGATGACTGTATTTAAATCTGATTTAAAAATTTCTAAATTATACGTTGATGAACTGGTAGGGGAGGAGTATCAAGATGTTTATGAAGATATATTGGTTGAGTCAAAATTAGTTATAAAAATGATTAAACAAATAAAACAAAATTCTGAACTTTTAAATGATAATGAAGTTTTAAAAAATACTCTAAATATAAGAAATGCTTATCTCGATCCTCTGTCTTTGATTCAAGTTTCTCTTATGAAAAAAATGAGGAAAAAAGAGTTAAGTCAGTTTGAAAACAATGCTCTTTTACTGTCTATTAATGGTTTAGCTGCTGGTCTTAGAAACACTGGCTGATAAATCTCGTAGTTCAAAATGCATCTCATCAGGAGATGTCCACGTACCTCCCCAGGCAAAACCCCAGTCATTAAATATTTCAACTACTCTAGGCGGATAACCAGATTTTGTGTTTATATCAATTGCTATTCCCCAAGCATGCCTTGAAATACTGCCTCCGGCTTCAAACCTGTTGATTCTTCTTGGAGCATAACATCCGCCAGAAGATCTCCATTCTTCAATTGATAGATATTTTTCAAGGCCTTCTTCAAGAATTTGATTTAATGCACCCTCAAGCGGTTCCCACATTAATCTGTGACATCGTGTAATTCCCAATATAGGCATTCTTTTATTTTGAATATTTTCTTCTCTCCATTCAGGTTCTGTTGTAATCCATACGCCGTCACGTTCTTTTATTTGAAAATCTCCAAACATTTCTTTTACTAGTGCCGTTGGAAGAACCCAATTTTTATTAACTCTATTTTCTCTAAAAGTTAATTTAACTTTTCTGTAATTAATATTTTTATGAAGTTCAATCAAAAAATTTTCATTTATATGACTATCCCAAATAATCGCTTGGATATTTCTATAAATCCCTAATTTAAAACCTAACTCTTTATTTACAACCCCTTCAAACCAGCCTATTTTGGAATCCTTAATGACCTTACCTACTTCAATTGGAATAATTTCACTATTAAGTCCAACAAGATTTACATAATCGCCAACATTTAATTCATACCTGCTTGCAGTTAATTCAGAAATAACTATTTTGTTGTCTCTAATAGCTTGAGCACTTTCTTCATCATAAAAGTAATCTACGACCGAAGATTCGATTGTTTTGATAGATAAGTTGTATAAAAAATTATCTAATGTAGTTAAATTTATTTCATTATTAGCAAATGTTGTTGATTCAAGGCCAACATTTGCTCTTCCTATAAAAGTAACATTCGTATTTAAATTATTTACGCTTTCTAAAATTTGATTTGTAACACTATAGAAAAGACTTCCAGATTGAGAAATAGTAATTATGTCGTAATTATCAATTTTATTTTTAGTGTAATGATTTTCGTTTTCATGATTCATATCTGGTGAGATTGAAAAATTCAATATCATTGAAGTTAACAGTGCATAAAACATATTATTATTTTAAGTTTTTCGTAGATTTACATTAATTTAACATTAATAAAGTACCGCTAAATTAATTTTTAATGTAGTCTTTAGATTTATGAAACTTTTAACAAACTTTTTTTCTTCAGCTGCAACGAAAAGACCTGTTATCACAATACTTGTTGTTGTTCTTTTTACTGGTTTTTTTGGTTATATGGCAGGTCAAGCCGAAGAATTAAGTACAAGTTTTGGTGGAGAACTCGATACTCCGGAAATTCAAGCCCAGTCTAAATTAGGCGAGTACTTCCAAACATCAGGTTCACAATCAGTTTTCCAAATTATTGTAAGTGGCGAAGATGTTCTTACTGTTGATGGATACCTTGCATGGCAAGAAATTAATAAAGCAGTTTTACAGAGTGAAATATACCCATATTTAGTTAAAGATCAAGGAGGTGCTGTACAAGGTTTCTTTGCACCAGTTGACTTTGCTAAAGCATTTAATCCGACTCTAAATGTCAGTGCCATGTCAGATGAACAATTTAAACAACTTTATAACCAAGCCAATGGTCAAATGCCTCCAGAATTCAAAGCTTTTGCTGCTGCACTTTTGTCATCAACTTATGATGAAGATAAAACAACTGCATCAGCAGGATTAGCAATCGTTACTATAGACAGTTCGTTAATTGTTCAAGAATTCGGTGGTTCAGATGGAGCATTTATCGAACAGCCTCGTATGGAGGTAGCTCTTTCTGATGCACTGTCGGAAATTTCAATTGGAGATATAAAAGTCTCTGGTTTTTCTTTTGGACTTTTGCTTGGTAATGAAGGCGATGATTTTCTTGAGGAAATAGGTATATTATTCGGCCAAGCATTCATCATCATTCTTGTTGTTCTTGCCTATATATTTTTCATTAGGCCAAGGAAAGGTTTCGGTATTCTTAAATCTGGAAGAAGAACATTTAGTGATTTACTTTTAAGCTTAGGTGCAATACTTCTCTCAATAGGCTGGATGCAAGGCGCAGGAACAATACTCGGACCTGGCTATTTAGACATAATTGGTGCACCAAATCAGGTATCTCAAATTGCCCCAATTATTTTGATTGGTCTTGGTGTTGATTATGCTATTCACTTTACTTCAAGATATAGGGAAGAGATTGGTTCAGGTAACTCAATAATTGGATCCACTTCATCAACACTTAAATCTGTAGGTATTGCACTAACGCTTGCAACGCTTGCAACAATAGTTGGTTTTTTAACAAATATAGTTTCCCCACTACCTGAATTAAAAGATTTTGGCATATTAGTTTCTACAGGAATATTCTTTGCCTTTTTTCTTGTAATGACTTTTGTACCTGCAATAAGAACTTTATTAGATAAAAGAGCTGAAACAAAAGGAAATATTAGTACAGAGGCTTTTTCATCATCTGGCGAAAGTGTATTAAACAAAATTGCTGCATCTAGTGGAATTATACCTAAGAGACTTAAATTGGTAGCCTTAGCATTGTTAGTAGCTATTTCTGGTTACGGTTATTTCAGTTTTACCAACTTAGAAACAATATTTGAATTTACAGATTTTCTTCCTGAGGATGATCCAGTTGTGCAAACTCTTGATTTATTAACTGAAGAATTTGGTGGTGGATTTGGAGAAACTACTGCAGTCTTAATTGAGGGAGAAAATTTAGCAACTCCAGAAATACACAATGCACTTATTGAATCAATTAACAATCTGAGCGATAAGGAAAATATTGTAGTTTATGCTGGAAACGTTGCAGCCGAATCTGTTATTGGTACAGTCGGACAGTTATTAGCTCCACAAGGATCAGCTCCTGGAGCACCACCAGCTATGCCAGACATGGAGCTTTTAGGAACACTCGGATCTTTTGGTGTTGATTTAATGTCTGGATCTCAAGGTTTAGATGCATTGAGAGTCAAAGACTCCGGCGACGTACAAGGACTTTATGAGTATCTTGTAAGTACTGACCCAGAAGCATTCTTAGCGAGTCTTTACTTTAATGAAGAAAGTACAGTTACTGCGCAACAAGTAAGAATTACAACTTCTGCAGGTTCTTTAGGTGCAGCCCAATTAAGAGATGATATATATGATGCATTTACGCCATTATCTTCTCTTGGTGTTTCAATTGCGGCTACTAACGATGCAATTGTTACTCAAAGTGTGAGCGATTTAATTTCTGAATCACAATTTCAATCACTTATATTTGCAATTTTAGCTTCAATGACTTTCTTAATCCTTTATTACTTAATTGACATTAGAAAACCATTTCTTGGTGTCATTACAATTCTTCCAGTTGTTGCAATTGTGATGGGTACATACTTAGGCATGTATTTTCTTGATATTCCACTTAATCCTGTTACTTCAACATTGTCAGGATTAGCTATTGGTATTGGGGTACCTTTTGTAATTCATGTAACTAATAGGTTTAGAGAAACTCTCTTGATAGCTCCTAATCCAGTTGAGGCAGTTAAGACAACTTTAAAGACAACTGGCGGTTCATTGTTCGGCTCAGCATTTACGACTATGGCAGGTTTTGGTATTTTGATGACTTCATCACTAAAACCATTTCAACAAATGGGACAAGTTGTTGTTGTTGCTTTGGGTTTTGCACTGGTTGCATCAATTCTAATCTTGCCTACATTACTTGTATTTTGGGCAAATTATCACAATAAAAAAACTGCTAAATCTTTATAAATTTATTATTACTATTAATTAAGTGAATGTTGGTAAATTACTAGAAAATGTAAATTCATTAGTTCCTCTTGAGTATGCTTTTGATGATGATTTTGTAGGGTTAACTGTTGGTTCAGAAGATTCAAAAGTAAATGGAGTAGCTGTTGCACATGAATTAGAAAACTCTGTTTTAGATTATTCAACTAACAACAACATCAACACTTTAATTACCTACCACCCACCTCCACTTAAAAAAATTTTAAAAGATGATGGTACTGAAACTTTTGAAGATGACCTGTTAACAGCGAAATGTAGAGAATTAGGATTAAATATTATTACCATCCATACTGCACAAGACGTTTGCAATGGCGGAAATGCAGACTCATTAGTTGATTTATTCAGCATTACAGATACTAAAGTTTTTGCTCATACTATTGGAAAATTTGGAGCTGGCCGTTATGGAAATATAACTAAAACATCAAACAGTAAACTTAAAGCAATTGTTGAATCGAAACTTAATACAAAAATTGTAAGAACAAACGAATATTTCCAGGAAATTAAGGAGATAAATACAATCGCAATCTTGCCTGGATCAGGTACCCAATTTTTAGAAGAAATTATATCTAAAGTCGATGTTTTCATTACTGGTGATATTTCTCATAGATATCTATTAAAAGGCGACGAAACACATTTAGGATTAATTCAAGTTAATCACTTATCAACTGAAATTCCGGGAATGACAAGATTCGTTAACAATTTAAGTAATCAGTTAGGAACACAGCTCGAGTATTTTTATAATAAGTATTATGAATGAACCTTTTTTGTTAAGTAATTTGATTGATTTACAAAATTTAGATAACGAAATATTTAAATTAATTGCAGAAAAGTCCCAAGGGGATAGTGTAAATATATTAAAAAATTTAGAAAAAAAATATAATGAAAGCACTTCTCTTTTAAACAAAAAGAAAGAAGACCTTACCAGTTATTTTGAAGAAAAAAAGAGCATTGATAAGCAAATATTAGAAAACGAAAACAAATTAAAAAATATTTTAGAAAAACTTCAAAATCCTAAACTTGATGCTGGGGAACTACAAAATTTTAATTTACAAAAGTCAAATGTTGAAAAAAATGTGAATGATTTGAGTCAATCACTTGATAAGCTAAATGAATTAAATTCGGAAGATCTGATAGATTATTCAAAAATAGAAGAATCATTGGAGGAATTAAAACCCGAATTAATTGAATATTCTAAAAAAATACAATCTGAATGGAAAGATTTAGATGTGAAAATAAACGACCTCGAAATTAGCAAATCAAAATTACTCAATTCTTTTCCAGAGGATATTGTAAAACTTTACGATCAATTAAAGCATAATGGGGTAGAGATAATTGCTGCATATAAAAATGAGGATCAGTGTGGTTGTTGCGGAGTTAGCCTAACATCCAGTGAGTTAGATAAAATCGTTGATTCTAAATATAATCAGTGCCCATATTGTCAGGGTGTGGTTATTTAATGTATGAAATATATTGTGATGGAGCTTCTCGCTCTAATCCTGGTGATGCTTCTATCGGAGTATCTATTAACAAAGATAAAGTGGAAATTGACACTATTAAAAAAAAGATTGGAATTAACACAAATAATGTAGCTGAGTATTTAGGATTGATTGCTGCCTTAGAGTATTGTGTTGAAAACAAAGTAAATAATGTAAGAATATTTTTAGATTCCTTATTAGTGGTTCAGCAAGTAAACATGGAATATAAAGTTAAATCAAAAAAATTACAAACTCACTATGAAAAAAGCCTTAAGTTAATAGAACAAATTGAAGATATTGAAATTCATCATATTAGAAGAGAATTCAACTCAAGAGCAGACCAGCTAGCAAATGAAGCCTTAGACGAAATATGATAATCTGGACATCAAGTATTTCTATATTTCTTTTTCGTTATATCTTTAAGGATTATGCAGCCGATTTAAGATTTATAATCATAGGAAGTTTATATCCCTTGATACTTGATTCATTAAGTTATAACTTTGGAATTTCTAATAAAACTCAATTTTTAGGCCATAGCTTACTGTTTAATGTTTGTTTGTTTTTCTTAATAATGATTATTACTAAACGTGGTTCAAAAATTAGAAGCAACGCTTTATTGTTTTCAATTGGTGCCTTTTTATATTTAGTTCTCAGTTTTACATGGACAAATCAGAGTATTTTCTTATATCCTTTTTTTGAAAAAGAACAAAATTTTATTGTTTTGTCTTCACAGATTGAAATAGTTTTAAATTTAATAGGCATCTTATATTTAATTACTAAATTTAAAAATTTTGAAAATTTGAAATTGTTTTTAAAAAATGGAAAATTACTTTGATGTAAAAAACATATTTATTGAAACAAAAATTAAGAATATACCAAAACTAATATTTAAGATACTTTCAGAAATATTAAAAACAAAATTACCACCAATTACAGACCCAGTGCTACCAAAAATTCCAACATAAAGACCATTTTTAACTGAATCTTTATTTTTACGGATTTTTGTAATAGCAGCTGTTAATGCTGTAGGAACTGTAGTAATTAAAGAAATACCTTGAGCAATAATTTGTTCAAAACCTCCAAGTAGGATTAACATTGGAATTCTTATTATCCCTCCGCCTATTCCTAGCAATCCCGATCCAATTCCAGATACAAATCCAACTAAAAAATAAAGAAATAAGTTGTTTTCATATATTGCATTAACTGATGTTGAGAAAATCATTCTGTAAGCTGTTGCAATAAGTAATAAAGAAAAAATTCTTATTAAAACTTTTGTATTTATTCTAGGAGTTAACTTACTTCCTAAATATCCACCAACAACCCCACCAGATATTATCACAAGGGTTGCAAGTACAAGATTTGAACCTTTATTAAAATCATTAAAAATGTAAGTTAAACTACTCGCTGAAGCAACAAAGACGACCGCAAGTGAAGAAATTCCTGTATTAGTTTTAAAATCTATTTTTGTTAGATATGTCAATAGTGGGACAAAAATTACACCTCCACCTACTCCAAGAAGACCAGACAACATGCCTCCGGTAAAACCAATTATTAAATAAGTTAACAATTTATTTACGCAGTTTGGGTAAAAGTTCTTTACCTAATAGCCTGATTGTTTCTTCTTGGTTTATTGAAGAGATTTGAATTGTTACAATCTCTGAGTCAAATTCATTAACCAACGGCTTATAAATTTCATACAGTTCATCTATCGTTGAAGCTTTTGAAAATTTACCCATGATTTCTTCTTTAGGAAAACTATCTGCTTCAAGTCTCAAAGCTTCTGGATCTAGTTGTTGAAGCCTGCTGGGTGCACGTAAACCTCTCCATGATCTTAATGCAGTCCACGCGTCATCATCATTTTCTGCAAACATTGTCCATCTATATGTATGAACTGATAGGTTGTCTTTTTTTAATTCTGATGTTTTTTCTTTAGCCGGGTCTATAACTCTTTCGTAAGAATCTTTAGGATCTTTGACGCTAATCATAAGACCATCTGCATATTCAGCAGCCACTTGAGCTGATTTAGGACCACCAGCAGCTAACCATATAGGTATATGTTTTAATGGGGGAGAGTATAACTTTGCTTTTTCAGTTTTATAATATTCTCCATTGAAAGAAAGTTTTTCACCATTTAGAAGTCTTCTAATAATTGTTAACGATTCAATTAGTCTGTTTTTTCTTTCTTCGTATTTAGGAAAGTCATATCCAAGAGGGCCCTCATTTATATTTTCTCCAGTACCAACTCCTAAATGAAAAGTTGAAGATGATAGTCTATCAACAGTCGCCGCTGCCTGCGCTACTACTCCAGGATGCATTCTCCAAAGTGGAGTTGTAACACCTGTACCAAGGTCTAAATCAGGAATTTTGTTAGCAAGTGCACCTAAAGTTGACCATGTAAAATTTGATGCAGAATAATCATCAACCCATGGATGAAAATGCTCTGAAATTGTTAACATTTCAAATCCTGCTTCTTTAGCAATTTCAGCATGTTTAATTAAATCTTCTGGTTGCCATTGTTCTGATCCTAAGAAGTATGAAAATTTTGTCATGAAACAATAATAGTTTGATATTTTTTTTAGGTGGGTGCCTCATAAAGAGGCACCCGAGTTTTGTGAAACTATAAGCCGGATTCTGTATACGCAATGCGCATGATAATCATCCATCTTGTATATTTGTTACCAAATATATCTAGCTACTTACCCGCAATTATTAACCGAGCAGATTAATTGCTTCTTAGTATTGCTCCTAGAGGGGTTTGCAAGCTAGTTTAATTACTTAAACTACTGGTGGTCTCTTACACCACCTTTTCACCCTTACTTGCGTAAACAAGCGGTATATTTTCTGTTGCACTTTCCGTCAATTACTTGCCTGGGAGTTACCCAGCTCTATGCTCTACGGAGTCCGGACTTTCCTCGATAAATCGCGATTATCCATCTCACATTTCTTATTTTAATTGCATATATCATTCATTTGAATAAGAATTTATTATTTCTTCTAAATCACTTAAAGAAAGAGGACCAATATATTTTTTTACTATTTTATTATTTAAAATTATATGCGTTTCAGGAACACCAAAAACCCCTGAATAGATAGCTAGCTTGCTTTCAGTATCGATTGCGTAAATTATATCTCCTCTTCCGTATTCATTAAGAAAGTCTATTGAGTTCTCAATAGAATCTTGGAAAGATACAAGTATAACTTTATCAGTCAAGCCTCTTGTCTTTGATAATTCAATTAAGTATTGATGTTCTTCAATACATTCAAGGCACCATGATGCCCAATAATTAATAATCACATAGTTTGACGTATCAATTGTTAAACTTTCATTTGTTTCAAGTGTTATAAGATTGTTAAAAATACTTTGATCAATTTCAATCTTCGAATCTTCAGTATCTACGGAGCATGAGATAATAAAAAAAAGTAATAAAACAAATCTAACTTTCATAAATTTCCAAAATCTCTTCAATAATTGACAAATCTTCTTCCGATAATGAAGGATTATTACGTAATGAATTCAAAATAAGTATTCCCTCATCTCTTGTATCTGTTTGTTGAATTAAAATAATTCCTTTATAAGTTTCAGCTAATAATGACTTTGGGGATATTCTTAGTGCCTCATTTATATAATTTAAAGATGTATTTATATCTCCAGACTCATATACCATCCAACCAATTTGAGATAATGACAGACTTTTTAAATCTATGTCATTAGAATTTTCAGCAACATACATGAAGTGGGGTAAGGCACTTGAATAATCAAATGCTTCAAAATACCTATTAGCTAGTGCTATTCTCATAGGCATTATGTCGGGATTCAGTTCAATTACTTTTTCCATTTCTTGATTTGAAACTTCGTCCAAGTTTGTTGATTGATTTGATGAATTCTCAGTATTGTTTTGTAGATTAACAAATAGAAAAATTGGAAATAAAATAATAAAAATTGATGAATAAAACCATTTATTTTTTAACATATAATTTCCTCAAAAAAATGTATATGAATATCAAAACTAAAAATAATGGAATCAAAACAACTTCATAATTTCTTTCAATAGGATTTGTAATTATTTTCTCACCATATCTAGTGACCCAAAACTCATAAATATCATTATCTGTCATATTGTTGTTTATTTGTTCTTGAAGAATAGACCTCATGTCGTCTGCATATTCAGAAGGAGAATCATAAATAGTCTCACCTTGACATACAGGGCATAATAAGGACTTACTCCATTCATCAAATCTTGATTCATCATCTGGAAGAAATAATGGAACTAATAACAAAATAGATATTAGAGCGAATGTTAAGTACTTTTTATACACGTTTTTTTAACCTTGGAATAAATGAAATCGAGGATATAAATAAACCAATCCACATAATTAAAATACCGTAGTTGTTCCTAACTATTAATTTATAACTATCATCATCTATAAATTTTACAGTTATATAGATATCGTTAACCAAAGATCTAAATACAGCAGGCGAACTAATAGCTTGTTGTGAAGAATTTCTAAATATGTTTAGAGAAGTATATTTTGTAGTAATCTCATTTGATATTGGAAGTTTGATAATTGTTTTTTCTGGTTTATTTTCTTCTATAGAGTCATATACGAAAAAAGATGTGTTATTAAATTCAAATTCTTGAAAAGAATTGATTTCCTTTTCAGTTGAGTAGCTTTGTGTTACATTTAAAATAATACCAAGTGCGAAGACAGCTATACCCAAATGAGCTATTTGTCCTGTCCAGTATGTTTTATTAGTGTTTGTAATTCTTATTCTTTTAACCATATTTTTAATTGTTAAAAGAATAAGAATTACAGATGCAGCAACGGTAACTACTAAAAAATAACTATTGTTTAAATTTATTAGGAAAAATATAGCTATTACTAGTGATAAATTTAGTAAATTAGAGTTCTCATTAAACCAAGAATTTAAATTTATATTTTTTACTGTAAGCTTTATAGAGAAAATCATTAAGCCTAGTAAAACTAATAACATTGGGCCTACGAGAATATCGTAATAAGCTCTACCAATAGTAATTTGTCTGTCATAGATGGTTTCATAAAATAATGGGAATATTGTTCCAATAAATATCACTAAAGCTGAAGAAAACAAGATGATATTATTCAAAACAAAAAAACCTGACTTTCCAAACCAATTAGTAATTTTTTTAGAATCAGAAAAGTATTCAATATTCTTTGAACCAATAAATATAAATAACAAACTAAAAATCGTAAGACCAAATAATAGATAAGTACCGATATTTCCATTTGAAAAAGCATGAACTGATATTAAAACTCCAGATCTTGTAACAAATGTTCCAAAAATTGTAGAAAGAAACATTAGTCCAACGAGTATGTAATTCCAATTTAATAATGTATTGCTAGATTTTTGAATTTTTGACGAGTGTAAAAATGCAGTTGCAAGCAGCCATGGGATAAATGATACGTTCTCAACAGGATCCCAAGCCCAGTAACCGCCCCAACCTAGAACTTCATATGACCATGCTGCGCCCAAAGTTATACCAATTGTTAAGAATAACCAAGGAACATAGGTTGTTCTTTCAGCTACCTCAATCCAGTCATCTGATTGGTCTCTTTTGAACAAACGACTAGTAGCTGCAACAAAAGGAAGCGTCATACCTACATAACCTATATAAAGCATTGGAGGGTGAATGGCCATCAAGGGGTGATTTTGTAATAAAGGATTTGGTCCTCTTCCTAAATCACTCATAAGGGTATTTTGAAATGGAATTAAGGTTGATTTGTTGCAACCAACTATTGCTAATTCAATACATCCCGCAAAAGGAGAGGAACTGAAAACTGTATAACCAACAAAAAATATAGTTATAAATGAAAATATTTTTATGTCTAGATTTGAATTTTCAATTTTATAGTACTTTAGATAAAAGAACATAAATATGCTCAAACATAAATTCCACAATAAAATTGAACCATCAAGAGAACCCCACAAGGATGCAAACTTATAAAGCGGGGGAGTAGAAACTGCTGAGTAATTGGCTATATAGGACACAGAAAAGTCATTTAAGAACAAGCCTATTTCCAATAAGCAAAATAAGAAAATTTGTAAAAATAGATTTATTCGAACAAGCAAATGAACTCTATATTTGCTTTCAGTAAAAAACAGATATATTAAAATCGAAAAGCTTAACCAGCTAATTAAAATACCGAGATTGTATATCATTCTGAGTAATTTTCTACATTATATGTTTCGCCATCGCTTGAAACATATTCATTATCATGCTTAACTAACATGTCGTCAGCAAGGAATAAGTTATCATCAAATACTCCATCAAGAATTACACCCATATTTTCCTGAAATAGTTCAGGAACAAATCCATCAAACACAATATCAATATCTTTATTCCCATCAGTTATTGTAAAAAGCGTAAATTCTCCATCTTTAGTGACAGAATCTTCTACAACAAATCCTCCAAGTTTTATTCTCTCTTCATTTGATATTTCTATTCCCAAAGTCTCTGAGGTTGTGTAATAGTAAATAGTATTTCTAGATGCAATTACAGTACTTGCATAAATAATCAAGCCAATGCCCAGTAGGACAATTAATAGATTTTTTTTCACTCTACTTAAATTTTAGCTCTTGATTGAGGATTTAAATAATCTTCCCACGATATATCATTTGATATTCTGAATCTTTTAGTAAGGAAAATATGAACAAGTGTTACTAGTAAAACACTAATTAGTAGAGTTACAAGGATATCACTAGACATAGGTGCATCACCTGAAGCAACAGTTTCCTGACTTAATATGCTTGCTTGCTGGTGAACAGATCTCCACCATATAACACTGAAATGCAAAATTGGAATTTGTATAATTCCAAAGATTCCAATAATTGATGAATTTTTTGCAGTTTTGGCTAAATCTTTATTGAATTGTCTTGAGGCTATGTAACCCAAATAAACTAGTAAAAGTATTGCTGTTAAATTAAGCCTTGCATCACCCCATACCCACCATGTTCCCCAGGTGAGCTTTCCCCAATATGATCCGGAAAGTAAAGTAACAATGGTAAAAATTACACCAGATTTTGCATTAGCAATTGCAAGTGAATCGTATTTTTCTTTTTTGGTAAAGAAATATAAAAGCGAGTACAAAAAAGTGAGCGAGTAACCTAAATATGCAACCCAAACTGTAGGTACGTGAACGTATAACAATTTTGATGAAATACCTTGGGTGACATCGTAAGGCCCAAAAGACGCTACGGCGATCCAAACTAATAGAGGTCCATATAGCATCATTATGATTTTCTTAAATAAAAATTAGTGAAAGAGTAAATTACCATAGTTATTCCTAAAAACATCAGTAAATAAATACTACTTATTTCTTGATTTACACCTAACCAGAGGGGTGCAATTAAAATTGCAAAACCAATATAAATAGGAACAATCAATGTAAATTGCACAAATCTATTACTGAAAGAAGTAAAAATTTGGAAAAATAAATTTATCATGATTGTGTTCAAGCAAAAAAATAAAACTGATAAACATATATGTAATAAAGATGAATTTAACGAAGTGTTTGTAAAACCTGAAAAGAGAATTAACAAAATGATTATTTGTGGATAAAAAATTATTAATTCTGAGGATGTCTTGCTATAAAAATAATCTACTTTCTTTATAGAACCAAAATTTAGTTCTTTTATTAATTTCTGTTCATTTAGTGGGTTTCTGATTGAAAAAAGTGTTGTAAATATAATTAAAAATAAAAGCTCAACAATCAAAAATATATCATTTTCAACACGAAATCTATTTTCTGACAAAATGGGAAAAACTATTATTAAAACGCACATTGTGGGAGTAATTAGAAATAAAGATGTATTATTTCTAAATTCCATATTTAGCTCTTTTTTTATAATGTATTTTTTAATCATTTAAATTAAATGACCTTTCAATTGACGTAAATGCACCAATACTTTCTTGACTAGACAGAATGGAAGTACTACCTTCCTTTTCTCTTTTTGTAATAAGATTTAGTAATAGGTCAACTCCGTTTTCATCAAGATATACCCTGGGCTCATCAATACAAAGCACCTTTGGGTTTTTAAGGTCTGCAATTGCAATTTCACTTCTCTTAATCATTCCACTTGAAAAATCTCTAACTAGATCACTCTTAAAACTTTCTAGTCCATATTTATTAAGAACATTCGTTATCATCTTTTCATTTATATTGTCGTTAAATAAAAAATATTTAATATTTTCCAGTAAAGAAAGCTCTGGCATGAGGGATGGGGAAGAGCCAATTTCCATTAATGAAGAGTCTTTTCTGCGTATATTAGAGTTAAAAGTGTTTCCTATAAAATTATTACTTATACACATGATTAGCGTAGTTTTCCCCGAACCATTTTTTCCTGTAATTTCATAATTTTTTGAAAAGTTTAAAGAAATATCTAGATTTTTAATTACAAGTTGATTGCCGTAACCAAGCGTTAGATTGTCAGATTCAAAAAATAAACTCATAATACTATTGTATTAGCTTCTGATTTTCTTAGGTAACGCAAAATTATTTGAAGTTCACTTAAGAAATGTTGAAAAGAGTATTCCTCATTCAAATTATTTATTTCAAATAAATTATTAGAATCGTAAAAATTTTCTAAAAAAAATTGTTTTCCTTGAATCTTAATTCCATGATTTGATAGCTTTGAATTAAGGTCTTCATTATTTTGTAGTATTTTATTAAATAAATCTGAAAATTCTTGGTGTTCCACAAGTATGGATAATAATAATTTGTATTTTTGAGCATTTTCAAATTCTAAATTTTTAGAGAAATTCTTAATTAATTTTTTTATTTCTGAAATATTTATATCTAGATTCTCAAAATAATTTTTAAACTCTTCATTTTTTTGGATTAAGTAATTTTCTAAACTGAAATTTTCTATGCAAGCGCATTGAGAATTTAATAATAATGAAATATCACATATCTCTTTTCTTGCATTATTTTTCTTACACTTTATTAATTGAAATATTTCTTCTATAGACTTTTTATAATTAACTGCTTTCGAGTAACTTATAAAAGGTCCAAATTTGTAAAGTGTATTTTTTGTATTTTCAATTTTAGAAATTTCAAGTCTGAGTTTATTACTTTTTAACTTAACCCAATAAATATTTTTTGGTACTTTACCGCTTCTATTGTAAGTTGGTTTGGAAAAGTTAATTATTCTATGCTCTGCAATTAGTGCTATTAATTCACTATCCAATTCAATAAAATTTAAATTATTTGAATTAGTTACTATTTTATTTGACTTATAGCTTCTCGCATAACTTAGGTGTGATCCAATTCTATTTCTTAGATTGTTTGATTTTCCTACATATTGAATTTTGTTATTTTGCAAAAAACAATAAATACCTATTGAATTAGGTATATCTTCATAGGAAAATTGAACTTTCAGTTCATCATCAACTTCGTTTAAAAAAGAATTTAAATGTGAAATGCTTTCCTTATTTATAATTCTTTCATCACTAGCAAGATTTTTAAATACTTCATAAGTTGTTAAAACATCGGCTTTTGCGTTATGGTCATTCTTATTAGTTGTCTTAAAGTAACGACTTAATGTAGATAGTTTATGATTTCTAACTTTATTCCTCAACAGAGCTCTTGATAACTTTAAAGTATCTATATTTTCGTTAGCAATATTTTCAAACCCATTATTTATTAGGTCATAATTTAAAAAAGATAAATCGAATTTTAAATTATGACCTATAACAACAGAATCTCCTATAAAAGTTTTAATACTTTCAATTTCCTGGTCAATTGTGGGGGAGGAATTGACATGCCATTGATATATCCCTGTTAAATTTGAAATGAATAATGGAATTTCAATTTCAGGATTAAATTTTGAATGATATTCTTCTACAACTTCATTGTTGTAAACTTTTAGCATGTAAAGTTCAATAATTTTGTCAGTATTAGCTTTTATTCCAGTAGTTTCAATATCTAAAACAACAATATTTTTATTTTTTATAAATTCCAATTATTTTGTCAGCTCCCACATTGCTATAGCTGCTGCTGTAGATGCATTTATTGAGTCAACATTATTTGTTGATCTAATAAATAGGGAAGTGTAATTAGAGTTAAACCAATTATCAGATATACCATATTGTTCAGCACCAACAACTAATGCAAAATTCTGATTAGGAATAAAACCTTCAAGACTCTCATCTCCCTCCGGGTCTAATAACAGTACTTGGTAATCATTAGCCTCCAATAATGAAATTATTTCATCATTACTTCCACTAGATATATTTGAATTAAATAAGTGACCTATTGAAGCTCTAATAACATTAGGATTATATACATCAGTTATTTCATCAGATAATAATATATTATTTATACCAAATGATTTTGATGTTCTAATCATAGTTCCTAAATTTCCGGGTTTTTCAATTTGGTCAGGTATAAGAATAGGGCCAGATATTGTTTTTGGTAACTTGTTTTTATTTACATCAAATATAGAAATTATTCCGTCTGGTTTATCACGATAAGATATTTCTTTAAATACTTTTAATGCTACTTGTACAATTCGAATATTTTTATTTTCAAATTTTCTAATAAGTTTTTCATTATTTTCACCTACAAACAATTCTGGACAGATATATAAAGTATCAACATTTAAGCTTGAATCTATTAAATTTGAGTTTTCCCGGTACCCTTCAGCAATAGATTTATTTTCAGATTTTCTATTTCTATTTTTTTTAAGAGATATTAAAAATTTATATTCTGGATTATTTAAAGATTCAATATATTTATTTATTGAATTGTTCATAATGTACTAGTTTTTTCTTTATTTTTGTTTTTGATTTTTTGTCAATTTCAATATTATCTTCTACTCCTGCAGTTATCATTCCAATAATTTTATATGTATTTGGAATATTTAACATTTTATGAATGCCGTCCCTATCTGTATTGTGTAATCCCATAAAACCACTTTTTAATTCTTGCTCTTCAATTAATAGCATACAATTCATCATTGCTGCACCTGCATCTACATACCAATAAGGAATATCCCAATCTTTTGAACTTACGCTTTTAATCTTGTCAGGACTTTCGTATCTCTGGTGGTAAGCATTTTCATTTAATAAGATAAAAAATAAACAAATGGAACTTGATATCCACTTTGGCTTTCCTTTTTTGATATACTCCAGCTCATTAAAATGTTCAGCAATATTCTTAATGTTTTGTTTATTAGTTACTTGCAAAATTTCTATCCCGCGCGAAAATCCTGCAGTAGGAATTTTTACACTAAATTTTGAAATATTTTTTAATTTTTCAGGGTCAAATTCAATTTCTTTATAATTTCTTACAACTTTTCTATTTGATATAAGGTTTTCTAGGTAAGTGAAATCTTCACTCATTTAAATTAGATAATTCTTCAACTACTGAATCACCAACTTCTTCAGTAGACATTCCCATTTTCCCAGCTGAAAGAGAATCTAATTTAATTGCCGTATTAATGATTGCTTTTTCAATATCGGATGCATATTTTTCTTCACCTAATTCTTTGACCATCATTGCACCAGCTCCTATACAAGCAAGAGGATTAATAATATTTTTACCTGTATACTTTGGTGCAGATCCTCCTATGGGTTCAAACATTGATGTTCCTGAAGGATTGATATTCCCGCCTGCAGCGATTCCCATTCCTCCCTGAATCATTGCGCCTAAATCAGTGATAATGTCTCCGAACATGTTATCTGTAACAATAACGTCAAACCATTCTGGATTTTTAACCATCCACATACAAACTGCATCAACGTGTCCATAATCGGTTTCAATTTCAGGATAATCTTTTGCAACATCGTAAAAGATCCTTTCCCATAAATCATGTGCATAAGTTAGTACATTTGTTTTTGCACAGAGTGTAATTTTTTTTCTATTGTTATTCTTTGTATATTCAAACGCGTATTTTATGCATCTATGAATTGCATGATATGAATTGATTGATTCTTGAGTTGCTATTTCATTTTCAGTTCCATAATGAATATAGCCTCCAGCTCCAGCGTATAATCCTTCTGTATTTTCTCTGACAACAATAAAATTAATATCTTCAGGCTCTTTATTTGCAAGCGGGGTTTCTACACCGGGATATAAAACAACTGGTCTGAGGTTAATATATTGGTCAAACTCTTTCCTAAGTTTGAGAAGAATGCCTTGTTCTAATATTCCAGGCTTTACATCTGGGTGGCCAATTGCGCCGAGAAGTACCGCATCAGAATCTTGAAATTGTTTAATATCATTATCTGTAACTAAATCCCCAGTATTTAAATATCTATCTCCTCCAAGATCATTTTGAGAGAAATTGAATTGAGTATCGTAATAAGACGAGGTTTTACTTAGTACTTTAACTGCTTCATCGACTACTTCAGGACCTGTGCCATCTCCAGGGAGAAGTGAGATATTAAAAGTTTTACTCATTTATTTAATGCATTTAGAAATGATTCAACTGAACCTTGAACTACATCTGTAGATACAGCACGTCCCTGTTTCATCAAATGACCATCATTTATTATTGTAACGATTTCTGCAGTTGCATCTGAACCTTTAGTAATACTTTCTACACGGTAATCAATTAATGTTGCATCAGAATCTAATATTTTCTTTACTGCAGTGAATGCTGCATGAATCATTCCATCACCAGTTGCCTCTTCTGTCACTTCATTACCGTCTACCTTGAGAGTTACTTTCGCTGATGCATATTCATCCTTACTATTTACAGATACAGATATTAACTTTGTTGAATTTTCTTTGTTTTCAACTTGTCCAACAATAGCTCTTAATTCATTTTCAACTATTTCACCCTTTCTGTCTGCAATTTTCTTAAAAGTATCAAATGCATTACTAAATGAATCATCATCAAGGCTTATATTTAAATTGTCTAGAGCATCTTTAAATCCAGCGCGACCAGAATGTTTTCCTAAAATTATTTTTGCTTCTTGCCCTACAGAATCTGGTGACATTATTTCGTAAGTTGTAGTATTTCTTAAATAACCATGTTGATGAATTCCAGACTCGTGACTGAATGCATTTTTTCCAACAACCGCCTTATTGTATTGAACAGGATATCCTGTTAATTTAGAAACCAACCTAGAGGTTTCAAAAATTTCAGTAGTCTCTGCTTTTATATCCACTCCAAACTGATCTTGTCTTGTTTTTATTGCCATAATGATTTCTTCTGTTGAAGTATTACCAGCTCTTTCTCCAATTCCATTAATTGCACCTTCTATTTGTCTTGCTCCTGCGGTTATTGCAGTAAGAGAGTTAGCAACTGCTAATCCAAGATCGTTGTGACAATGAGTAGAAATAATGACATCCTCATTACCGCCCTTAACATCTTCATATACTGATTGAAGAAGGTCTAGATAATCCTTTGGAGTTGCATAGCCTACTGTGTCAGGAACATTTATAGTTGTAGCGCCTTCTTCAACAGCAATTTTTAAAACTTCAATTAAGAAGTCTTTATCTGTTCTTGTTGCATCTTGTGCAGAAAACTCAACATCTTGACATAATTTTTTTGCATATTTTACAGATTCTCTTGTGTCTTTAAGAATGTCTTCCTTTGTCTTTCGTAGCATATGTTCCATATGAATTTCTGATGTAGAAGTAAAAACATGAATCCTTGAATCTTTAGCAACTTTGATTGCTTCCCAAGCTTGTTCAATATCATCTGGATGACATCTTGCAAGAGATGCAATTGTAGAATTTTTAATATTTTTTGCAATTAGATTAACACCTTCCCAATCACCAGGGGAGGATGCAGCAAAACCTGCTTCAATTACATCAACTTTAAGCTTTTCTAACTGCTGTGCAATTAAAAGTTTTTCTGATGGAGTTAAAGCAATACCTGGACTTTGCTCTCCATCTCGAAGCGTAGTATCAAATATTACAAGTTTATCTTCACTCATTTATCTTTTTTAATATCCTTAGCATCCAAAAAAGGCATCATATTTCTTAAATCTTTTCCAATTGCTTCAATCTGATGAGCTGAAGCCTCTTCTCGCTTTTGATTTAAAAATGGTGCACCTTCTCTTGCTTGTGACATCCACTCTTTTGCAAATGCACCAGATTGTATTTCTTCTAACACTTTTTTCATTTCATTTTTTGTTTCACTTGTAATTATTCTTGAACCACGTGAAAAGTCACCGTATTCAGCTGTATCTGAAATTGAATGCCTCATCCACTCAAAACCACCTTCATACATTAAGTCAACAATTAATTTAACTTCATGAAGAGTTTCAAAGTAGGCACTTTCAGGTTGGTATCCAGCTTCTACAAGTGTTTCAAAACCATTTCTAATCAATTCTGTTAATCCACCACAAAGAACTACTTGTTCACCAAATAAATCAGTTTCTGTTTCTTCCTTAAAAGTTGTGTTTAGAATGCCAGCACGTCCGCCACCGATAGCTGAAGCATATGAAAGGGCAATTTCATGTGTGTTTCCACTTGAGTCTTTTTCGACAGCTACTAAGCACGGCATCCCACTTCCTTCTTCATAAGTTCTTCGCAATAAATGACCTGGACCTTTTGGCGCAACCATGCCAACAGACAAATCTTCTCTTGGAATGATCTCTTTAAAATGAATGTTGAATCCATGAGCAAACAGTAAAGTTGCACCTTCTTTCATATTGTCAGCAATCTCAGAGTTATAAACATCTGCCATAACCTGATCTGGAAGAAGCAACATTAAAACATCTGCATCAGATGCGGCATTTGCTAAGTTTTCAACTTTTAAACCCATTTCTTGAGCTCTTGAGAATGATTCTGAATCCTCTCTAAGGCCAACAGTAACATCTACGCCTGAATCATGTAAATTCAATGCATGTGCATGACCTTGACTACCAAATCCAATAACACTTACTTTTAAATCTTTAATTAGGTTTTGATCAATTGATGAATCGTATATAATTTTTGTTTCCATATCTCTCCTTACAAATTTGTTTGAATAGCAATCCTTCCACCTCTAACCATTTCAATTATTCCAAACGGTTTCATTAAATCCTCAAATTTATTTAATTCTTTTGAAGAACCAGTAAGTTCAAAAACTGCATAATCTTGGCCTACGTCTACTGAATTAGCTCCTGAGAGACTAGCTTTTTCAATTACAGATGTTTGGCTATCTTTATTTATTGACACTTTCAATAATAAAACTTCAGTTTCGATTGTCATGTCTGGATCTAGCTCAACAATTTTTATAACATTAACTAATTTATTGAGCTGTTTTTTTACTTGTTCTACTGCATCAAGTTCAGTAACGATTGTCATTTTTGATCTGCCTTCTATGTGAGTAGGTCCTACAGACAAAGAATTTATATTAAAACCTCGTCTTGAAATTGTAGATGCAACTCTAGCTAATACACCAGGTTTATCTTCAACCAAAACTGATAAAATTCTTTCACTCATAAATTTTTCAAATCCTCTTCATTTAAAATTATTTGATCGTTGCTACCACCCGCTGGGACCATAGGAAATACCATATCTTCAGGATCTACAACACAGTCAATTAACACAGGTCTATCATTTATTTTTAACATTTCTGAAAAGACATTTTTTACTTCTGTTTTTTTAGTCATTCTTAAACCTACAGCACCCATTGACTCAGCTAGCTTTACATAATCAGGAACTACATGACCTAATTCAGATGCAGAGAATTTACTATTGTAAAATATTTTTTGCCACTGTCTAACCATTCCATGATTTCCATTGTTAAATACTACAATTTTGACTGGTATATTTTCTGTAGAGGCAGTAATCAATTCCTGACAAGTCATTTGAAAACAACCATCTCCATCTAGAGCAAGTACCAATTTTTCAGGATATGCAGTTTTAGCACCAATAGCTGCAGGCAATGAATACCCCATAGTTCCAAGACCCCCTGAATTTAACCAAGTATTTGGTTCAGTAAAATTCCAATGTTGTGAAATCCACATTTGGTGTTGTCCAACACCTGATACAACAATTGCCTCTTCTTCAGTTAAACTTTGAAGCTCTTCAAGAACAAAAGGAACTTTCAAGGGACCATTTTCGTTTTGATTATAAGAAAGTGGAAATTCAGTTTTCATACTGTTTAATTCATTTATCCAATTTTCAGTATTAAGTTTTGTATCTCCCAGAGCATTAATAAGACCTAATATCACGCTCTTTGCATCACCAACTATAGGTACTTGAGCTTCTCTTACTTTTCCAATTTCAGCAGGATCAATATCAGCATGAATTACTTTTGCATTCTGTGCAAAAAATGAAGGATTAGCAGTTACTCTATCATCAAATCGAACACCTATAGCAATAAGCAGATCTGATTTTTGTATAGAAGTTGTAGCTGTATAATTTCCATGCATCCCAGGCATTTCTAAACATAACTCATGACCATCAGGAAACGCACCTCTACCCATTAATGTTGTAACAACAGGAATGTTAAATTTAGTTGCTAAGTCAAAAAGTTCTTGGTTTGCTTTGGAGTGAATAATTCCGCCACCAACATAAAGTATCGGTTTATTTGAATTTTTAATTAAGTTGGCTGCTTGCTGAATCATTTTTGGATTTGGTTCTAATGTAGGTTTGTATCCTGGTAAATCAAGTTGACCTGGTTCAACCCAATCAGATTTTTGATTTAAAATATCCTTTGGAATATCGATTAAAACAGGACCAGGTCTTCCTGAAGTTGCAATATACTTTGCCTCTTTTAACACCTGAGGAATTTCAGAAGCATTCGTTATTAAATAGTTGTGTTTTGTAGCTGCCATGTACATAGGGGTTAAAAAAGCTGATGCAATATATTATTCTCTACTTCTTGGAATACCAACAATCTTTGGAGCATGGAGTTTAACATTTGTTAATCAATCTTTTGAAATAAATACAAATATTATTATTCCATCAGTTGCTGCTTTCTTTACTGGGATGTTTGCGATTAAGCTTCTTGTAAAGTTCACTACAAATTCAAAATTGCAATATTTTGGATTCTACTGTTTGCTTCTTTCAGTTGTAAGTTTCGTACTTAATTGATTTTTAAATCGATAGGTTTTTTCTTCGGTTGAAATTTTAAAATTTCATTAGCTATTGAAAGTATATTTTGAAATTCTGAACTTTCTTTAAAAGCAAATAAATTACTTCCTTCCGAAGATACAGTTATATCCTCTAAAAGGGGGATTTCGCCAATAAATGGTACATCTAACTTTTTAGACAATTCTTTCCCACCATCTTTACCAAAAGGATATATTTTATTTCCTTCTGATTCCATGTATGACATGTTTTCAATGACACCAATAATGCTAGCATTTACTTTTTTTGACATAATTCCAGATCGTTCAGCAACTATAGTTGCATTTGTTTGAGGAGTTGTAACAACTATATTTTCAAAATACTTTAAAAATTGAGATAAAGAAATAGAAACATCGCCGGTACCAGGTGGCATATCTATAAGTAAAATAGCAATGTCATGCCACAGAACTTCAAATAAAAACTGTTCTATTGCTTTATGTAACATTGGGCCTCTCCAAATTACAGCTTCATCCTGTTTAACAAAATAATCCATTGAGATGACATTAAGATTATTTATACGTGATGGGAATATTCTCTCATTAAAGGGTATAGGAGGAAATTTTGCTCCTAATATTTTTGGCACTGAATAACCCCAAATATCTGAATCCATAATTCCAACTTTTTTACCTAACTCATCAAATGCAATACCCAATAATGAAGTTATAGTAGATTTTCCAACTCCACCTTTACCAGAAGTAATCCCGATGATTCTTTTATTTTTATGGAAATTATTTTTTAACTCATCCATATCAATATCAGCACCAACAATTTTTGATACAGTTTGAATTTCTTCTTTCGTCGGTTTTCTAAATTTAATGTCATAAGAGCCGATTTCCTCAACCCTATGTCGCAAAACATCACGCACCCATTCAATTTCGGTTAAATCAACAATTTCACATGATTTCTTTTTAACTTTCGAGAGGGCATTTAATTCGGATAATGTTTTATTAAATCCAGGATAAATAATGTTTTCTAATTCCATTATTAGTATTGTATTTGTATTAGGTTATTAAATTAAATTATGTTCAAAAGAAATTTTATTCTCTTACTTCTAACTATGACTGTTGTAATTGTCTTAATTAATTCAACAAATAACGATGAATTAGAAATTGTTAGCGTCTCAAATATAAATGATGGAATTGTACTAAATGATTTAAAACAGTTCTCTAACTTAAATTCAAATGAACAATTTGTCATTCTAAATATTTGGGCAAGTTGGTGTATTCCGTGCCAAAACGAAGTGAGTGAGTTAAAAATAATATCAGAGACTCAAGGATATTCTGTTGTCGGAATTTTAGTTGAAGACTCAGAAGAAAATGGCAAAGAATTTATTAAAAATAATGATATATCATATCAAAATATTTTAGATAATACCCTCGCAGAGAGTATTCTTATACAATTTATTTGGAGTGGGATTCCTACAACTTTAGTGTTAGATGACAATTTTGAAATTATCTCAACAATCAATGGAGAAATAACAGCCAATGAAATTTTTGAATTAACCAGGTAGTGATTAACTAGAAGGAGTTTATAATTTAATCATGGACTCAATATTATTTTGGAGAATTTTTTTAGTGCTAGGTAGCTTACTTTATCTTGGAGCTTCTGGCTTATTTACTCTTAAATTAATTGCTGCTTCTACTGGAAGAAAAAGAATAATAGATTTATTCATTAGGTAGTTAGTAGCGGGGGTAGGATTTGAACCTACGACCTCTGGGTTATGAGCCCAGCGAGCTACCAGACTGCTCCACCCCGCGCTGAATAATTAATAGTAACTTACTTTAAGTTAAACTCAAGAAAAAAATTTTTGTTATTTGTTTAATTGATCAATTGCAAGATCAACATACTGTTGTGCTTGGTCAATCAATTCTTGATACTTTCCAAGATTACCTTTTTGAAGCTGTTCTTGAGCTTGTTCAAAAGCTGTTGTTGCTTTTGCTAGTAAATCTAGCGGACTTTCACCTTCAGACTCTTCAACAACATCACTTATCAACTCATCACCAAAAATACTTGCTAGGGCCTCAGATAAAGTCTCACTCATTATGATTCTGTCTTGAAAGACAACAACAACGAATTTAAACTCTGGCAAAGGATTTTGTTCACCTTGAAGATAAATTGGTTGATAATAAAGAATTGACTGATTGATAGGAACAACAAACAAATTACCCTTGATAACACTAGATCCTTGTTGGTCTAATAATGTAAATATTTGAGATATATCAGGATCCTGATTTATTCTAGTTGCAACCTGGCTTGGTCCATCTACAAATTCTCCCTTTGGTAGTCTGAAGTCAATTAACTGCCCGTAATTCTCAGGATCAGCATCAGCTACTAAAAATGACTGCATATTAGGTCTATTTTCAGGGTTAAATGGTTGAAAGATTAAATAACTTAAATCAGTTTCACCAGGCAAGCTCATCAATAAGTAATAAGGCAACATTGGCTTAAAACCTATTTCTGTAAATTCTCCTCGTAAAGTAGCAACTCTTGGAGTTGTAGAAGAATCAGATGGGATAACCCAGGGGTCTTCATCTGCATAAAACACTCTAGGATCAGTCATATGATAATCTCTGTACATATCAGACTGAATAGTGAATAGATCTTCAGGGTATCTGATATGATCTAATAATTCAGAACTCATTTCACTTTTTGGAGAAAATAGATCTGGAAAAATATCATTGTAAGCAGTCATAATTGGGTCGTTGTCGTCTACAACATAAAAATTCATAGTACCGTCATAAGCATTGACAACAGCTTTTACAGAATTCCTTAGATAGTTGAAATTCACAGGGAGTCCTGAGTTTTCATTAATCCTTCTAGTGTCAGCAGGTTGAGCGTAAGGATATTTATCACTGACTGTATACATATCAATAATCCAAAATAAATTTCCATCAATTAAAGCTAGATAGGGATCGTTGTCTGTATAAAGAAACGGAGCTGCTTTTTTAACTCTACTGACAATATTTCTTTCCATGATCAATTTTGAATCGTCTGATAGCTGATTAGAAATAAGAAGGTTTAATTCACTATATCTCAATGCAAAACCAAGCCTTCTAAAGAAAGATCCTATGCCTACTCCACCGTCTCCAGAATAATTTGTATAGGCAACAGATTGTCCTTCAGTTGATAAAGGATAGTCAACTTCATCTTGAAGCGAATTTACAACTACATACTCTACAGAATCAGCAGATTCACCGAAATAAATTCTTGGTTGTTCTACTTCTAGTTCAGCGACCGTTGTTGTTGCAGGGACGCCTTTTACATAAAAATCAGGCTGCCCTTGACTTGCAACATTATTAGCTGGGCTAAAAACAACTCCAAAACCATGGGTGTACTGCAGCCTTTCATTAACCCATCCGACAGCTGGTAAATTTGTTTGATCTAGCTCTCTTGCTGCAACCATAACCTGAGTCAATTCCCCGTTGATTCTGTATCTATCAACATCAACCTCTTGAAGTGCGTAATATGCTCTTATTTCTTGAAGCTGACTATAAGTCTCAGCTAAAACTGTGGGATCCCAAAGTCTTATATTGTCTACAGTTTGTTTATTGTTAGAAATATCATCTTGAGACAGATCCGGAGAAGCGGCAAATGACTTTTCCTCAATGCTATCTAAACCGTACGCAAGTCTGGTGTAGTCAATGTGATTTTCAACATAAGGTAATTCTTTGTTTAGTTCATCAGGTACGACTCTAAACCTTTGTATTGCAGCAGGTACCAGCCCTCCCACTATTATTGATACTGCTAACCACAAACTAATTGCTGTTGCAGGAAGTAGCCATCCTCTTCTTTTTATATTCACAAGCAATAAAACTGCACCGAACAAGGAAATTAAAATAAGTAAATTCAAAGCTGGTAGATGTGCAATCACATCTGTATAGCTTGCACCAAAAACTTTTCCTCTAGGAGAGTAAAGAAGTTCCATTGAGTCAAGACGGTAGGCAAATGCTTTTAAGATTGCTATGAATGCTAACAATACAGACAAATGTGCTTTTGCACCACTACTAACTTCAGGTAATCTTCCTTGTCTTAGTTGTAAAGCTCCAGTGGCGACAAAAAATAAAACAATAATTAAAGATGTAAAAATTACTAATTGGAACCCCCAAGAAACGAATAGTCTGTAAAGAGGAAGACCAAATACATATCTTGAAACATCAGCCTGGAATACCGGATCTGTGACACCAAAAGACTGTTGGTTTAAAAATAGTAAAACTTGTTCCCACAGTTGAGAAGCTCCAGCTCCTAGAAATAATGAGAGACCAATAGATCCCCATAATCTATATCGAAGAAATCTTTCATTGGTCCAAGCTCGAAATCTAGATAAAGGATCTTGTGATTCAAATGATTCAAAAATATCCATGACAGGAGTTGCTCTCACTGCTAATCGTAAGTTTGTAAAAATAAATATAAAAGCTAGTAATGATGTTGCACCAACTAAGACCCCTTTAGTAAGAAGGATTTTTATCCAGACAGAGTTTAAATTTACTGAATCAAACCATAAATAATTAGTAAAAAATGTCGCAACAGCTCTTGCAACTGAAAAACCTATTATTGCAACAAAAACAATGAAAGAAAATCCTCTTCTTTCATTATTGTTTGTACCACCAATATTTACCATGTTGTTATTTTATTTATCTCTTGTCTTTAACGTGAACTATACTCTGAAATTACTTTCAATGCTTCTTCAAATGAATCAATCGCTGCGATAGCTGTAGATTCTGTTGCCATGGGAATTGCTTCTTCAAAATTAGCAGTTGGCACCAA
>CACJPC010000002.1 GCA_902595195.1 uncultured Candidatus Actinomarina sp. | reverse complement strand
GTAAATATCTGTAGATATCTTGAGGCAGATCCAGAAATACAACTTAATAAATCAACTCAGAGATTTATCGAACGTGCAAAATATGTTGAGAAGAACATAGATCCGAGTATTGCTATAGAAACACTCTGGGAAGAAGCCAAGAAAAGTCAATTAAAGTAACAAATTATCCTTTTTCTGCTAAATTTTAAGTAACAGGGTTATGAATAATAAAATTACTAATGTTTTCGCTAGGTATGTCCTAGATTCAAGAGCTAATCCTACAGTTGAAGTTGAAATTACTTTAGAAGATGGTTCTTGGGGAAGAGCTGCTGTACCTTCTGGTGCTTCTACAGGGACTCTGGAAGCTCATGAATTAAGAGATGATTCAAAAGATTTTAATGGAAAAGGAGTAACTAAGGCAGTAGAAAATGTTAATAAAGTAATCTTTAAGGCTTTAATTGGGCAAGACGCTGCAGATCAAGAAAATATAGACACTACTTTAATTCAACTTGATGCAACACCAAATAAAAGTAGTCTTGGTGCTAATTCAATACTTGCAGTTTCAATGGCAAATATAGTTGCTCATAGCAAATCAGTTCAAAAATATGTATATGAATTAATACCAAATATTTATGGAGATCCATCCCTTCCAGTTCCATTTATGAATATTTTAAATGGTGGTGCACATGCTGATAATTCAGTTGATATTCAAGAATTTATGATTGTACCTCATGGTTTTGAAAAATTTGATGATGCACTTAGATCTGGCGTTGAAATTTATCATACACTTAAAAAAAGACTCAAAGATAATGGATTAGCTACAAACGTCGGGGATGAAGGTGGCTTTGCACCAAACTTCTCATCAAGTAAAGAAGTTTTAGACGAAATAATGATGTCAATTGCAGAATCAGGGTACAAGCCTGGAGAACAAATATCTCTTGCTCTTGATGCGGCATCTACAGAATTTTTTAAAGATGGTAAATATATTATTGAAGGAAATACCTTATCCAATACTGAAATGTCGGATTATTTAATTGAATTGTCTAATTTGTATCCGATTGTATCTATAGAAGATGGTTTAGCTGAAGACGACTGGGAAGGCTGGAAGTATTTGACATCAAAAATTGGTGAAAAAGTACAACTAGTTGGTGATGATCTTTTTGTCACCCAAGAGAAAATTTTACAAAAAGGAATTGATGAAAAATGTGCAAATTCAATCTTGATAAAGGTTAATCAAGTTGGGAGTGTTACCGAGACAACTAACACTATGAAACTTGCAAATAAGAATCATTACACAAGTATGGTATCCCACCGATCTGGAGAAACGGAGGACTCTTTTATTAGTCACTTAGTAGTTGGAACCTCAAGTGGGCAAATCAAAACGGGTGCACCTGCAAGAGGAGAGAGAACTGCAAAATACAATGAACTTTTAAGAATCGCAGAACAAGTTGGATTTGAGAATTTTAATAATAAAAAATGGGAACTTTAAAAAGAACAGGGAATAACGTACTTACACGTGTTTTAGTCATTGCTTTTGTTGTCTCTTTTCTAATCTTTTTTTTCGATAATGTTCAAACAACCTACAACTCATATAAAGATTTAGAAAAGGCAATAGAAAACAATAAGTTAGAAAAGCAAATTATTGAAAATCAAATTGAGGAATGGAATAGACAAATCTCAGATTTAGACGATCCAGACAAGCTAGAACTTGTTTTAAGAGAGAGAGGCTACGGTAAAGAGGGTGAGATTCTTTATGTTTACGATATTCCGGAACCGGTCACTCCAATAGAAGAAGTAATGAACAGTGATAGATCTAAATCTGTTTTTGAATATGTTGTTGAATTTATAGTTGGTCAAGAAGGTGGATAAAGACAAAAAGATTGTCGAAGCCCAAATTGATAGAAGCTTAAGAAGCAATGTTACTGTTTCATCAAGATGTCATTTAAATTTGCCAGCAGCAATTAAAGTTCCTCCCAACCTAGATGATGGTACGCCTTTTCCAACTACTTACTGGTTAACTTGTCCAATGTATAACAAAAAAATAGGTTCATTAGAATCACAAGGATTAATAGCTGAATTAGATAACGAAATTGAAAATAATCCAAACCTTAAAGCAGCATGGAGTGAACGCCAGACTAGCTATCAGCAAGAAAGAGAGAACTCTCATGATTTATCAAATGAACATTTACCAACAGGAGGTGTTGGCGGAGCTACAGAATCAATCAAGTGCTTACATTCTCATACAGCAGATGAAATCTCAACAGGAAAAAATCCTATAGGGAAAATTGTTATAGAATCTATAGGATTGTTTAATTGTGAAAAACCCTGCATTGACGAAAATAATTTTCAAAGAAACCCCGAATGGAAAGTTGAATGGTAAAGCTTGCCTCAATTGATCTTGGATCAAATTCCACAAGACTTTTAATCGCAGAGGTTAATGACCAGGGGTTTAACGTATTGATTCGAAAGCATGTTGTTACAAAAATGTCCGAAAACATAGAGCAGACGGGAGTAATCTCAACGGAGGCTTTTAAAAGAGTAAATTCTACTTTAAGAAATTTTAAAAAATTGTTGATTGCAAACGATGTTGATGATGTATTTGTTATTGGTACAGCTGCATTAAGAGATGCAAAAAATTCTGACGAAATAATTCAAAATATTAGAAAAAAATATGACTTTGAAGTTGAAGTTTTATCTGGTCATGAAGAGGGAATTACAACAAGCATTGGAGTACTGCATTTTATGCAAAATACTGAAAATTTTTTGATTATTGATATTGGTGGAAGAAGCACTGAATTTATTTATGAGTTTGAGAATAAAATTATATCAAAGTCGCTTAATTTAGGTGTAGTAACATTATCTGAAAAATACTTTTCAAATCTTCCTATTGGTCAAGAATTAATTGATGAAGCAAAACTAAAAATTGAAACAGAACTATCTCAGTTAGATATAAAAGATAAAAAAAATGTGATCGGGGTATCAGGCACAGCACTTTCTTTAGCATCAATATTTATAGATCAACAAAATTTTAATGAAGAAGAGCTGCATGAAATTAAAATTGATATTGATAATATTCAAGCAATAAATAAAAGAATATTAAAAATGACTGAAGCAGAAATTATCACAAAATTTAGAGGAATCGATCCTAAAAGAGCTTCAACTATTACATCTGGTATATTTTTATTAGAAATAATTCTTAGCAATTACAGTAATTCTGCAATTATAATTTCAAAAAACGATATTTTAGAGGGTCTAATACTCAAAAAATACTAGATTAGATATTAGCCCGGGTGGCGGAATTGGTAGACGCGACGGACTTAAAATCCGTTATTCGAAAGGATGTGGGGGTTCGAGTCCCCCCCCGGGCACATAACAAAATCAAAAAAAAAACCAAATAGAATTGAAAGTTTTTTTATTTTCTATGTGAAAATAATCGATAATTCAATAAAATTAAAAAAGCTAAAAATTCCTTATTTTTAGCATACGTACGTATACACAAAGGGGAAAAATGAAGAAACCATTATTGGTTAGTTTCTTACTCTTAACTCTAATTCTTGGAGCTTGTGGTGGCGGAAGCCTTGAAGGCGAAGAAGTCACAATCACAGGTGCTTTGATCGGTTCTGATCAAGACGGATTTAGAGCTGCGTTTGAACCATTCACAGAGGAAACTGGAATTATTGTTTCCTACCAAGGTTCTGACAACTTTGAGCAAGAAATACAAATTCAAATGGAGTCTGGTGATACACCTGACTTCGCATTATGGCCACAGCCAGGTGCTGTTGTCGATGCCGCTAATAGAGGATACCTAACACCTTTGGCTGATCTAGATATTGATTTAGACCAGTATCAAAATGACTTCTCATCCTACCTTGTAGGATTGGGAACAGTTGATGGTGTAATCTATGGTGGAGCTAATGCAGCTAACCTCAAGAGTATTGTTTGGTACCAACCAGCAGAATTTGATGCAAGAGGATATACTGTTCCAACTACTTGGGACGAAATGATTGCACTTGCAGATCAAATTGTTGCTGACGGAATGAATCCATTCTGTTTCGGTATGTACTCAAACGGTGCATCAGGTTGGTTAGCAACTGACTGGATGGAAGACATCATGCTAAGAACCGGAGACGGTGTTGATTCCTACGATAAGTGGGTTAGTCATGAAATGCCTTTCAATGATCCAATTGTTAAAAACGCTGCAACCCTTTTGAGCACAATCATGCATACAGAAGGTTATGTTGTAGGTGGTACAGATGCTATCGTCTCAACTTACTTCGGTAACGCGCAAGATCCTATGTTCTCAAAAGATGCAAATGGCAACCCAGGTTGTTTCATGCATAGGCAAGCATCCTTCATTACAGGATTCTGGCCAGAAGGTGAAAAAGAAGGAGCGGGTACAATTACAACTGTATTCCCATTCCCTTCAATTGACCCATCATTACCAGCTGCTGCTTTAGGTGGTGGTGACATGTGGGGTGCATTTAATGATAGAGATGCAACAAAAGCTGTTGCTGAATACATGTTAAGTGCAGAATTCTACAACAATGTAGCTATTAGACCAGACAATGCAAGATTAAGTGCACACACTGGTTTTGATACATCATTGTATGCAGCTCCAATCAACAAAATTCTTGGAGATACAATCGCTGCAGCATTAAGTGCAAACTCATTCAGATTTGATGCGTCTGACTTAATGCCACCAGAGGTTGGTGCTGGTTCATTCTGGAAAGAAATGATGAACTTAGCTGTTGAAGGTCCAGGATATATTGATACTGCATTAGACACTATCGAAAAATCTTGGCCATAAACCAGGGCTTTTTTAAGTAAATTGATAGCCACCCTATTTGGGTGGCTATCTTTTATAAGCTAAAATAAAACAATTGGAATGAAGCAACAAACACAACAAGAAAAATTAAAATCGATTGGCATTTCAATGCTTGCATTAGGATTTTTTCCATTAATTTGGTTTTTGTTTCAAGCAATTCTATTCAGAGAACTAACCGAAATTATTTCTAGAAATTTATTAGTTGTTTTTGCTCTCATTATTGGTTCTACTTTTGTGTTTTTATTATTTTTAGGTATGGATAAGATCATAAAATTATCACCTAAGGAGAATAGAGAATCATTAGAAGCAAGAATGTTTGCTGGTCCTTCACTATTTATGATTGCTTTGTTTCTTTTTTATCCGGCAATTAGAACTTTTTATATTAGCTTTAAAGACAGATATAGTAATGATTTTGTTGGTTTTGAAAACTATAGATGGGCTTTTTCTGATCCAGAAATGCTGGTAACTATTAGAAATCAAATAATTTGGTTAATTTTTGTTGTTTTCTTTGTTTTGTTAATTGGATTAGTTGTGGGTTGGTTATCTGACAGGTTAAATAAAGGTGAAGCATTCTTTAAGTCAATTGTTTTTATGCCAATGGCTATATCTGCTGTTGGAGCTAGTGCAATATTTAAATTTATTTACGAATATAGGCCACCTCCATTAACTCAAATTGGAATAATAAATGGAATAAGGGTATCTGTAGATCGTCTTGGTACTCAGTGTATGAATAACAGAATTATTGATGGCGTATTCAACGGTTTTGATAATCCTAACTGCTTGAAACCCATTGGATGGCTTCAACAAAGAGATATGACAAACTTACCATTTGCCCAAAACTTAAATCCAGATGGTTTTATAAGTAGCATTTTGGTAAATCTCCCAATAAATACAATGTTGCTAATGGTCATTATGATCTGGATGTTCACAGGATTTGCAGCCGTTGTATTTTCTGCGGGAATTAAAGCAATACCAGCAGAAATTATGGAAGCAGGACAAATAGATGGTGCATCAGAGCTTAGAGTATTCAGGTCAATAGTGATTCCATATATTAAAAGTACAATTATCGTTGTTGGAACCTACATGGTCGTTACAGTCCTGAAAGCCTTCGATATTATTTACGTATCAACCAGAGGAGACTTAGAAACAAATTTACTTGCTGTAAAAATGTTAGATGAATTTTCAAAGTATAGAAATTTTGGTAGATCAGCTACAGTTGCAGTTTTAATCTTTGTTTGCGTTCTACCAATTATCGTTGGTACAGCTATTAGAGAAAGAGAAAATACACAATCATGAACAGAAATACTCAAAAGTGGTATGACAAACCTGTTACAAAAATAATTTTAATAACGATTGCTTTTACTTGGATATTTCCAGTATTTGGATTTGTATTAAGTTCTTTTAGACCTGGTGAGGCAATTAAAAGAGAATCATGGTGGGATGCTATATATACAGGTAAATTGTGGACTGAGTTGACATTGGCAAATTACAATGAAATTTTCTTTGCTGATAATCTAGATAGGTCATTTTATAATTCATTTGCTGTAACGATTCCATCTACAATCATTCCAATCACCATTGCTGCGTTTGCTGCATATGCGTTTGCTTTTATGGAGTTCAGAGGCAAAGAACCATTGTTTCTTTTAGTTGTCGCATCGATGATTATTCCTTTGCAAATGTCTTTGATTCCACTAGTTCAACTATTCAAGAGTGGTGTAGAAGTGTTTGGTCTTCCAATAATTCCTGCATTAGACATTAACGGAACATTTGTGGCAACGTGGTTTGCTCATTCAGGTTTTGGCTTGCCATTAGCAACTTTTTTACTTAGAGACTTTATGATGAGTTTACCAAGAAGTGTAATTGAATCTGCCAAGATTGATGGTGCCAGCAATATGACAACATTTTTCAAACTAGTTCTGCCTCTTTCAGTCGCTGGTATTGCAGCTTTTGCAACATTTCAGTTTTTATGGGTTTATAATGATTTTCTTGTAGCCAATGTATTTCTAGGTGTTTATAAACCTGAAAATCTAGTTGTAACATCCCACGTTTCACAGCTTGCTGTAGGTGCTTACGGTGAAGCATGGCATCTTAGAACCTCAGGGGCAATCATATCTATGATTGTTCCTTTAACAGTATTCTTCAGTTTGCAAAGATTTTTCATTAGAGGATTAATCGGCGGAGCCGTAAAGGGTTGAAGCCCGGTAAATTACTAATATTTTCATTATTAATTTTTTGTTCTAACCTAACTACTTATTCATACACAATTGACTCTGATGATAACAACATTATTGAATCTCAACTTTCAATTAATGTTGAATACCTATCGAAAGATAAAGTAAAAGTTACTGTTCAATCTTTTCCAGTTTCAGATACAAATATTGAAAGTTACAACTTAGTATTTGATATGAAATTTAGAGAAGATTATGAAGGTGATTTTACCGGAGTTTGTATTGGCCCAAGTTGGGAGAAATTTGGACCAGGTGAGTTTTCTTTGGAACTAGAAAAGAAAAACAATTTCAAAAAGTCAATTATTGGAGAAATAAATCTAAGTGAGGATGATAGATGCGATAGTTATTTTTATTATTTACGTTTTTTAGACATCCAAACAATTGATGGAGATAAATATTTAGTCGGCGTTGCAACTGACTACGCAGGAGAGTATCCTGATGCGCCATATATTTGGAAGCAAAACAAATTAAACCAAATAGAAGTAATAGGCACTAGTAATATAGAGAAATATAGTATAAATTTCGAATTGGGTAATTGACATGAAAGTTGGAATAGATTGGGGAGGTACAAAGATCGAAGCCATTGTTCTTGATCCATCAACAGGAAAAGAACTTTTAAGAAAACGCGTTGATGCACCCAAAGAAAATTATGTTGAAATAATCAATACAGTATTTAAATTAATTACTGATATCTCTTCAGATTTTACAGAATTCACTGTAGGAATTGGAATGCCTGGATCGCTACATCCTAAAACAGGTTTAGTTCAAGTTTCAAATACTGAAGCATTAGAAGGGCAAGATGTTAAGAAAGATTTAGAAAGCAAGCTTGGATTTGAAGTACGAATTGCAAACGATGCAGATTGCCTTGCAGTGTCTGAATCAATAGATGGCGCTGGACAAAATTATGATTCTGTATTTGCAGTAATTATGGGTACTGGAGTAGGTGCGGGTTATACTTTCAGAAAACAACTTGTCGTAGGACCAAATAAATTAACTGGAGAATGGGGTCAAAATCCTATCCCAGGACCAATGGACGATTATGAAAAGTCAGTCCAGAGACATTGCGGGAGAATAGGAGCAATTGAGGTTTTTCTATCTGGTCCAGGTTTAGAAAATTATTATTCGTTTGTTACTAATCAAAAAAAGCCTTCGAGAGAGATAGTTGATGCTTTTAGAGAAGGGGATAAAAACTCAGAACAAGTCATGGATAAATATTTTGAACGTACAGCACGTGCATTTAGCTCTGTAGTTAATCTCTTAGATCCTGATGTAATAGTTTGTGGCGGAGGGATGTCAGATATTGAAGAGCTGTATCAAGAGGTACCAAAGAGAATTATTCCATATATTGCTTCTAATTTTTTTAATACTCCGATTTTAAAATCTAAACACGGTTCTTCAAGCGGTGTAAGAGGTGCAGCTTTATTATGGGATTAAACCTTGAATAAAAAAATATTATTTTTTTCTTTAACTGTTTTAATTATTATTACGTTTTCATTTCTTGCATTTGACCCACCAGAAGTTGTCATTATTGGACCTGAGTTTCATGAGCAAGAATATTTTATTGAAGAACTGAATATTATTGCAGATGAACTTGGAATAAAAATTAAATATGAATCAGTTTCTGATGCTGAGACTTTTATTATAGATAACCCAAATAGCTCGAGTTCGATTGCTATAATTCCAAACCCTCAAGGAGTAGTCAATCTTGCTGAAAGAAAGTTGATATACAGTCTGGATGATGTACTTGTAGATAATAACTCAATTTTCAATCTATATCCAAACCACCTTATCTCTATTGTTTCTCATGAAGATAGTATTTACGGTGGGTGGACAAGGTTATTCCCAAATTCATTAATTTGGTATGACATTTCGAAATTTGAACAACATAATGTTAAATTTGATAGCTTTGAAACCTTACTTAAAGGTACAAAGAAAATTGCAGATAAAGGTATAAGCCCATGGTGTGCGAATTCAGAAAGCTCTGCTTCTACAGGATGGGTTCAAACTAATTGGATGGAAGATGTGCTTTTAACAAAATACGGTCCAGAAGTATATGATGAATGGTCAAAGTTAAAAATTAATGCTTCCAATATAAAAATTTTCTTATCAATTAAACATATTGAAGATTTTATATTTTATGACAACCATATATATAACGGTCCAGGCTCAATAATAAATAAAGAGTTTAGAAATCTCCCTAAGGTATTGTTAGATGATTCAACAGAGTGCTTTATGTCTTGGAGTGGACATTATTTTAGATATTATATTCCTGAGGATTATCAATACTTAAAAGACTTTGCAGTAACTAACGTACCAAAAATAAATTTTGAAAATTCAGTGGTAGGTATTGGAGACAATATAGTTTTGATAAAAGATAATGAATTATCAAAGGAAGTCATTTCTAAAATTCTTTCAAAAAATTTTGGTGAAACTTGGTCGTCTTACAAAGACACAGAATTTATATCCGCCAATCAAAATTTTAATAAACTAATAATAAATAATGAATTAACCAAGTATGAGTATTCAATTGTTCATGATGCATTACAAAAAGACTTATTCAGATATGATGCTTCAGAAATCATGGCTAGACCTATTGGTTCAAATTTGTTGTGGGAGCTCTTTAAAGAATATATTAGAGAAGGTCCTCAAAACTTAGTTAAACTTCTAAACGAACTTGATAGAGAAATTTAAGTTATAGCCATCCCAGTTTCAGGATCAAAATAATGCAATTTTGTTGGATCAATCGCAAGGTTTATGGTTTGTCCTTCTTCTATAGTCGCATTTGGATTAATTCTTGCAATAAATTTTGTCTGTGTTCCTAATACTGAAATATCTTCACCTTCATCAGCTAAAATTTCTTCAATAGCTTCAGTTTGTACAGGTTTTATATCTTTGAAAAAATGAATGTAAGTATCTGAACCAAGTTGTTCTAAAAGAGATACATCAATATTTATCTCTTCTGTAAATTCTTTTTTGTTTGCATACACGGAATCTTCAAATGCTTCTGGTCTTATTCCAAGAACAATTTCTTTTCCTTCATACTCTTTTAAGGCCTCAGGAGCATCTTTAGCCAAAATTTTATCATTACCAAATATCAATGTCATTCCTTTTGTGGATGTTTTGATGTCTGCATATACAAAGTTCATAGCTGGACTTCCTATAAAACCCGCTACAAAAATATTTTTTGGATATAAATAAATTTCTCTCGGTGTATCTATTTGTTGGAGAACACCTTTTCTTATAACCGCAACACGATCACCCATAGTCATTGCCTCAACTTGGTCGTGTGTAACATATAAGGTTGTGGTTTCAAGTTGTGAATGAAGTTGGCCTAATTCAGCTCTCATTTGGACGCGTAATTTAGCATCTAAATTGGACAAAGGCTCATCCATTAAAAATGCTTGTGGATTTCTTACAATTGCTCTTCCCATAGCAACCCTTTGTCTCTGACCACCAGATAAAGCCTTTGGTTTTCTTTCTAACAACTCATCTATTTCTAAAGTTTTTGCTGCATCTCTAACTTTTTGGTCAATTTCATCTTTAGGTAATTTCCGAAGCTTAAGAGAAAAAGCCATGTTGTCGTAAACAGACATATGAGGATACAGTGCGTAGTTTTGAAATACCATCGCAATGTCACGATCTTTAGGTGCAATTTCATTTACAACTTTATCAGCAATAGAAATCTCACCCTCAGTAATATCTTCAAGTCCAGCGACCATCCGAAGAAGTGTTGTTTTACCACAGCCAGATGGACCAACTAAAACAACAAATTCACCGTCATTAATTTCTATATTTACGTCTTCAAGAGCCCTAGTTCCGTTTGGATAAATTTTTCCAACATTATTTATATTTATTGCACCCATAATTTAATCTTTTATATTGTAGCTAATTAAAAATAAATTTAAAACCTATTTCAAATCTAATTATTTTTACTTCTTTCCTAATCGACTTATAATATTTTTATGGTTCAAGTTCCTTACTCAAGAGTAACAACACTAAAAGATATCACCCCAGATGTGAATTCTTCAAAGTTTGTTATCTATTGGTGTATCGCATTTAAAAGAACAAAGTATAATTTTGCACTACAGCGTGCAGTCGAATGGGCTAATAAATTATCTCAGCCTTTAGTAATTTTAGAACCACTAATTCTTGATTATCCAATGTCTAGTCTGAGATTCCATAAATTCATGATGGACGGAATGAAGGAAGTTTCTGAAGCTGTGTCAAAAACAAAGGCTTACTATTATCCATTTGTTGAGACAGAACCAAAACAGTCTGAAGGACTTCTTATGGAGATTTCTAAGCAGGCATCAGTAGTAGTAACAGATGACTACCCAACCTACTTTGTTCCACAAATGACAGCTAAGGCATCTGGAGAGATACCATCAAGATATGAGTTGGTTGATTCAAATGGACTAGTCCCAATAAGGCTATCTGAGAAAGAGTATGTACGTGCTCATGATTTTAGAAGATATCTACATAAAAATTTGGAAGATTTTATAGTTGAGACCCCACTGGAAAACCCATTAGATGAGTTAATTAAAAATTTTGATAATTCAATGATTTCTTCAGTAGAAAAAAAATGGAAACCGTTTGATTTTAAAAATACAGACATAGATTCATTTCTTGACCAATTGACAATAGATAAGTCTGTAAAGGTCAGTTCAATTAAAGGTGGATATTCAAATGCTTTACAAAGACTTAATGATTTTCTTTCTGAGGGGTACAGTGACTATGCACAATATAGAAGTGACCCATCAAAGAAAGCAAGTAGTCAAATGTCACCCTACTTTCATTTTGGGCAAATTTCTACTCATGAAGTATTTGAGAGATTAGTTGAACATGAGTCATGGTCACCTGAAAAAATTAATCCAACTTTAGTTGGGAGGAGAGAAGGTTGGTGGGGGGGATCACTCAATTTTGAAAGCTTTTTAGATGAATTAATTACTTGGCGTGAACTTGGATATCATACTTGCGTAAGACGTGCTAACTACAATCAATATTCAAGTTTGCCAGAGTGGGCAATTAAAACGCTTCATGAACATTCAAGCGATGAAAGGGAACATATCTATAGCCTTGAACAACTCACTTACTCCCAGACTCATGATGAAATTTGGAATGCAGCACAAAATCAACTCAGAGAACAAGGTGTAATTCAGAATTATCTCAGAATGTTATGGGGAAAAAAGATTTTAGAGTGGTCTCCAAATCCTCAAATTGCATTATCTTATATGATTACTTTAAATGATAGATATTCACTAGACGGACGAGATCCTAACTCTTATTCTGGAGTTTTTTGGATTTTGGGTAGATATGACAGAGCCTGGGGTCCAGAGAGAAAAATATACGGAAAAATAAGGTATATGACATCAGATTCAGCAGCTAGAAAGTTTAATTTAAAGCCATATTTAGAAAAATGGGGTAATTCTGAGGAATTTGCAGGTAGTAGTTTTATAAAATAAAGTTACATAATTTTAGAAAAAATTTTAAAAAAATATATCACAAATTCACAAACTAAATACAATTATTATGTGATTTATTTCACAAAGTATTTGAAAACAAAGGAGTAGGCTAAAATGGCTGAACTTACTTACAGACTCTTTATGGTGGCAACAGTGGGTATGCTCGCTGGTACAGTATTTTTACTTGCATCATCTAGAGAAGTAGATCCAAAACACAGAAGAGGAGTTTATATCTCCGCTCTTGTGACAGGAATAGCTTGGTATCATTACAACAAAATGACTGGCTCATGGGCTGGTGGAGATTTTGATACAGGCTTAAGATATGTCGACTGGATCCTAACAGTACCATTAATGTTCGTAGAGGTACTTGCCGTAACATCTTCAGGTGCAGAGTATAACGAGAAAGTTAGAAACTGGGGATTGGCTGCTGTCGTGATGATCGGTGGTGGTTATTATGGTGAAGTGTCTGCTGCAGGCAGTGATGCATACTGGGTTGGCTTCGTTGTAGCAATGGCTGCATACGCATACTTGATGAGAAATCTTCAAGCTGAAGGCGTTGGGCTTAAAGCTGCAGAAGCAGAACAGTTTGATAAAATCAAGAACCTTATACTTGTTGGTTGGATAATCTATCCATTAGGTTATTTAGCTCCAGTAGCAGGTGATTTTGATGCTATTAGAGAAGTTCTTTACACAATTGCTGACATTATTAACAAAGTTGGTCTTGGTGTATTGGTACTTGGAATGGCAAGAATCAAATCTGGAGAAAAAGTCTAAGACTTTTTACAATAGACATTTTATGATAGGCGGCAATGTCCGCCTATCATTTTTTTTAGGGTAAAATTTTATATGGACTTAATTGTTTTTTTTAATACTTTATTTGGCTTCTTCACTTTCGTTGCATGGGCCATAAGTGCGCTAATTCTGTATTTCATATTTACTAAAAAAAGATTTAGTAAATTAATCAACGATCAGTTTTATAATTTTGCAACCAGTGTTGCACTCTTCTGTTCAATTGGAAGTCTTGTATATTCTGAAGTTGTCGGTTTTATTCCATGTAAGTTTTGCTGGTACCAACGTTATCTTATGTATCCAATAGCTCTATTTTTAATAATAGGTTTATTTAATAAATCAGTAATTAAAGCAGGTTACTTAAGCGCTGTTGGAGCTGGTATTGGTATCTATCATATATATTTACAAAATGGTGGAGGTGGAGGCGGCTCTTGTGCGATTGATGTTCCATGTAATTTAAAATATGTAGATATATTTGGATTTATAAGCATTCCCGTTATGGCAACTACAGGATTTTTAACAATATTCTTGTCGTTGTTGTATTATGATATTTCGAGAAAGGAAACAGTTGAATAAAAACTTTATCATCGCAGGAGCAGTAGTTTTAGTAGTAGGTTTAGCTGTTGCCATTGGCGTTTCTTTAGTTGATGAGCCTTTAGATGGTAATTTGCCTGAAGGTGAGACAACAATTACTGGACAAGGTTTACCAGAATATGCTGGAGACAATGATGACAATGTCGCAAGAGGTCTTGATGCTCCAATATTTTCAGGACCAAATGAAAATTCTGAGATTGTCTCGTTAGAGAAAAATGGTAACGCAAAAGTTCTTCTGTTTTTAGCTCACTGGTGTGGATTCTGTCAAAAAGAAGTTCCGATTGTACAAGAATATATAGATATCATTGGTATCCCACAAGGTGTAGAAATTATTGCTGTAGCAACATCCATTGATAGATCAAGAGACAACTATCCGCCACATGACTGGCTTGAGAGAGAAGGCTGGTCTGAAACACAGATTTATGATATTGATAGAGACATAGGCACAGCTTATGGAGTAAACTCTTTCCCGTACTGGGTATTTCTTGACAAAGATTTAAAGGTAGTTGCTAGAAGAACAGGCAACTTACCACAAGATCAAGTAGGACAGCTACTTATAGCTTTAGCCAATCAATAATTTTGTAGTTTCGCAAATAAAAGTTACTTTGTAAAAACTGCTAAGTAGACGAAATTAAATAGACCCATTCTTTCGATTTTAAGATTTATAAAAGTATCTTTTTTTAAATGATCTTCTGGCTGAGGATAAAAGTCTAGAGACTTATAAAGAAATCTGTACTCTTTTAAATTAAAGGTAAAAAGACCAATTAAATGCAATACCTTGAAAGTTCCAATTTTATGTAGCATCCTTAAGAAAGAGTTTTTGGGCCTTGTCATATCTAAAAGGATAAACTTTCCGCCAGGCTTTAAGACTCGATATACCTCTGCAAGAGCTTTATTTGTGTCTGATACATTTCTCCATACGAAACTACAAAAAACATTATCAAAACTATTGTCATCAAAAGGCAAGTTTTCAGCTGAGCCCAGAACTTTATTTTCAAATGAATTTAATTCCAACATCTTTTTATCTGGATCTATAGCAGTAGTTTCATAATTTATGAGCTGGTCAAAAGCAGCACCAGTGCCGCTTCCTAAATCCAGAACTGTATTTCCGATAAGATTACTTACTGCTTTATCTCTCCAAGATTTATCAAAACCAAGTGTTAAAACAGTATTAATTAAATCGTAGAACTTATATATGTTTGAAAAGTTAGCTTTTTCAGACAATTACAAAACGTAAGCTACAGCTAAGAGAATTCCTGTTAGGAAATGAATTCCAATTGTGGATACGTTGACTAACAAAAGTTCATACGGAACTTTTTGTCGATCAGCATTTGGATTATTCCACTTAATCATCCACTCATCAGCCATTTTGAACGCTTTCCATACTAGCGCTAGGGGGATAAGCGCCATGAAGGCATATAAAGTGCCGTAATCTGTAAAGAAACTAAGCGCTCCAATCAGAGCTACTGCAACAAAAGCCTCAATCATAAACTGTTTATATAACCTAAGTGGTTTTTCAAGTTTCATCCACTCACCGTTTTCTGCAGTTCTTACTACCCATGTGTTTTTTCCTACAGCCGCATCAGATGGAGCGTCCTGGAATTGATTAATCCACACAATCAACATTACAAGTATTGCTATTGGAACAGATGCAATTAATGCTTCTACCCAGTTCCATTGTGAAATTACATTGTTGTGTATTGAGGCTGTCAATACATAATGTGCTCCCATTACCATAACTGGTCCAAATCCGAGTGCAATTGCGATTTCTCCGAAACCTTTATATCCAAGCCTTACTGGATCACCTGTATAACCAAGGGCTAGAAATGTTCCAATTATACCTGTCCATAAAATTGGAGTATTTCCAAAAAACTCTCCACTAACTTGTTGATTTAAATGTAGACCTATAGCTACAGTTCCAGCAATACTAACTAATGCAGTTAAAAGAACTTGTCCAGGAGTCATTAAGCCAACTTGTATAACCCTACTACCACCATTAAATGGACTTGCTACCTTGTTTATTTCGTCAGCATTTGAAGTATGATCGAAATAATCATTTGATGCATTTGTAGCAACTTGAGCTAGTGATGCTCCACCAAGAACAAGCCAAAACATTCTCCACGACCAACTTGAATCTAAACCAGCTTCTTTTAAATCATTCCATGCAACTGCCGCGCCAATAAAAATTGGGGCAAAAGTAGCTGTTAAAAATGGTGCACGAATAGTCCTTAACCATAGTCCAATTCTTTTTAGTCCAAGTTTGAAAGCCATTTTTACCGCAGATGTCTTGTTTGCAGGATATGTCTTCCACTCAAACTTTTCTTCTTGATAAAAGTTCACATATTTAATAGTTGTTGGTTTAATTCTGTAATACCCGACAACATCATTTTTAATTAAAAATTCATCTTCCATAAACTCTTTAAAAGCTTCGGTTGTATTTAAGACTAATTCATAAGCTCTTTTCTTTTCATCCTCATCTTTAATCTTGTAGCACTCTCCATCAATTTGTAATCCTTCGATTCCTTCTTGACCCTTTGGCCAGATTACAACGTGTACTCTTGGGTTTAATCTAATTTGCTCAGCTTTGCGGGTGGGGTGAAAGGTAAAGAAAACTAAATCCTCTCCATCTCTACTAAAAAATACAGAAGCTCCAGAAGAATTTCCTCCTACACTAGTAGCAATAAACATTCGATCAGCTTGATCTAAAACATTCTCAATTTTTTTATCTAAGACATCACTCATAACGATTACGATAATACGCTTGTGAAATAATGCACAAAGTATTTGGTACATTATTTTAAATTTTTTATCCAATTAACATGGGTAAACATGTTTAAAGTCTTTAAAACACCAGAATTTAAAAAAGCAATTTCTTTTTTTGTAGAAGGTATAAAAGAAAACAAAAAAAGCTTTTATATTTCCAATATTTCAGCTCTTCTTTGGTGTTTTTTAGTAATTGTTCAACCGTATTTAATCAAAAGAATTATTGACGACGGTATTGTTGCTGAAAATCAAAGAGCTGTGATTGTATTTATTTCTTTTATGGTTATCGCAGGATATACAAGAGCAATCTCAATTGGTACAAGAAGATACTTCAGTATGGATGTTTCTTACAATGTAGAAGCTGGAATTAGGAATCGAATTTTTACGCATATGCAAAAACTTGCATTTAATTATCACGATCAAGTACCTACAGGTGATTTAATGGCAAGAGCCTCAAGTGATGCATCACAAGTTAGGCTAGCTTTTGCTATTGCCCCACTTGCATCCGCTAATATATTTCTACTTCTTATTTTAAGTGTGACATTATTAAGCTTGAGCCTTCCACTTGGAGGCATAGTGCTGCTATCCATTCCAGCTGTTTTGTGGTTAGCATCTAACTTTTCTTCTAAAGCAATGGGTGTTTCTTTGAAAGTAAAAGAGGCAGAAGCAAATATGACAACTGAAGTTGAAGAACAGTTGGGAGGAATTAGGGTTGTAAAAGCATTTGGAAATGAAGAACAAGCTTCTAATAGAGTAGAAGATGCGGTCCAAAAAATTTATGACACTTCACTCGGTTATCTTAAGCTGAGAACAAGATTTGTTCCTTTATTTGAACTTATTCCAATGGTAATAACACTTGCAGTTCTGCTTTTGGGAGGCTATTTAACAATTAATAATTTTCTCTCTCTTGGTGAATTTATTGCTTTTACACAATATGTATTCTTATTAATTTGGCCTCTAAGAATTACTGCTTGGTTTTTATCCGAAATACCTTCAAGCGTTGCAGCTGGAAATAGAATTCTTGAGCTACTTAATGAAACACCAACAATTACAGATGATGAATCACCTAATGAGTTACCTGAAGATGGAGATGGTTCATTAAAGTTTTCAAAAGTGAATTTTAAGTATGGAAATGAGAAAATATTTGATGACCTTACTCTAGAAATTCAGGGAAAAAAGACTGTAGCAATAGTAGGTTCTACAGGTTCTGGAAAATCTACACTAGCGTATCTACTTCCAAGATTGTATGAAATTGAGTCCGGCTCTATCGAAATTGATGGAGTAGATATCAAGAACTTAAGATTGAGTGATTTAAGAAGTAATGTAAGCCTTGCTTTTGAAGAAAGTTTTTTATTTTCTAATACGGCAAGAGAAAACATCTCGCTTGGATTAGAAGATGCATCACAAGAAGAGATTGAAGATGCAGCACTTATTGCTAGAGCTCATGATTTTATTTCACAACTTCCAGAATCTTACGAAACAAAGGTAGGTGAAAGAGGTTATGGTTTGTCTGGAGGTCAGAGGCAAAGGATTGCATTAGCTAGAGCTATCTTAAGAAAGCCACGTGTTCTTATTCTTGACGATGCCCTTTCAGCAGTAGATGCTAGTACCGAAGAAGAGATTCGAAATGAATTAAATCAAGTAATGTCAAATATGACGACTTTAATTATAACAAATAGAGTCCCAACTATAGAGTTGTGTGATGAAGTAGTATTTCTCGAAAATGGAAAAGTCAAAGCACAAGGAAAACACCAAGAGCTCATGGAGTCCGTCGATACTTACAAGTCTTTGTTTCTAGAAAATCAAACTTCGGAAATATAGATATGAAAGACAACACTTTCTTAAGATCATTCAAACTAGTACCAGAAGTTCATAGGCCCTTTTTCTTTGCTTCAATGATTGCAATGGTTGGAACTGGGCTGAGGATGATTGGTCCGCAATTAATATCTAGAGGAATTGACAATGGTGTAATGCAGTATGACTATCAGTACTTACTCATTCAGTGCCTCTTTTATTTCTTAACTCTGGTTGTGTTGTATTTTGTGACAAGTAAAGCACTTCTTTCTATTGGTCTTGTTGGTGAGTCTTATGTGAAAAGCATAAGAGAAAAATTATTTAGACATATGTCATCTTTAGATATTAATTATTTTGAAAAAAATAAAACAGGAGTACTGGTAGCAAGAATGACTTCTGACATGCAAAGCTTGAATGAATTTGCAAGAGAAGGAGCTAGTAGTATTTTGACTTCTTTACTCACCATATTTGGTGCTACAATTGCTGTATTTTTGGTAGATGTACAGCTTTCGTTATTGTCTTTTTTGATTCTTCCGTTACTTGGAATTGCAACCAAAATATTTAGAAACCATGCCGATAAAACATACTGGTCAGTGAGGGAATGGATAGGACAAGTCTTATCATCTCTTCAAGAGGGAATATCAGGGGTAAGAATTATTCAAGCTTACTCAGATGAATCCAAGCAATTAAAAAGGTTTAAAGAAGTAAATAATGAGCATCTAAAAGCAAACATGCAGTCAGCCAAAAACATTGCAATATATTTTCCTTTTTTGGAGATTACAAGAGTCACTTCAATTGCGGTAGTTATTTGGTTTGCAGCTGCAAGAATTGAGCAGGGTACATTAACAGTTGGTGAACTAGTTGCATTACTGTTTTATCTAAATTATTTTTTCGATCCTCTAATTCAACTTTCTTTTAATTATGATCTTTTAAGGTCTGCAGGGTCTTCAATGAAGAAAGTTTTTTCAATTTTAGATGAAGAACCTGTATTAAGTAAAACAGGAACTCTTTCGCCAGAAGTAGATTCAAATAATGTAATTAAATTCGAAAATGTCGTATTTTCGTATGGTAGGGAAACTGTACTTCACGATGTTTCTTTCTCAATCGATAGAGGAGAAAAAATCGCTATTGTTGGAGAAACTGGAGCTGGAAAAAGCACTATTGCAAAATTAATTTTAAGATTTTATCTTCCAAATAAAGGGGATGTAAAGTTTTATGGTGAATCTTCAAAAGACATATCACAAAAATGGGCAAGGAAAAATATTGCCTACGTTCCTCAGGAAAGCTTTCTATTTAGAGGTTCAATTCGAGATAATTTAATTTATTCTAATCCTGAAAAAATAGATTTAAAAAGTGAGTTAGAAAATATTGGCTTGATTGATTGGTTTGAAAGATATGAAGATGGACTAGAACAAGACGTAGGAGAAAGAGGAGCAAATGTTTCAGCAGGAGAGAGGCAGTTTATTGCTTTACTTAGAGCAGTGCTTGCTAAAAGACAAATTATTGTATTCGATGAGGCTACAGCTAACTTAGATATTGAATCTGAAAGTTCCATTCTTGACGCAACTGATACATTACTTGATTATCAAACATCTGTTGTTATTGCTCATAGACTTGAAACTATTTTAAATGCAGAAAAGATACTTGTAATGAGTGAAGGTAAATTAGTTGGTTTTGATAATCATGAAACTTTACTTGCAAATAATGAAATTTATCAACAACTATTTTCAGCTTGGAATTTAGTTAATTAACTTCTTTTTTTAATCTATTTTTAGCTATTTCGATGTACTCTTCTTCAATTTCATAACCAACAAAATTTCGCTGCAATAATTTTGCTGCTATAGCCGTTGTTCCACTTCCTAGGAAAGGATCAAGAATTAAATCATTTTTGTATGTGTAAAGATTTATGAATTTTTGTGGCAGTTCTAATGGAAATGGAGCAGGATGGCCTATTTTCTTCGCTCTCGCTGGATTTATATTCCATATAGAAAGTGTGGATTCCATAAACTCTTCTTTTTCAAGAGAAGATTCACCTTGAGTAGATTTTTTAAGTGAATCTTTTGAAAATACTAAACAATACTCGTGAATATCTCTAATAACTGGGTTGGATGCCGATAACCAGCTACCCCAGGCAAAATTTGCATTAGCTCCTTTGGACTTTTGCCATATGATTTCACCACGCATAATAAAACCAGTCTCAATTAAAAGCTCTGTGAAGTATTTTGAAAAAGGAATATAAGGTTTCCTGCCTAAATTAGCAACATTTACAACAAGTCTCCCCCCGGATTCAGTGACTCTATATGTTTCTTTAAAAATATTTTCCATCATTGACCAGTACTCATCATCAGTTAAATCTAGGTCGCTATCCTTACCAATGTTGTAAGGCGGGGATGTGACTGTGAGGCTAACAGAATTATTTTCAAGCTCCTCCATATTTTCAGAGCTTTTGTGAAAAATTTCATCTACTATTTTTGATTTATTGTTTGCATCTGTGAATTCTTTTAATTCTGTTTTATCTTGGAAGTTAGAAACAAATGCTTTTCGAGCTCCTGAACCAGATTTAAAAAATGAATTTTTCTTCATAAGAGAATTTTACAACTTTACAATCTAGTAATCTAAGTTCAAATTTTTTTAGGATAAATCGATAAATTTATCACTTACTTCATCAATCTCTTCTAATTCCAAAACAGTATCTTCATAATTTGAATCTTTGTTACAAAAAATATAAGTTAAGTTGTTTAATTCTGTGATTTCATCCAATTCTTTCTGATTAGATATCCATAAAATTCTTTTTAATGATGACTGTTTAATTGACTTTATAAACACTTCTCTTAAAGAATTTTCTGAGCCTTCGTAAAATATTCCACAAAATGCTCCTTCAGAGGCTGTGTATATATGTGAATCATCGTAAATATCGCCTATTGCTTTTTTTCCAGGTAATTTTTCTATAAACTCTTTTTCAATTTTGTCTGATATAAAAACTCTTAAATCTTGGTTCTGTTCTTTTAGACGATTCAATAAATTTATGTGTTCTTCAGTATTGGGATTTATAAAAATTGCTGGCATATAAAAAATAATAACTACTTAAGGAAATAAATTAAATCAATACTTTTTATGATTGAACCAGCACATTATTACAATAAAAGTATGGCAAATGTTGATATAGATTTAGGAAAATACTCGCTTGGGTGGTCTGACCCTGAGAAAAATGTTTTTAAACCTGAAAAAGGTCTTAATGAGGACATCATTAGAAAGATGTCAGAAATTAAAGAAGAACCAGAGTGGATGCTTGATTTTAGATTGAAAGCATATAAAAGGTTTTTAGATAAGCCAATGCCTGAGTGGGTAGCTAAAGAAAAATTAGACTCTTTAAACTTTGACGATATTTATTACTACATCAAGCCAACTGAAGAACAGGCTGACTCTTGGGACATGGTTCCTGATGAGATTAAAGAAACTTATGAAAAACTTGGCATTCCCGAAGCTGAGAGAAGTTATCTTGCTGGCGTTACTGCACAATACGAAAGTGAAGTTGTTTATCACAGAAATAGAGAAGATCTTGAAAAATTAGGAGTAATTTTTTGTGATATGGACACTGCTGTTAGAGAGTATCCAGAGCTTGTACAGGAATATTTTGGAACGGTAATACCTCCCGGTGACAATAAATTTGCTGCACTTAACTCAGCAGTTTGGTCAGGAGGATCATTTATTTATGTACCAAAAGGCGTACATATTGAAGATCCTCTTCAGGCTTATTTCAGAATTAATGCTGAAAACATGGGTCAGTTCGAAAGAACACTAATAATTGTTGATGAGGGAGCTTCTGTACACTATATAGAAGGATGTTCTGCTCCTGTATACACTACTGATGCTTTACATTCAGCAGTTGTTGAAATTATTGTAAAACCTTCTGGAACATGTAGATATACAACTATTCAAAACTGGTCAAACGATGTATTTAATTTAGTTACTAAACGAGCTCAAGCATTTGCAAATGCAACAATGGAGTGGATTGATGCCAACATTGGTTCTTCATTAACTGTGAAGTATCCTTCAGTTTACCTAATGGAGCCTGGTGCTCATGGAGAAGTGCTATCTGTTGCTTTTGCTAATTCTGGACAACATCAAGATACTGGAGCAAAGATGGTACATTTGGCTCCAGACACTACTTCACTAATTACATCAAAATCTATTTCAAAAGGTGGAGGAAGAGGTGCTTACAGAGGTTTGGTAAGAGTAGAAGATGGGTCTGAAACTGCTAAAAGTTTCGTAAGATGTGATGCGTTAATTTTAGATGATAAATCAAGATCCGATACATATCCTTATATGGAGATTGAAGAATCTACTGCCGAGATTGGTCATGAGGCTACTGTTTCAAAAGTTGGCGAGGATCAGTTATTTTATTTGATGAGTAGAGGTCTCTCTGAAGCTGAAGCAACATCTATGGTTGTTGCTGGCTTTGTTGAAGAGTTTACCAAAACCTTGCCTATGGAATATGCAATGGAGTTCAACAAGCTTATAGAACTTAATATGATAGAAGCTGGCGCAATAGGTTAAGGTTTCATAAAAATTGAATAATAAAGTGTTTTCAAAAAAATTAATTTCAGAGCCTTACGACTCATTGAAAGAAATATCAACAAAAGATGAAGATTGGAAATACACAAACATATCTGAATCAATAAATAATTTCAAAGTTGAAGAAGAAAACAATGATTTAGTTGAAAACACAGATTTTGACATTGTATTTAATTCAAATGAGTTTATCTGTAAAGACAATGAGACTTTTAGTGTTACTGATCTGAATGATGTTTCTGAGCCATTGATTACTAATTATGCTTTAAGACCTGTTGATAGATTTTTGGCGCAACAATATCAAAAGTGTAATGGTGGAATAATTATTGACTTTAAAGAAAATAACCAAGAATTTGTTGCACTCAATCTACAAAATACAGGTTTATCAACTCCCTATATTGGAATAAATGTTGAAAATAATGTCACAGCAAAATTATCTATAAAGTTCGGAGATTCTTTAAATGCGGATGTTTATTCAATTATTGAAGTTTTAACAAATAGTAACTCTAATTTGGAATTGATTATTGATGCTGACACTCCAAAAGAGATAGATATTATAAATTCGATTTTTGCAAGGGTTGAAAAAGATGGGTTTTTCAATATACATACTGTAAGTACTGGTGGTTCATTTTCTAGAAATAGGATAGATGTCGACTTAATAGGAGACGGAGCAGGATTCAATATAGACGGTGTTTATTTTGGAGAGAAAGCTCAAGTTCACGACAATAGAGTTTTTGTAAATCATATAGCAAAAAGAACTACATCAAATATGTTAACCAAGGGAGTTCTAGGTGATGAAAGTAGATCTGTTTTTACAGGAACAATACACATAGCAGAGGGTGCTGAAAAAACAGAATCTCACCAGGAAAATAGAAATATATTACTATCAGAAACCGCAAGTGCTCAGTCGGTTCCTAATCTGGAAATTCTATGTGATGATGTTATATGTGGGCATGGATCATCTGTCGGACCTATTGAAGAAAACTTATACCATTATGTTATGTCTAGAGGTATTGATAAAACTTCAGCAGAAAAATTATTAATCAAAGGATTTTTTAATGAAGTTATCAGTGAAGATGGCTGGGAAACTATCTCTGATAAAGTATCTGAAGAAATTATGCAAAAATATATAAATGTACTGGAAAGAGCAAAGTGAACGTGAATACAATTAAGCTTTCAGAATTTGAAAATACGTCTGTTGCAAAAATAGATATAAATGGAACTACAGTAGCCGTATTCAAAGTAGATGATGATTATTACGCTATTCAAAACATGTGCTCTCATTCTGAAGCAGATCTTGCTGATGGAGAGGTTTATGATTGCAAAGTAGAGTGTCCTCTTCATGGTGCAGAGTTTGATTTGAAAACTGGTGAAGCCTTAACGCTACCAGCTACAAAACCAGTCACTGTTTTTACAACTGAGATTGAAGGAGACTCTCTAGTAATTAAGGAAAATTCAGATGCTTAAGGTTACTAATTTATATGCAAACATTGGTGATGTAAAAATCTTGAATGGAGTGGATTTAGAAATTGGTAAAGGAGAGCTTCACGCAGTTATGGGGCCGAATGGTTCAGGTAAATCCACTTTATGCCATGTTTTAATGGGCAACCCAGATTTTGAAGCTAATGGTGAGGCAACACTGAATGGCAATGAAATATTAGGAAAACCTCAGTTTGAAAGATCAGATGATGGAATATTTCAATCCTATCAATATCCCGTTGGGCTTCCTGGGGTATCTTTAATGGAGTTTGTTATGGCTTCAACAGAGGGATTGAACGAAGATGAAATAGTTTCTGTTGCTAAGAAATTTAACGTTGAAAAGTTTTTAGACAGAGAAGTCAATGTTGATTTGTCAGGTGGAGAAAAAAAACGTTCTGAACTCTTTCAGCTAGCATTAAAAAAACCAAAACTAGCTTTATTAGATGAAATTGATTCCGGTTTAGATATCGATGCTATTAAGACAGTAGCTAATTTAATTAATGAAAACAGAGATGATGAAACCTCTTATCTATTAGTCACACATTACTCAAGAATTTTAAGATACCTAGATGTTGATAGGGTTCATATTGTAGTAAAAGGGAATGTCGTAAAATCAGGATCTAAAGAACTTATTGAAGAAGTCGATTCTGGTGGATACACTCAATATCAGGAACAGTAAATGACAGAACAATTTAGAACTGAAAAAGACTCAATGGGTGAGTTTCAAGTTCCAATAGATGCTAAATACGGAGCTTCTACTGCAAGAGCAGTAGATAATTTCCCAATATCAAACCTTAGATTTTCTAGATCCTTTATTAAAGCATTAGGTGAGATTAAAAAAGCTTGTGCAAAAGTAAATCAAAATAATAAATTATTAGATAAGAATTTTGCAGATTCTATTATTGATGCAGCACAACAGGTAATTGATGGTGATTATGACAAAGATTTTGTTGTGGATATATTTCAAACCGGATCAGGCACCTCAACAAATATGAATGCTAATGAAATAATTTCAAAAATTGCTTCAGAAAGTTTAAGTGAAAATATTCATCCAAATGACCACGTAAACATGAGTCAGTCATCAAATGATGTAATTCCAACAGCTACTAATGTTGCAGCTGTAACAGAAATCGTTCAAAATTTGATTCCAGCAGTTGAAAGTTTAATTCAATCGCTCGAAGATAAAGCTAAAAAATGGGAAAAAGTATACAAAAATGGACGCACCCATCTAATGGATGCAACGCCTGTTTCCCTTGGACAAGAATTTAGCGGATATGCAGCACTTTTATCAGAGAGACTTGAAGATATTAAATTGTCACTTGTAAATGCCAGTAAATTGGCTATTGGTGGCACAGCAGTTGGTACAGGAATCAATGCACCAGATAATTTTGGTAAAGATGTTGCAAAAGAGATTTCAAAATCATTAGGTATAAATTTTGTAGAAGTAGAAAACCATTTTACTCGCCAGGGATCTAGAGAAGAAGTTGTTCATTTGTCAGGTTGCTTAAAAGCATTTGCTGTATCTATGTTTAAAATTGCAAATGACATTAGGTGGATGGGTAGTGGACCTGTCTCTGGACTGAATGAGCTAATTATTCCTGCATTGCAGCCAGGCTCTTCAATTATGCCTGGCAAAGTTAATCCTGTAATACCTGAAATGGTTATGCAAGTTTCTGCACAAGTAATAGGAAATGACAATACAATTACCTTTTCTTCATCAAATGGAAACTTTGAATTGAATACAATGTTACCTGTTATGGCACACAATCTTCTTGAGAGTATTGAGCTTTTGACTACTAGTACCGATGTATTTGAAAAAAAATTAATTAATGATTTAGAAGCAAATACAGAAAAACTTGATGAAAATATTCAAAAAAATTCAATTTTAGTCACTGCTCTTGTGCCTGTAATTGGTTATGACAAATCTGCTGAAGTTGCTAAAGAAGCAATGTCACAAAACAAAACCATTAAAGAAGTTTTAATTGAAAAAAACTTGATCTCAAGTGAAGAAATTGATGAGCTTTTAAATATAGAAAAATTAATTTAATGATTCAAAATTTAGCAATTGCATCTGACCATGCTGGATACAAATTAAAAAATTATATAGTTAACAACCTTAAAAGAGAAATTAACATAAAAGATTTTGGAACTAATAATGAAGAGAGTTGTGACTTTCCAGACTTTGCAAAAGAAGCTTGTGACTTTGTACTCAAAAATGAATCCTCTAGAGGAGTATTGATTTGTGGAAGCGGTGTAGGCATGTCAATTGCCGCTAATAAAATTAAAGGAATAAGAGCTTCAAATGTAGTTGATAAAGAGACTGCAATACAAAGTGTTGAACATAATGATGTAAATGTTTTATGTTTAGGTGCAAATAATATGAATGAAGAAAATGTTTTAGACATTATTGAAAGTTTTTTAGGTTCTACATTAATTCAAGAAGAGAGATATTTAAGGAGAATTAATAAATTAGAAGATTAGATTGACATTTGCCAAATTGCTTTAATCCAATCGTCTGTAATCTCATTCCTTGCAAAAACCACAATACCAATTGCACCCTCTTGATAAACCTCTCTCATTGATGTACCAGTTGTATATACATCGTCACAAATTAACAACGGATCATTTTCGTCATTAGATGCGTACTGTTTAAGGGCATTTTCAAAAGGAATACCTCCACGAGGAATACCAACTACATCTTTAAATTTAATTTTTTCGCTTACTATTTTTGCAAGCGCTTCGTAATCACCCTCACTTAACGCATCACATTCGACCTTCCAGGTCAACGGCAATCCTGCGTGTGAAATAAAATCTTCTCTAATAAATAAATTCATAGTAACCTTCCTAATTTTACTGGATTGAAACATACAGTTCCAAGACTTATATGATCTGCGCCTAACTCAATATAATGCTCAATATCTTTTTTTTCAGATATTCCTCCACCAGCAATAATCTCAATATGAGGATAGTACTGCTTTATATGCTCAATAAATTTAGAAGTATATGGGATAAGTTCTTTTCCGCTTAAACCACCTTTTTCAATGGGCAAAGTATTACAAGCATGGATTTGTTTAAAATTAAATTCATTTATATATTTTTCTAACTCATCAAAAGTTGTTAATGGAGAAATCTTTCCAATATACCATTGGCGAGACTCATAACTGAAGTTTTCAATTCCTGAAGTAAAGTGGCTTTCAATATTTGGGCATGACATATTTACTTCTAGATTTGTATCACTAGGAATCAATTCAGCAAAAATTTTCCAATCATCTTCCTCAATTCCAGCTATTGAAAATACCTCATTTTTTTTATGATTTTTTATACCATGTTCAAATCCCGGATTTCTTAAGCCTATTTTGTTAACCCACCCTCTTTTGGTGTATCTCAGTGTTTTTACAATTTGCTTTATACGACCTTTACGTTTTTCTATAGTCCAGCTTCCAGTAACGGAGATTGTATTTGAAGTTTTAATATAATTTCCAAATGGTGCTGCAATAAATGTTTTCATAACTCTAAATCATTGATAATGTAGTCGAGATTATTTCTTATAGATCTTCCCATAACTATATATTTTGCACCTTCATTAATTGCAAAATTAGGTGTTGCAAAATTTTTTTGGTCATTTTTGTCATCATTTTTAAGACGTATTCCAGGAGTTACAATTAAATCAAATATCTCTTTTGTTTTAGATATTTCTGAAGCTGGACAAATTACTCCGTCAACACCACATTCCTTTGCTTCTTTAAACTCTTTGTTTACCTCTTCACTTACTGAGTTACTCATAGCCCTACTAGTTAATGCACTACTAACACCAAGAATTTGGAGAGTGTTACCTTTAGTACTTGATGCTTCAATCAAGGCATCGCTAGTAGAAGAAATATGAATTGTTAAAAAATCTGCTCCAAGGTTCGCTGCACTTCTTGTAGCTTCCTTAACAGTATTTGGTATATCATGAAGTTTTAGGTCTAAAAAAACTTGCCACCCTTGTTTTTTTAACTTTTCTACAACAGATGGCCCTTCAGAAACAAAGAGTTCAAGGCCTACTTTTACTCCGTATATATGATCTTTTAATATCTTTAGTTCAAATTCAAATTCAGATAATGATTTTCCATCTAGTGCAAAGAATATTGGTTTAACTGACATTTTGTATTGCCTCCATATCCTCAAAAGACTTTGTAGTTTCTAAAAATGCCTTTAAAAAAGCCTCAGCTTCTCTGACAGATGAAACTACTGCTACACCAGTTTCATGTGAGAGTCGCCTAATTTTCCATCCATCTGTATATTCGTTTGCAAATGTAGGCGTATTGATAACAAGTGAAATTAGTTTATCTTGAAGAATAGTCAAAGAAGTTGGAAAGGTTTCATCAGCCCTTCCAACAATAGTTGAGTGAATATCGTTATTTTTTAAGTATTCTCCTGTCCCGTATGTTGAATAAATTTTGAATCCTAAGTCGGAATAAGTTTTTACAATTTTTATAAAATTAGGTTTTTCTTGATCGCTAAGAGACACAAAAATACCTTTTTCATTTTCATTTATTTCAACTCCTGCAGCTGCATAAGCTTTATTTAAAGCAACTCCAAAACTTTTTCCAATTCCCAATACTTCTCCTGTTGCTTTCATTTCAGGGCCAAGCATTGTATCTTCAGCTGGAAATCTTGACCAAGGAAAAATAGCTTTTTTAATAGCTACTTTATTTGTTGAACTATTCAAATAATTGGTAGTTTTTTTGATTGAATCCAAACTATGTCCAAGCATCAAAAGGGTTCCAGCTTTAATTATTTGGTTTCCTGTCACTTTTGACACAAAAGGCATAGTTCTAGAAGCTCTTGGATTTGCCTCAAGAATAAATAATGTATCATCTTTGATAGCAAATTGAATATTTAATAACCCTTTTACACCAAGGGCTTTTGCAAGTGTAGTACTCTTGTCTTCAATTTCCTTTATCATGCTATCCGCAATACTAAAAGGTGGAAGAACAGCAGTAGAGTCTCCACTATGAACTCCTGCAGGTTCTAAATGCTCTAAAATTCCTGCAATAAAGACATCTTTTCCATCTGATATTAAATCAACATCTATTTCAATAGTTTCGGTTAGAAACTGATCAACAAGCAGTGGACCAGAACTAAAAGGATTCCCATCATCATCTGCAGTTGCCAATATTGATAGATAGTTTTTTAACTCAGTATCATTTTTAACAACACGCATAGCTCTACCTCCCAAAACATAGCTCGGTCTTAACAGCACAGGATAAGTAATTTCTTTCACTGCACTGATTAACTCATCCTCATTAAATGAAATTTTTGATTTTGGTTGATCAATATTTAAAGATAGGCAAAGTTTTTGAAATAAATCTCTATCCTCAGTTGCATCTATAACATCTAGAGACGATCCAGCAATTTTATAACCTGCTGAAGAGATTTTATTAGCAAGCTTTAGGGGAGTTTGTCCTCCAAGTTGAATAATTACTGAATCTGGTTTTTCTCTTGCTAATACTGCTTTAACTTCATCCCAAGAAAGTGGTTCAAAATATAATTTGTCAGCAGTGTCATAATCTGTAGAAACAGTTTCTGGATTTGAGTTAATCATGATAGCTTCATAATTATTTTCTTTTAACGACTCAACACCATGAACACAGCAATAATCAAACTCTATTCCCTGTCCAATTCTGTTCGGCCCAGAACCTATGACTACGACTTTTTTATTCTTTGATGCACTGTCATCGTCTGACGTCCCAAAAGTGGAGTACAAATATGGAGTTTTTGATAAAAATTCTGCTGAACAAGTGTCTACAAGTTTATAAGCTCTCTTATTTTCAAGTTCATCCTTTATTTCTTTAGAATCTAGATCTTCATCAGTCCAACCAAGCATTTTTAAAATTGATACAGGAGTTGACTCTGGGTTTACATTAAAACTTTTTTCAATCTCTCTCAAGAACCACAAATCTACTTTTGACAATAAAGCTATATCTTCGATTGGCCAGTTTCTTCTAATAGCTTCTAAAATCGCAAAAATTCTTCTCGGTCTTGGTATTTTAATTTCTTCTTGAAGTTGGTTTTTTGGTAGGTTTATAAATCGGTTATCAATATTCCTTATTCCTGTTTTACCTATTTCAAGTGATCTAATTGCTTTAGTTAAGCTTTCTGTGAAAGTTGAAGCTATTGACATAACCTCACCTACACTTTGCATAGATGTTCCTAAAACGTCATCTGTTGAGGGAAATTTTGGAAAATCAAATCTTGGAATCTTAACTACAACATAGTCCTGAACTGGTTCAAAACTTGCTGGTGTTGAACCAGTAATATCATTTTTTAATTCTGTGAGGTTGTAACCAACAGCTAATAACGCTGCAAATTTTGCAATAGGAAATCCAGTTGCTTTAGATGCTAATGCTGAAGATCTCGACACTCGAGGATTCATTTCTATAATTCTTCTATCACCATTTTCTGGATTAACTGCAAATTGAACGTTACTACCACCAGTTGCAATCCCAATTGTGTCTAAGCAAAGTAGAGCTTCGTCTCTCATAATTTGATATTCTTTGTCAGACAAAGTTTGAATTGGAGCAACTGTAATGGAATCTCCAGTATGAACGCCCATTGGATCAAAATTTTCAATTCCACAGACAATAACACCGTTTCCATCACTGTCTCTCATTACCTCAAGTTCATACTCTTTCCATCCATAAACAGATTCTTCTATTAGAACTTCTTGTGTTGGGGATGCTTTAAATGCATCTTTTAATTTTTTCTCTAAGTCTTCTTTGCTTTCAACAAGACTTGTACCACCTCCACCTAAAATAAATGAAGGCCTAAGCATTAATGGAAATCCTATATCTTCACTTGCAGCTACACCCTCTTGGACGGACTTAACATATAGAGCTTGTAATGTTTTGATTCCTGCACTTTCCATAGCACTTTTAAAAAGCCACCTATTTTCTGCAATCTCTATAGATTTTGCAGATGCACCCAAAAGTAAAATATCATTTTTATCAAATACATTGTCATTTTCTAATTCCATTGATAAATTTAATGCTGTTTGCCCACCTAATGTAGGTAGGACAGCATCAGGTTTTTCAATCTCAATTATCTTTTTCAAATAATTTACAGTTAGTGGTTCAATATATGTAGCGTCTGCCATTTCTGGATCAGTCATAATAGTTGCTGGGTTTGAGTTAACAAGAATAACTCTATAACCTTCTTGTTTAAGAGCTTTTGCAGCCTGTGATCCTGAATAATCAAACTCACATGCTTGCCCAATTACAATTGGTCCTGATCCAATTATTAAAATGCTATTTATATCTTTATTTTTTGGCATAGTTACTTTCCATAAGTTTCATAAATGGATCAAAAATTTGTAGTCCATCAGATGTGCCTGGACCAGATTCTGGATGAAATTGTACTGAATAAGCCATTGACTCCCAAATACTTATACCTTCATTACTTCCATCATTTAAATTACTTGCATAACATTCAATTTTTCCAAATTTTTCATGCACAAGATCAGATTCAAAATCATCTACTGCAAATCCATGATTCTGAGCAGTAATCAATGCTTTCTTAATCCCTTTTATTTCTACTGGGTGATTTGAGCCATGATGTCCAAATTCTAATTTTCTAACAGTCAGACCACATGCAAGGCTTAAAATTTGATGACCTAAACAGATTCCAAATATAGGAATGTTACCAATCAGTTTTTGAACAGTATCAATTACACCTTTGAGAGATCTTGGATCTCCAGGGCCATTAGATATTAAAATACCTTTTAGATTCATTGAAAGTATATTTTCTGCTGATTCATTTGGAGAAATTGCAACAGCTTGAAAATTTAACTTTTTCAATACATTTACAATGCTTTGTTTAGCTCCAAGATCTAAAATCCCAACTTTACCAACAGTATCATTACCCAAATTCAAACTACCAGCCGTTAGTGCTGAATTATCACCAATTATGTCCTTAGCATCTTTAACTAAATTAATAAGTGAGTCTTTATCAATCTCTTGCCCTATTGCAAACATACTGGACCCACGGTCTCTAAGATGTTTTGTTATTGACCTGACATCAAAACCGCCACTAAAGGGTATTTCATATTCTTTTAACCAGGAAGTTACAGATTTTTCTGATCTCCAAGATGATGGATTATATGTAAATGAGTTACCTATAGCAGCCTCAATTTTTGGTTCATTAGACTCATAATCATCTTGTGACATTCCATAATTTCCAACATGAGAAGAAGTAAACGTAATTATTTGATTTATATAGGAGGGGTCACTTAGTATCTCAACAAAACCTGTCATTGCTGTGTTAAATATTAGTTCACCAGTTGTAGGATTAAATTCGTTATCTGACCATCCTATAAACTCATCTCCATTTTGATTAACAAGCAAAGTTTTTTTATACATGATTTATTTCTTTCTGAATGCTTACTTGGAAGTTTTCAAAGGCTGAATTTTTGTAAAATGATTTTGTAATAAAAGTGCTGTTACTTTTAGTCCAATTATTTATTTTGGTGTTTGAGCTAGCATATCCAAGACTAACCAGAATATTCATTGGATTTATCGACATAAATCTTATTAATTCTTCCAAACTAAATAGATTTGAAGAAAATAAGACAACAAATGCTGACTCTAATCCAACCACGCCTCTTGCAGATTTCTTGAAACTTATTTCTTTAGTTTCTTTTGGATGTGGCGCGTGATCAGTAGCAATTACATCGATAATTCCATTTTTTAGACCAGTAATTAATGCTTGTCTATCTTCTTCTGATCTTAATGGGGGATACATTTTTAGGCTTCCATTATTCATATTTATATCTAAGTTATTTTTTAATAAGTGATGAGGGGTTACTTCAGCAGTTACTGGAAGGCCATTTTCTTTTGCATCTTTTATTAGTTCGACACTCTTTTTAGAAGAAACGTGTTGTACATGATATCTAGTTTTATATTTGTCTACTAAATCTAAATCTCTTTTTATAATTTCAAACTCTTCATTTTCATGAATAGTAATTAGTTCTGAAGCGTTGTAAGGAGGTGCTATATCACCGGGATTTGTGTGGCAGTTTTTTTCACAATGTTGAAAAATTGCACCATTTAACTTAGCAATTTCTTTAAAAGCAATTTCCGAAAGATCATCATCAATAAGTGTTTTTCCATCATCTGAAAAAATTGTTACTCCTTCATCAACAAATTCATTAAAATTTACAAGTTCTTTTCCATCAAGGTTTTTTGACAATGCTCCAACTCGATGAACTAGTATGTTTAACTTTTTATCAAAGGACCTTGCTAGTTTAAGATTTTCTATTGAATCAATTGTTATTTCAGAATTTGCCATTGCTAAAACTTCTGAATATCCACCGTTCAGTGCTGCTTTTTCAATTTCGAAAATAGGGAAATTATTTTTATCTGGATAACGTGTATGAGTATGAAGATCAATAAATGATGGTATTTCAATCATATAACTCCAAATACATATTGATAGCTTCCAACCCTTGAAGGAATTGCCATTTTTAGTTGTTCTTGGTAAATAAATTTTTTGTTATTTGCTGCATTATCGTCTATTTCTATTCCAATATTTATCGGCATTGGGTGCAAGACAACAAAGTCATCAGAAGTGTTTTCAAGTATTTCATTGGTTAATTGAAAGTTTTTTTTGTAATTATTAAAATCAAAACCTTCAATATTTTCAATGCGTTCTTTTTGAACTCTTAATAATTCAACAGATCCTGAATTTTCAACTACTTCTTCCCAAGAATTAAAAACACATAAATTATCTAAATTACCAGGAAGAAGTTCTTCATTAGAGAAAACACCAACCTTAAATCCTAATTTGGTTAACAGCTCTCTACCAGAGGAAAATACTCTAGAATGCTTGAGGTCACCAACATAAGTTACTGGCACTTCATAGGAAAATTTATTTAGTTTTGTTAGAGTCGCAACATCAACTAATGCTTGTGTTGGGTGAGAAGTATTACCAAATCCTCCACTAATAACTGAAATTTCATTGAAATTTTTATATTCCTCTAAATTATTTTCTTTTGTTCTTATTACTAATGCTTCTATTCCCATAGATTTAAAAGTTTCCAATTCGTGAATTAAGCTTTCACCTTTTTCTTTAGCTGAAATTGAGTCTTGCGACTCTACTACATTGATCCCCAATTTCTGAGCAGCAATTGAAAATGAAAGTCTAGTTCTTGTTGAGCTTTCATTAAATTGCAAAAGGGTAAAAGAATCAATTTTTTTTAATTTTTGTATATTGAGTTTCAAAATTGAATTAATAATCTTTTCTAAATTTTCTTTTTCTATATTTTGAAAATCTAGAAGATGCTTCATATGCTATTTGACCTCAACCTTATCAACGTCATCTAATTCTTTGAGAAATACTGAAACATATTCCTCTTCATTAGTAGGTATATTTTTTCCAATGAATTTTGGACTAATGGGAAGTTCTCTATGGCCTCTGTCAATCAGGCAAAGAAGGGAAATTAATCTTGGCCTACCTGTATGAACTACGGCCTCTATTGAAGCTCTTAAAGTTCTTCCTGTATAAATGACATCATCAATCAAAATGACATCTCTTTCTTGCGGATTTATTTTTAATTTTGTTTTCTCAATTTCTTCTTCTAAATCATCTCTAAATGGTAAATAATCAACAGTATCAATATCATGCGCGTAATTTAGTTCATCAAGGTTTTTTGAAATTCTTTTTGCAATTAAATCGCCTCTTCTTGGGATACCAAGTAAAAGAGGATTAGTAAATTCAGATTCAGTGATTTCTTTACTAAGACGATAAATTATTTTATCTATTTCCAAGACATTTCCTTTCGACACTCACAGGTGTCAATTAAAGTCTTATTAATACTACCAAAAAATTGATTTAAATAATTTGATTTACCTATTTTCTCTAAAGAATGGAATACCGATATTTTTAGGAGCACCAGTATTTCCATTTTTTATAATTGTTAAGAAAACTAATACAAGAATAGTAATAATGTAGGGTGTAATTTTTACAATGTAAGGACTCATTTCAAATCCATATGTTTGTAAACGTGGACCTAGTGCTTCAAGAAAACCAAATAGTAAAGCTCCAAAAGCTGTTCTATATGGCTTCCATCCTCCAAAAATTACTAAAGCCAATGCAATCCACCCACGACCAGAGGTCATTCCATCGGTCCAATATGGAACATAGCTTAGTGTAAGATAGACACCAGAAAGACCAGCAAAAGCTCCACCTACACAAGTAGCTATAAACTGTGTTTTTGCAATTTTTAGCCCCATAGAATCTGCAGATTTCAAATCCTCTCCTATTGCTTCTATTCTTCTACCGAACATTGTTTTCTTTAAAATATAAGCAGTGAAAATCATAAGCAAAATAGCTATGTAAAAGATTAAATTTTGATTAAGCAGTACTTGAAAAATATTTGATGGTTCAGCAATATCAATAAGGCTTGTAAGTTTGACTTCTAATTTTTTTCCAACATATGGCTTTCCAATTAGAGAAGAAAGTGATAGTCCAAGGATAGTTAAAATTAACCCAGACACCGTTTGGTCTTGTTTTAACACAACAGTTACAAAAGCATGAATTGATGAAAATGCTGATGCACTTAGAACACCAACAATTACTGCTAGAAACAAACTTTCCGTATTAATTGCTGTAATGAAACCTGAAACAGCTCCAACTGAAATCATTCCCTCTACCCCTAGGTTTAAAATTCCGGATTTTTCAGTAATAAGTTCTCCTAAAGCAGCAATAAACAACAATGTTGCAGCTTGCAATGTAGCATTTAGTAAACCCATTAACTGTACATCAATCATTTTCATCCTTTTTTAAAATTTCATATGAAAAAAAGAATTGAGCTATTAAAGCTCCAAAAAGAGTAGTTGCCTGAATTATTTCAGCTATATAAGAACTTACACCGATAGTTTGTATCACGGAACCACCTATAGTTAAAGCTCCAAACAAACAACCTACTAAGAATATACCAATAGGTCTCATTCCCGTGATTGCTGCAACAATAATAGCTGTATAACCAAATCCCTGAGAAATTCCAGTTGATACTCTGTGAGTCTGGCTTAATAATTCGATTGCTCCAGCTAGCCCGGCAAAACCACCACCAATTAACATTGCAAAAAAGGCTTTTTGCTTTGCACTAATTCCAGCATATATGGCAGTCAATTCTGATCCACCAGCTATTCTCATTTCATATCCAAATACTGATTTGTCTTTAATGTAATAAGCTATGAGAGTGAAAAGTATACAAATTAAAAATCCAGAGCTTAATTTTCCTAAAACAGTTGGTAAATAAACTGACTCATTTACATAGGCTGCTGCAGGAAAATTTAAAGAAGCAGGATCTTTCCAAGCACCATTTATTAAATAAATAGTTAGCCCAAAGACAATATAATTCGTAAGAAGAGTTGTAATAATTTCATTCACTCCAAATAAAACTTTTGTAATTGCTGGGAAGAGAATACAAAAAGCACCTCCTAAAAATCCAGAAACTAACAGTAGCAAAATATATATTTGTGAATTATTTATTGAAGTATTTATGTAAACAAAATTTAGAGCAATAGCTCCCATGAAAATTTGGCCTTCAGCTCCAATGTTCCAGAGCTTTACAGAGTTAATTATTGAGATACCTAGCCCAGCCAATATAAGAGGTATCGCCTTATTCAGTGAGTTGCTGAGACTATTTACACTGCCAATAGATAATTTAAGCATTAAGGAGAAAACATCGAAGGGATTTTTTTCCTGAATAAATAATATTAAAGATCCCACAGCAAGAGCAATCAAAAAACCTATTAAAAAAGAATAAAAAGTTGCTAGTTCATTTCTGTAAAGTTTTTTAGAAAGAATGTATTTATTCATCTATACCAGCCATTGCATAGCCAATTGTCTCAATTGTTGCTGAATCGATTCCAACTTCTTTTACTACTCTACCTTCGTAAAGAACAATAATCCTGTCACTAAGTTTAAAAAGCTCATCAAGATCCTCTGAAATCAACAGAACAGCTGAACCTTTGTCTCTTTGATTAATTATCAATTTATGAATTGCTTCAACTGCACTAACATCCAATCCTCTTGTTGGCTGGGCAGCAACAATTACTTCAGGATTTGAAATTAATTCTCGACCCATTAAAAGTTTTTGCATATTTCCACCTGAAAGAGTAGATATTTCTGCTTTTACATCAGGTGCCTTAATCGCAAACTGCTTGATTAGATCATTTAGATAACCTAGCATTTTTCCTTTTGATAAATGAGGACCATAGCTTGCCTTAAAATATTCTTTTATAGCGGAATTATCCAAAACTGACACACCCGGAGCTAAACCCACACCAAGTCTATTTTCAGGAATATAAGAAAGGCTTAGCTTTTTTCTAGATTTAACACCTTTTTTTGAAACATCTTGAGAATTAATTAAAACTCTTCCTTGAAATTCTTTTTCAATTCCACAAATAACATTTGCTAGCTCTACCTGGCCGTTACCAGATACACCAGCAACACCCAGAATCTCTCCTGATTGAATTGTAAAAGAAATATCGTCAAGTGATTTAAATTGTTCACTGTTTGTAAGTGATATGTCTTTTACTTCTAATTTGACGTCACCCTTTTTGTTATCTTTTTTGAAATTAGAAGTTTTAACTTCACCCATCATCAATTCAATAAGTTCCTGATCAGTTACTTTTTCAGTTTCTAAATTTTTTGCAACCATTTTTCCGTTTTTCATTACAAATATTCTTTCAGTAAAATCTTTTATCTCTTTTAATTTATGAGTAATTAAAACAATGGTTTTATCATCTTCCTGAGAAAGTTGATCCAAAGATTCTTTAAGCTGTAATGTTTCCTGAGGAGTCAGAACTGCAGTAGGTTCATCAAGAAGCATAATTTCACTATTTTTAAAAATTAATTTCATTATCTCTACTTTTTGTTTTTCACCTACAGAAAGTTCATTAATAGGAGTTAAATAACTCGAATTTAAAGTAAATATTTCTGAATATTTTTCGTATGCTTCTTCAAAATTATCAGTAAATATATTTGCTTTAGAAAGAGTAAGATTATCTTTTATTGTGAAACTTTCTATAAGTCTAAATTCTTGATGTACCATTCCAACTCCAAAAGAAGATGCAATATCGGGGTTCATTTTGTGAATATTTTGGTTTTTAATTTTAATAGTTCCACTTTCTGGTAAATAGATCCCAGATAAAACATTCATTAACGAAGATTTTCCCGCACCATTTTCACCCAGGAGCCCGTGCACAACTCCTTTTTGCAAATAGAAATCTACATTATCAAGTGCTTTTATGTTTCCAAAAGATTTAGAAACACTTTTAACTTCTAGGATTGGGGAACTCATATTTGAAAATAATTAAGCACTCCAGCTTTGCCGGAGTGCTTAATAAAAAACATGTTATGGATTTACGGTACCAATAACATTATCGATAAATTCATCTTCCACAATTGGAGGATCAAATGAACCACTAATTATCTCATCAGTTCTTTGGGAGATTAAATCAGCAGTATCAGATGGGACATCAGAAGAAAGCTCATATAAAGAGACTAATCCTGTATCCATACCACCCCAGTATGCTTCTGCAACAAACTCATCATTTACAATAGACTCAACTACTTCAACGTAGTACGGACCCCAGTCCCAGACAGGCGCTGTTACGAAGGCTCCAGGAGCAGCATCTTGTCCATATGCAGTATTGTAAGAAATCCATTTAGCACCAGCAGCTTCTGCCGCGATGCCTGTTGATGGTGAATCTTGGTGTTGTGCAAGTACATCAACTCCAGTTTCAAGCAAAGCATTTGCAGCTTGTGTTTCAGCTTCAGGGCCAAACCAAGTAAATGTCCAAACAACTTCAACAGTTGCATCTGGATTTACTTCTTTAACACCTGTAGCAAAAGCATTAATGCCTCTGATAACTTCAGGTATAGGGAATGCTGCGACATAACCTATTTTGTTTGATTCTGTCATTGCACCTGCCGCTAAGCCAGAAAGATATCTTGGTTGATACATTTTTCCAAAATAATTTCCAAAGTTTGTATCATTTTTAAGATAACCGGAGCAATGTAAGAAAATGACATCAGGATATTCCTCTGCCATTTCAGCCATTGCATCTAAATAACCGAAAGTTGTTCCAAAAATTATATTGTAACCTTGTTCAATATAAGCTTCAGCAACTGTTCTGAATTCTGTAGCGTCTTCTGGAACAAGCTCTGTATAAGCTGTTTCGATTCCAGTTTGATCTACAAGATATTGTCTACCTACATCATGTGCTTGTGACCAGCCACCATCGTCTGCTGGACCCACATACACAAATGCAGCTTTGTAATCATCTACGTCTGCGGCTCCCCCGCAGGCCATAGCAAGAATACTGATAATAAGTAGGCCTACCGCCCAACTTCTTCGCATCCTTACCTCCTTTTCATACGATTAGTATAGAACATGCTCAAGCTACGTCTTTTATTTTGAAGTTAAAAAATAATTAAATATTCTGTCTGCAGTTTTTATTCTTTGATAAAATTAACACTTACGAAAATGGAAAGATTAATTTATACCTGGGAACAGCAAATTGAAGATACAAATTTAATTTGTGAAAAAATTCAAGCAGATGCATTTACCCCAGATGTAATTGTCGGCATTAGTAGAGGAGGATTGATTCCTGGAGTTATGATATCTCATAAACTCAATATACCTTTTAAACCAGTCCATGCTTCAACAAGAGATTTTCCACATTGGGAAAATTATCTTCCAAAATCCAATGATTCGAAAGTTTTAATTGTTGATGATATATGTGATAGTGGTGAAACTTTTGAGCGATTATCTAACTATATTAAGGAAAACATAAATCATGAGTGTGATGTTCGCTTTTCAGCCTTGTGGTGGAATAACGAGTGTGATTTTGAACCACACTACTACACAAGAGATTTAGCAAAAGATACTGATAAAGTTTGGATATTTTTTCCACACGAAAATTGGTGGGAAGGTTCAATCAGCTAATTTTTGAGAAAATTCCCTTATAGTTTTCAACATACTAAATGCACCATTTCTTCTTGCAGGACTCAAAATCACACCTAATTCAAATTCTTCCATTAGATCAATCTCTGAATTTACTATATCAATGGGTGTTTCGTCTGAATAGATAGAGGCAATTAAGGTTACAAGTCCCTTAGCTATCAATGCATCCGAGTCACTTTTGAAATATAATTTACTATCTTTTTCTTCTGGTACTAGCCAGACTTGGCTCTGACAACCGTTTACCTTGAATTCATCAATTCTTAATTCTGTTGGAAATTCTTCACTTTTCTTGGCTTGTTCAATTAGATATTGATATTTTTCTTGAGGGTTTGGAAACAATGCAAGAGTTTTTTTGTAACCTTCAACTTTTTCTTGAATACTCATTTTAAGTTAATAATTTTATGCTTTCTTCTATAGCATTAGATAAGATGTCAAAATCTTCTTCATCATTATAGATATAGCCTGTAGCTCTAAATGTAGCATCAAGATTTAATTTTCTATGAAATGGCTGAACGCAATGATGTCCTGCTCTTACTGCGACACCAAAAGTGTCTAGCATTAAGGAGACATCTGTTGCATGGACGCCATCTACACTCATAGCAAAAGTACAACCAGCTAGTTTAGAGTTTGTATGTATAATATTTAAACCATCTATGTTTTCTAATTTATTCTTTGCATATTCTCGAAGATCATCAGAATGTTTTTGAACACTATTCATATCTAGGTTGGATAAATAATCAACTGCTGCTCCAAGACCTATTGCCTCAACATATGGAGGAGTACCGGCTTCAAATTTATGTGGAATCGGGGCCCAAGTAGCTGTATCGTAAAAAACTTCTTCAATCATATCGCCACCTCCATAAGCAGGATCTAAATTTTCTAGAAGCTCTTTTCGACCCCAAACAACTCCGATACCGGTTGGTCCGAGCATTTTGTGACCTGATACACACAGAAAATCTATCCCAAGATCTTGTACATCAATTTTTCTATGAGGAACAAGTTGAGCACCATCAACGATGTAAACCGCATCGGTTTTATCTTTTACAAGGGAATTTATTTTTTTAATATCAGGAAGCATTCCTGATATGTTTGATTCACCTACTATTGAGACAACTTTTGTGTTTTTATTTAAAAGGCTTTCAAGATGTTCAAAATCTAATTCAAATGATTCGGATATATTTACATAATTAATTTTCAAATTGTATTTTGCGGCAGCCATTTGCCATGGAATTATATTCGCATGATGCTCAATTTCTGAAAGTATTATTTCATCTCCTGAATTTAAATCTTTACAAATAGAATTTGCTAAGAAATTAAATCCCTCGGTACATCCTTTAGTAAAAATTATTTCATCTGAAGAATATGCATTTATGAAGTTTTTTAATTTATTTCTAACTTCTTCATACTTTGCAGTGGTTTCAGAAGATAACACATATGTGCCCCTGTGAACGTTTGCATTCATGTTTGTATAAACATTTGTCATTTCATTAATTACTGAATTTGGTTTTTGTGAGGTTGCACCAGAGTCTAAATAAGTCAGTCTTTTTCCATTTATTTCTCTATCAAATATTGGAAAATCTTTTTTTAGATCACTTACTTTTATCATAGGTATGATTCATATCCTTCTTTTTCAAGTTTTTCAGACAACTCTACACCACCGGATTCAACAATTGCTCCATCAACAAAAACATGTACAAAGTCAGGTTTTATATATTCCAAAAGCCTCTGATAGTGAGTTACAACTAAGTATCCTTTATCAGCAGTCTTCAATTTACTAACACCCTCACCTACAACTTTTAATCCGTCTACATCCAATCCTGAATCAGTTTCATCTAAAACTGCAAGCTTAGGATTCAACACTGCAAGTTGAAGAATTTCATTCCTTTTTCTTTCTCCACCCGAGAAGCCTTCATTTAAATATCTATCAGCAAAATCTGCAGATAAGCCTAACTGTTCCATTGCTTCTGCAACTTTTAACCTAAGTTCAAGTGTCGTGTACTCGGTTTCGTCAATATTAGTTAAAGCAGTTTTAAGCATATTTACAATTGTGACTCCTGGAATTGATTCTGGATATTGAAATGCAAGAAACATTCCTAATTTTGCTCTGTTATCTACTGGTTCTTCAGTGATATCCTCTCCTTCAAATATCACAGATCCTTTAGTAACCTCATAAACTGGATTACCCATAACCACATTTGCCAAGGTAGATTTACCGGAACCATTCGGGCCCATAATGGCATGTACTTCACCAGGTTGGATTTTTAAGTCAACACCCTTTAAAATTTCAGTTCCGTCTACCTCTGCATGTAAATTTTTAAGTTCTAACATAACCTCTATGTTAATTATGATTTGAAACAACTTAAATATGATTAGCGAAATAAAAAATAAAAATTACAATTAGATAATGCAATTTACTTTAAATGAAATTCAAAAAGAAATAAAAGAGAATTCAACCAAACTTTTAAAAGATAATATCGATTTATTAGAAACAATACAAAAAGTTGATGAAAATTGTAGGTTAGATGAAAATATTTGGAAATTAGTCATTGAACAAGGGTGGTTAGCACTTGATGTACCGGAATCAGATGGAGGTTTGGGATTTTCGAATACTGACACAGCAATTCTCTCAGAGGTCTTAGGCTATTACATGCCAATCATTCCTCTTTTTAGTTCTGGAGTGGTATTCAAGAATTTAGCTTTACTTTCAAATGAAAATATAAAAAATACTATTTTGCCAGAAATAATTAGTGGTGAAAAAATTGGTACCTATTGTGTTTATGAAAATGATAAATACCTAACTAGTGTTGATGAAATTTCAACAACTTTGACAAAAGATAAGAATGGTTACATTCTTAATGGACAAAAAAAATACGTTATGTTTGGCGACGTCTCTGATTATTTTGCAATTTTGGCGAATAGTAATGAGGGGTTAATGTTTGTTTTGGTAAATAAAGATTCCGAGGGTCTTGAAATTAATCAAACTTCTTCACTTGACCAAACGCGACCTATGTGTGAAATAAATATGAAAGACATTTTAATTTCTGATGATGAAATTATGATAGGTACCGATTCATGCATCAATACATGGGAAAAAGTAAAAAATATTTCACTCGGCTATTTAGCTATGGAACAAGTTGGTGGTGCTCAAGCATGTTTAGATATGTCAACACAATATGCAAAAGAAAGAATTCAATTCGGAAGGCCGATAGGTTCATTTCAAGCAATTCAACATATTTGTGCAAATATGCTTGTACAGCTAGAAAGTGCAAAGTCTGTTGCTTATAGTGCTGTGAGAACAGATACTTCAGACGATTTAGAAGTTGAGATGAGTGCAATGCTAGCAAAATCATACTGTTCTGAGGTTTTTAACAAAATCGCTGGAGACAATATTCAAGTTCATGGGGGAATTGGTTTTACTTGGGAGCATCCAGCGCATTTATTTTTTAAAAAAGCAAAGTCTGATTCTTTACTTTTAGGTACTCCTAAATTAGCAAGAGACAAGATAGCAGAATTACTGAGCCTATAAATTTGAATAGATTAAATCGTTTTGAACATCATAGGTATGTTGGTATTAGAAAAAACATGAAGGTTTACGACTGTGATGATGAAAAACAGTTTGAATCATTGAATGAGTATTTAAAAAATTACGATTACGTTAGTTTAAATCTAGTCCAGTCATTTTCACCAGACAATATTGATGAAGCTAAAAATAGAGGTTTTAGACCTATTAAATAATTTTCCAATATATAGAATTATTTTTATTTTCTTGCTTAATTCTTCCCTTATTTTCTAAATAAATTAAATGAGCCATAGTCTCTTGAAAAGCAAGTCTCAGATTTAATGCATCTAGTTTTCTAGGAAATAAATTTTCCACCATTTCCCAACCAGTAAAGTCGCTCTCTTTAAGAAAGTTCAAAATTTTTTCAGTCCTCCTTTTATGATGAAGTTTCATTTGCTCAATCCTGCTGTGTGGTTTGCTAATTATATCTCCATGACCTGGTGCAATTATTTCATGGTCAATTTCATAAATTTTATCCAAAGACTGAGTGTAATTTGCAAGCATGTCTTCATTTTCATTATCAGTTGGAATAAAGGGAGTAATTTTTGGCAATATATGATCGCCTGAAAATATTATTTTTGTACTTTCATCAAACAAAGAAATCTCTGTACGATCATGCCCCGGAGTAAAAATAGTAGTTAAATTTCTTTTTACATCTTTTATTTTCCCTTCATCAAGAAGAATGTCAGGCTTTGAAATTTTTCCAGCATATGAGGGAGTTTCTATAGATGCTATATCATTCAAGAAGCTATTTGGAGCATTATGTTTTTCTGCATAATCTTTTAGATTTTTGAATCTTAAAGACCAGTCATTATAATCATCTATGAAATCCACTGAATTTTTAAAAAGTGCAAATGGAACACCAGATTCTCTTATTTTTGTAGATAAACCAATATGATCAGAATGCATATGTGTTCCGATTAACAAATTAATATTACTAATATGAATTTCTAATTTTTGAAGATATTCAAGCAGTAAGGAGTAATAGCTATCACCATTGACGCCACAATCTACCATGATAAATCCATCTTTGTCTTCAATTAAATAAACATTAACAAAGCCAGGAGACGACCAAGGGAGCTCAAGAGGTATATGATGGATTCCGTTTTTTAAATTAAAACTCTTCAATTCAAAAAGTATATAGCCATACACCAAATGCTACCAGTATGAATAAACCAGTGATAAGTGAGGCAATAATTAAATGTCTTGTTTGCATAGTTACATTGTAATGTTTTTAAAGATAATCTTAATTTTGAACATTCTCCAAAGTTTAGTAAATTTAAAGGTGAAAATAACAATAATCATTTTTATTGGGAACCCCATTAAAGAATGTAGTTATTATCTCGATTAGATAGCGATCCTATCTAGAAAGAGGTAATTTGAAAAAATTAACCATTATAGGCGGAGGTCCTGCAGGATATGCTGCAGCATTGTACGCAAGCAATTTTGAACTTGAAATAACTTTAATTGAATCTGATACCTTAGGTGGGACCTGTTTAAACCGCGGATGTATACCTGCAAAATACTGGCTTCATGTTGCAGAGCTAAATCATGAAATTGATAATTCAAAAGATTTTGGAATTGAAATAACAGGTAAAAAAATTGATTGGAAAGCAACTGCACAAAAAAGACTAGATACTGTTAACAAACTAGTTGGTGGTATCGGCATGCTATTAAAGTCAAAAAAAGTTAATGTTATTGAAGGCTGGGGAACTATTAAAGATAGCAATAAAGTTATTGTTAAGACTTCTGATGGCAAAGAAGAAGAGGTATCTACAGACTACATTCTTTTAGCAACTGGGTCAAAACCAAGAGAGATCCCAAACGTAAATGTTGATGGAGAGTTTGTTATAACATCAGACACCGCGCTTAGCTGGGAGGAGCCTCCAAAAAAAGTTTGTGTTATTGGTGCTGGCGCAATTGGTTGTGAGTTTGCAAGTTTGTTAAACGATTTGGGCTCAGAAGTCACTGTTGTGGAGCTTGATAAAGAAATTTTACCTGGATTGGATAAAAGAACATCAGGAGAACTTAGGAAACAGTTATCTTCTAGAGGTGTTGATTTTAAATTATCTACATCAGTTACAAATATTAGTGACAAAGTTGTTAATTTTTCAGATGATACCAGTGATAGTTTTGATTGTGTTCTTGTTGCAGTCGGAAGAGCACCTTTAACTGAAAATATTGGTCTTGAAGAAATTGGGGTAAATGTTAACAAAGGATTTGTTGAAGTAGATTTAAAAACAATGCAAACAGGTGTTGAAAATATTTATGCCTTAGGAGACATTGTTTATGACACTCCTCAATTAGCTCATGTTGCATTTGCTGAAGCAATTAGTGCGATAACACATATCGCAACAGGTGAGATTAGCCCTGTTAACTATAAAGCTATTCCGTATGTTGTTTACACAAGACCAGAACTTGCAGAGGTTGGATTGAACTCTGAAAAAGCAAAGGAAATTGGAATTAAGCTTAATCAAGCACAACATAGTTTTGCTGGCATCGGAAGGGCATTACTTCAAAATCAAAATAAAGGAATTGTAAAAGTTTACTCAGAAGAGGATGGTCCAATAGTAGGTGCAAGTGTTTGTGGACCTGCAGCAGGAGAGATGATACATGAGCTTATGTACATGGTAGGTTGGGAAGCTTTACCTAGTGAAGCATCTGAATTTATACATGCTCATCCAACACTGAGTGAGGCTATAGGAGAGTCTTTGTTAAGTTTGAACGGTAGGGGGTTACATTAATATGAAGATCGAAAAAATTACCAGAAAAGGGTATTCGTCAACTCTTTCTAAAGAGCAACTTTGGGATGTATATAAGTCTATGAAAACCCAGAGGCTTTTGGAAGATAGGCTCTTAAAATTGTATAAGGGTGGACAATTAAGTGGTGCAGTATATCCTGGAATTGGTCAAGAAGCATCTATGGCTGGTATAGCGGCTGGAATGGCGGACACAGATATATTTGGTGGTACACACAGAGATCTCGGTGTGCAAATCAAAAAAGGTGTGACACTTAAAGAGATTGCACTTAATTTTTTTGGAAAACATGATGGACCATCTAAAGGTCGAGATGGTAATAGTCATTTTGGAGTAGTAGACAAGGGAACATTGATGGTTGTATCTCCGTTGCCAGATTCCGCACCTGTAGCTGTTGGTTGGGCTCTAGCTTCTCAACAAAGTGGGTCCGGGGTTGTCGCTGTTGCAAATTGTGGTGAGGGAGCCACTGCAACTGGTACTTGGCATGAAAGCATCAACATGGCCGGAGTGCTCAATCTTCCAGTAGTATTCACAGTGCAAAATAATCAATTTGCCTATTCATCTCCAAACGAAACAGAGTTTGGGACTCCAAACGTTGCAGATCGTGCAGCTGGATATGGAATTCCAGCAAAAATTATTGATGGTAATGATATTTATGAAGTAATTGATGTAATGCACGAAGCATGTGAAAATGCAAGAAATGGTAATGGGCCTTCTCTAATTGAACTTGTTACATTTAGACATCATGGACATGCTGGGCACGATCCTGCCGAATACGTTAATGATGAAGTAAGAGAATTCTGGATGAAACGCGATCCTATTGCACGCTTTGAAGACTCATTGGTTGAAGAGGGTTTATTCACTACTGAGCAGTTCGTAAGCCTTAATGAAGAGCTAGATGCTGAAATTAAAGAGACATTAGATTGGGCAAAGAATCAAAAAGATCCTGAACCGCAAAATGAAGTTCCTGATATGTTTGCTGAAAGAACTAAACCAGCAATACAAAATGATGGAAGCTCAAAAGAAACTATGAACTTTATTGAAGCAATTACAAACGGTTTAGATGAATTAATGGAAGATGATGAAAATGTTTTCATGATGGGTGAAGACATAGGTGTGTTTGAAGGAGCATTTAAAGCTACAAAGGGGTTATTTAATAAATACGGACCATTTCGAGTAATTGATACTTCAATTTCAGAGGGAGGTTTCACTGGAGCTGCAGTTGGAGCAGCTCTTGCAGGAAAAAAACCTATCGTGGAATTACAGTTTTATGATTTTGTTTATCCAGCTTTAGATCAAATTACTACTGAAGCCGCAAAATACCATTGGAAAGCAGGAAAGGCCGTACCAATGGTTGTTCGAGGTCCTACTGGTGCTGGAACAAGATCTGGACCTTTTCATTCAATAAGCCCAGAATCTCTGCTAGCTCACCATCCTGGTATTAAAGTCGTTGCACCGTCTAATCCTTATGATGCTAAGGGACTTTTAGTCGCTGCAGTAAATGATCCAAATCCAGTAATGTATCTTGAACACAAAAAACTCTATAGAAAACCTGATATCAAAATGGAAGTTCCATTGGGTCTCTATGAAGTTGAAATAGGAAAAGGAAAAATTGTTAAAGAAGGTAGTGATCTTACAATTGTTACCTGGTCTGGCATGGTTTCTGTTGCGACTGAAGCAGCCAAGCAGCTTGAAAGTGATGGTATCAATGTTGAAATTGTTGACATAAGAACAATAGTCCCTCTTGACGAGGAGATAATTCTTACATCAGTTGAAAAAACATCTAATTTGTGCATCCTACAAGAAGATGTCCCTTTTTCATCAGTAGCCTCTGAGATATCTTCAGTAGTTGCTGAAAAAGGATTTTGGAATTTAGATAATCCAATTGTGAAAGTTACTCCACCTAATACACATATTCCTTTTGCACCAGTTCTTGAGGATGCTTTTATTCCTAGTGTTGAAAAAGTTGTTAAAGCCGTGAAAGAATTACAATAAGCAAATGAGCAACATAATAACCATGCCTCAGCTCGGAGAGACAGTCACTGAGGGCACAATCCTAAGATGGCTTGTAAAAGTTGGTGACGAAGTTAAAGAAGATGATCCAATTCTTGAAATTTCTACTGATAAAGTTGATACTGAAGTTCCTTCACCATTTAATGGAAAAGTAACATCACTTCTTGTTGAAGAGGGTGAAACTGTAGAGGTTGGAGCTTCACTTCTTGAGCTTGATGGAAGCGCAAAAGAATCTAATAATGATACATCAGAGACAGTTGAAGAAGTGCAAGAAACTGCTGAAGAGATTGTCAAAGAAGATACACCAAAAGAAGATTTTTTGCCAAAAACTGATAATGTCAGAAATACAAAAAACTTAAAGCTTTCTCCAGTTGTAAGAAGACTTGCTTCTGAAAATAATATTGATTTGAATAATGTAGTTGGTACTGGTCAAAATGGAAGAATAAAAAGAGAAGATATTGAAAATTACATTTCATTAGGAAATCAAGACTCTGCTACATCAACTAAATCAGAGGATTCAATTAAAAAAGAAACTACTAAATCTGCTGATACAAATAAATCAATATCTAGATTGAGAAAAAGAATCGCAGAAAATATGGTTTTATCAAAACAAACATCTGCACACGTCATGACCTCTGTTGAAGTAGATTATGAAAATGTAGAAACAATTAGATCAAAACAAAAAGCTAAATTTAAAGATGAAAACGGTTTTTCGCTAACCTATTTACCATTCATTTCATTAGCGACAATTTCTGCATTAAGGGAGTTTCCAACTGTTAATAGCTCATTTGACTTAGAAAAAGGCATTCATGATGTTCATAGTCATGTAAACCTTGGTATTGCCGTTGATTTAAATCAAGAGGGGCTGTTAGTTGGTACTATAGCTGAAGCAGATTCCTTTAATTTGAAAGGGCTAGCAAGAAAAATTTCAGAAATTTCAAAGCTATTAAGAGATGGTAAGTATGGTCTAGAGGATGTAACTGGAAGTACTTTTACAATATCAAACAATGGCTCATTTAACTCTTTCATTACATCGCCAATAATCAATCAACCAAATGTAGCTATTTTATCAACGGAATCTGTTAAGAAGAGACCTGTAGTAATACAATCCCAGGACGGTACTGATTCAATAGCTATAAGGCATACAGGAGTTCTAAGTTTAACTTGGGATCATCGAGTATTCGATGGCTCTATTGCTTTATTATTCTTAAATCATATAAAGGATAAATTAGAAAACCCTGATTGGTCACAGGGATTAGATTGAGAGATCTAAATATACGTTGGTTGGGTAAATTACCTTATTCTGAAGCATACGATTTACAACTTGGATTACACAGATCAGTCTCACAGGAAGATTCGAAAGATGACTATCTTTTACTATTAGAGCACAACAATGTAATTACATCCGGCAGATCTAGCAAAGAAAACAATTTACTGGTTTCAAAAGGCCAATTACATGAACTTGGTATTGAGTATTTTGAAACCGATAGAGGTGGTGATATAACTTATCATGGTGATGGACAATTAATTGGATATCCAATAATACGACTTTCTGATCCAAAAAAAGTCATTCCATTCGTTCGCAACCTAGAAAATGTAATAATTGATTCCTTAAGAAAATTTAAAATTGATTCATTTACAAAAGAAGATGACACAGGTGTTTGGACAGCAAAAGGTAAAATTGCTTCTGTAGGAATTAAAGTCAGCAAATGGACAACCTACCATGGTTTTTCATTAAATATTTTTGATTCATTGGATGGATATCAATTAATTAATCCTTGTGGAAACCAATCAGAACAAATTACATCCATTCACCAATTTAACCCAGATATATCATTTGAGGAAGTTGCAAGTGAAATATCAGATAACTTTGCAAAAGTATTTGGTTATACCAATACTGATAGACAGTTTTCTCAATTTACCCCTAGGCAGTTAAAGAGAACTAAAGAATTCAATATTGATCAAATGGTGAAAGACGGAGTATTTAAAATAAACCAAAATAAAATTCCAGTAACTGTAAGAGGTGTTTTGCCAAGTGAACCTAAAAGGCCTGAATGGATGAAGGTTAAGGCAAATCTAGGCAGTGATTATGTTTCACTAAAAAATTTATTAAGTGAAAAAAAATTAAATACCGTATGCGAAGAAGCTTCATGCCCAAATATATATGAATGCTGGTCAATGGGAACTGCAACTTTTATGATTATGGGCGATGTTTGTACTCGTGCTTGTGGTTTTTGTGATGTAAAAACTGGAAGGCCTGGTGAACTTGATTTAGGAGAACCACTTAGAGTAGCAGAAAGCGTCCAGGCAATGAATTTAACTCATGCAGTTATTACTTCAGTTAATCGTGATGACCTTGAAGATGGAGGGTCTATGTTCTTTGCTGATACGATTAGAGCTGTTAAAGATAAAAACAGTCATTGTGATGTTGAAGTATTAGTTCCTGATTTCAAAGGTTTAAGATCTGCAATACAGAATATAATTGATGCATCCCCAGAAGTTTTTAATCATAATTTAGAAACTGTACCAAGACTTCAAAGAGAGATTAGAACGGCTGCTTCTTATGGAAGGTCCCTTTCTTTGCTTGGGTATGTAAAAAAACAAGGATTTATGGGTAAAACTAAAACTGGTTTAATTGTTGGTATGGGAGAGACCAAAGAAGAAGTCATATCAGTATTAAAAGATTTATCAAAAATTGAAGTGGATATTGTCACTATTGGTCAATACCTAAGACCAACTGCAAAACATAGACCAATTGATAGATATGCAACAATTGAAGAATTTGAAGATTATAAAATCATTGGTGAATCTTATGGCATTCCACATGTTGAATCTGGTCCGCTTGTTAGATCTTCATATCATGCAAAAGATTCTTTTGCCTCTGCTTAGATTCTTTTATACTTAATCTGTGTTCGATAATGTAACTAAATCTATAAGAGTTCTTTCTGCAGGTAGTGTAGAAAAAGCAAATTCTGGTCATCCGGGCATGCCTTTAGGAATGGCGGATGTAGGTACAGTTTTATACAAAAATTTTTTAAAAGTCTCAAACGATTGCCCAGACTGGATTAACAGAGATAGATTTGTTTTAAGTGCCGGACATGGTTCTGCATTGTTATATAGCCTATTGCACTTTAATGGATTTGATATATCAATAGATGACATGAAAAACTTTAGACAATTGAATTCAAAAACACCTGGACATCCTGAGTTAGACACAAAATTAGGAATTGACATAACAACAGGTCCACTAGGACAAGGTTTTGCAACTGGAGTTGGACTAGCTTTAGCAGAATCATATCTTGCAAATACATTCGGAGATAAAATTATTAATCACTTTACTTATGGAATTGTATCTGATGGAGACTTAATGGAAGGATTGTCTCAGGAGGCAGCAGAACTCGCTGCTTTATGGGGATTAGGAAAATTAATTTATATATTTGACGATAACAATATTTCAATTGATGGCAATGTAGACAAGGTGTCAGTAACTAATCAGAAAACAAAATTTGAATCTTTTGGCTGGGATGTTCAATCTATAGATGGTCATAATGAGAATGAAATAATCAAGGCAGTAAACAATGCAAAAGCCAATACATCTCAACCTTCTTTAATTATTGCCAAGTCCACAATTGGTAAATTCTCACCAAATAAAGAAAATACAAGTGGTGTACACGGTTCACCACTTGGTGAAGAAGAAATGAAACAATTTTTAGAAAACTTAGATTGGTCGACTGATCTTTTTGAACATCCCAAAGAAGTATATGAATATTTTGATGAGAAAAGACAAATAGATAATGAAGAATATAAAAAGTGGAAACAAGAACTTGAAAAAAAATTATTGGAAGATTCAGAATTTAAACTTTTATGGGATCAATTTAACGAAAAAAACATAGTAAATATAAATACAGCCATTAGTGAAAAGAAAGCAACACGTGTAGCTGGTAGTGAAGTTCTAAAAGATATTGGTAAGTTTAATAAATTTATACTAGGTGGATCAGCAGACTTAGCAGCATCAACAAAGCAGATTATTTCGGATGAAGTTTATTCATCTGAAAATCAAACTGGACAAGTTCTTGAATATGGAGTCAGGGAACATGCTATGGCTGCAATTACTAACGGCATAACCCTCCACAGCTCACTAATTGGGTTTGGATCAACATTTTTGGTATTTTCAGATTATATGAGGCCAAGTATAAGGCTTGCTGCATTAATGGAATTAAACTCTGTTTTTATATTTACGCATGATTCTATTTATCTGGGAGAAGATGGACCGACACACCAACCAATAGAGCATCTTATGTCACTAAGACTTATACCTGGTGTTGACGTGATAAGACCTTCTAACAGTGAAGAAATAGTGTATTCATATCAATACATATTTTCAAAAACAAATAATCCAAAAGCTTTAGTTTTAACGAGGCAAAATATTGACTATTTAGAGACCAACACTTCTTATGAAGATTTTAAAAAAGGGTACTATGAATTAGCTCATGGAACTGATGCAACAATTTTTGCTTCGGGGTCAGAAGTTAATCTTGCTATGGAAGTTAGTAAGTTGTTAAAAGGAAAATCAATACAGATAATTAGTACCCCAATACTTAATAAATTGAAGCCAGAGTTAATTGACTCTTTAGATATTAATAATAAAGTTTTCACTATTGAGTTAGGAAGATCGATAGGCTGGCAAGACTATGTAGGACCAGTAACAAAAAGTTTTAGCATAGATTCCTTTGGGGCTTCAGCACCAATTGATCAGTTAGAAGATAATTTCAATATGAAAGCCAAAAAAATATCTCAGCAGATTTTAGATCTATTGTAAATTAACAACCTGTATAAGCGCGCATAGCGGATTTCGTTCTATTTCCAACCACACCATCAGGTATTAAACCAACTTTTCTTTGAAATGCTTTTATGGCTTCTTTTGTATAAGAACCCATTTCTCCGTCAATTATTCCAGGATTAAATCCGTTGTTTGAAAGATATGTTTGGATATCTGCGACTGAATCCAATTTGGCTCCGGTATTATCTCTCGCATTACAAACATTAGTACTTCTACAACCTGTATAAGCACGCATAGCTTCTTTGGTTTTGTTACCAACAATACCATCTGCTAGAAGGCCACTCTCTTTTTGGAATTCGATAACAGCGTTTTTAGTTTTTGGCCCACTTTGTCCATCAATTGGACCAGGATTGAAACCGTTATTCGATAAGAACTGTTGTACGTCTAATATTGAATTTATAACCAAACCTGAATTGTCTTTAGGAACGCATGCATCGTTACCTGCATTCGGATTGGAAACTGCAGTTGCACTAGCATCCTCAACTTCTGAACCATTTGCAGACCACCCTTCTTGAAAAGGATTTGAATTAAATGTATCGCTTGATATTAAAGATTTACTAACCATTTGGTTCACTATGTATGCAACTTCACCAATAGAGATTTTTCTACTTGGACAAAATTTATCTTGAAGAGAACTACAAGCTGGAATAACATCATTTGCAGCCAAAACATTAATTTCATTTGTCCATTTACTTGCACCCTCATCAGAGTATTTATCTATTGCTCCTGATAAATTTGTTGTAGATCCTGCTGTAATGGCTTTGACAAGCATACATGCAAACTGGTCTCTAGATATGGTCTCTGTTGGTTGAAATTGGAATGGACTGCCTATACACACTTGTATTCCATAATAAGGTATGCCATTAATTGCTTTTTGAAAAATGCTTTGATCATCATCACTGTATGCATTTGGTGCATCTAATGAAATTCCTCCGATAACTGTGACCACAGCAGCTGCTTCTTCTCTGGTCATAGTTTTAGCCTGACAAGCTGATGAAGTTTCAGTACAGTTATTTAACAATCCAGCTCCAGATAAATAATTTAATCCTGCTGTAGAAGTTGCATACTGAGCAATATCACCAGTAGTACTTGTAACACTTGTACCGTTAGTAGAAGTAGTGGGTGAATTGTTAACTGTTACTGGTCCAATTGAAAGGTTAGACACATCTGATTGACTAGATGTTTTAAAATAATGAGAAGTAAATCCTAATTGAGATTTAATATTTCTTCCTGATTTTGTAACAGTTTTTGAAGAACCATTTCTAAAACCTTTCATTGTTACTTCAATAGCCGCACCAGATTCCGCTACAGATGAAATATATATATCAGTGATTGAATCAAAACAAGGAATATCTCCACACAATATGTTTTTGGCTAATTGATAAGATGAGAAGTCATAAGACCATGCAGCTTTTGGATTCCCTACTCTGTTGTCAACTGACCAAGGATCATCAACTGTTTGAAGATATGGCCATGCCGTAGCAGACCCAAATCCAACTGCATTATTATTAGTTTTTCCACCAGTAGATGAAGAGTAGAACGCTTGAATTACAGAGCTTTGAGTGTAACCACCAGAGTATGTTATGACTTTTCCTGATGTGTTATTTACAGCTTGAACCCAATTAGGACCAGCTATTTCCTTTAAATACCCATAATAATATTGACTTGATGCGGTTGAACCAATATGACACCAACAATATGCTTGCCTAGATGTAGATAAGCCCGCGTTCAGATCTGTAGATTGAGCTGGTATATTTTGTTTTAAATATTGATAGACAGCATAACTTCTACCAACAAGTGCCTGAGCTTCTAATGCTTTCACATTCCAGTGAGATGGCATTTCTGCTAGTCCATATAAATACTTTTCTATATTTACAGATAAAACAACATGAAATCCTGAAGAGACATTTTGGGAACGTAATTTAAGTACACCATGTTTGTGTTCACGAGGTCCAACTCTAATTCTTCCACCGTCAGACCAACTGATACCAATATTACAACTAGCTGTTGTTCTATTAACAAGAGGATGGCCATTAAAGTAGCATCCATTTCCATTTGAAATTACATTAATTGTTGCCCCACCACTTATTTTTAGCGGTCCAAATATAGATTCACATGAGCCATCAGAACTTGCCTCGGACTTGATTTTATTTAATGTTTCAGTATCAATGCTCCCTGACTGACTCAGGCCAACGGATGCTTGGTAACTTTTTAAAGCATTTGATGTTTTATCACCAAAAGCACCGTCAACAGGACCGGGTTCGAAGCCTCTAGTAGTTAAGAATACTTGAACTCCTGCCACATCAGAAAGTCCATCTTGGCAAATAGAGAGCATAGGTGGACTAGATGAAGGAAGTGTAGTGAGATTTATACTCTTAGCATTTCTTGCTAGTCCAACCCACAAAGCATTATTATCAGTGGCAATATCTGGAGATGATAAGCTAATTTCAGACAGATTTTTTACGGTAGTGTCTTTGAAGTAATAATCCACAACCTCAGTAGATGTACATGAGCTATTATTGCTACAAAAACTTGCACCAAGTTCTGTTAAACCTTTGGCACCATATTGGCTAAGTCCAACACCATGACCCCAACCACTACCAGTGAAAGTAAAAGACACTGTACTGTATCCTCTCATTGCTTGTTTTGTCGCTGGACCAACAACACCATCAGGGGTCAAACCAACTGATTTTTGAAAAGTTATAATTGCGTTATTAGTTCTCGAACCACTCAAGCCATCAATTGGTCCTGGATTAAACCCATTACAACTGAGAAATGTTTGAATATCTAAGAGATTATTAAGCGGAGCCACTGCATTATCCACGCAGAACATATTTGAGTCATATTTAATCTCTAGTGCTTTAGCTTCTTCTTTTGGTGACAGTAGCAATGCGAAAGCTATTAAAAACGTAAAAATATAAGCAGATTTTTTTAATAACCCCTGTTTCATGTAATCATTTTAGATAAATTGATATATATTTCACAATCCAGCATTATTTTTCCAATTTCTATACATATTCAATCCATAAGTAAAAAAAAGATAAATGATAAAAATTCCGTAAGTCAGCGGAAATAATTTTCCTGCAAAACCTGGAAAAATAGCTGGTGGTAAAAATAATAAAGAAAAAGACATCAATAATCCCAAGAATTTATTTTTATCAAGTGCATCAAGTGATATTGCAAATAATATCAAATACATTAGAAAAGTTAGTAAAAATTCAGGTGAAAAAAAGTTAATTGAACTATTGTCTTCAAGAAAATAAATTAATCCAATAAAAGCGACGGTTAACAAGATTGCTTTTTTCAAATTTTTTTTCAATATCAATATAAACATATATATTATTGTAAAGAATATATGCAATTGAGTGAGTTTACCTATATCTTTCTAGCACTTTGTGTGCCGTTTTTTGCTTATATCATTAAAAGCACTGAACCGAAAAAGGGCTTTAGTATTTTATTTTCTGCTGTTATTGCAATGAATATTTTTCTATATATGAATCAGTTTTCGTACATTGGAGCATTTTTTCTTGCTATGTATTTAAATTTATTTAAAAGATCAGAAAAGCTTTACCTTTTATTTTTAAGTTTTATTAGTTTTGCAGTAGGAGCATATACTTTGGTAGGCCAAACCTTATTTATGTCTGCGTTACCAATAATGATGGTATCTTCTGTATTTTCTTTAATGATGATAGGACATTGGTTTTTGGTAGATCCTACAATTAGTAGAGAGGGTATGAAAAATATAGCTTTATTTTCAACCTATTTATCAATTGGAATCTCAATGCTTGTATTTTCCGGTTTGTACGAGAGTGCGTCAAGTTTATTTAATTTAATTTCTACAAATATGCTAAATAATATAATTATATTTTTATACCTCTCTGCAGCACTATTATCTTTTGGTTCATATAAATCTTTACAGGAAAAGTCGTATACGGGTGTAATGGCCAGTACAGGACTGAGTTATTTGTCATTAATTGTATCAATGGGTGCATCAGGAACATTAATACTTTCCATTTAACACTAATCTAATAGTATGAAAATTTATACAAAGAAAGGCGACAAAGGTGATACCAGTCTTTTATATGGTGACCAGGTCTCAAAAGATAATATAGCACCAGAAGCATATGGATCAGTAGACGAACTTGTTGCTGCGCTTGGCTTAATAAGGTGTGAAGATAAATTGCCGATTGAAGTAAAAGATACTACTCTCCGAATTCAAAGAGAATTATTTATTGTTGGTGCAGAACTAGCGACTGACAAAGAAAAAAGAAATAAATTAGAAGATGGCAAAACAAGGGTAACTGAATCTATGATTAAAACTCTCGAGAAAGATATTGACTTTCTCACTGAAAAAAATGGCATTCCTACATATTTTGTTGTCCCCGGTGAAAATGTTATATCGGCAAAATTTGATTGGGCAAGAGTGGTTTCCAGAAGAGCTGAAAGAAAATGTGTTACATGGTATAAAACTTTACAAATTGAAGACACAAAAGTTGTAACCTACTTGAACAGGTTGTCAGACTTTCTTTGGATGATGGCACGTGAATTTGAAGAAGATTGGACACCAAGTAGCTAATGAAAGAACTGTCTATTTTATTTGTAGATTCTGTGAATGATAGTCTATTAAATAATTTTAAAGACGAAGAGCAAATCAAAGATTATTTTGAAATAAATAAATTTAAAGCAAGCAAAAAAGAGATGTTGCTTGTACCAAAACTATATTTAAAAAATGAAAAAGATACAATTCTAGTGTCTATAGATGATTCTTTAAATAAGAATGAATTATGTGAGCTTGGCTCAAAAGTAAGAAATAAAATCCCTTTTGATTGCAATATAAGTTATCTTTTGAATCTGGAGACTGAAGTAGATCTTCAGGAATTTACACTTGGATTAATCTTATCAGGTTACAAATTTGAAAAATACGTTGAAACTGACTCCAAAGAAATCAATATTCAATTTGATGAGTCAATAAACATCGATGAGCAAAAATTTATAAAAGATTCAATCTATTTTGTTAGAGACCTAGTTAATTTACCAGCACTTGATAAAACTCCAGATTATTTTATTAATGAAGTTAAGCAACTTATTGATAATGAAAAAATCAAATTAACAATATTTGATAAGAAATGGTTGTTGAAAGAAAATTTTGGTGGTGTAATTGGTGTCTCGCAAGGTTCCTCAAAAGACCCCTACTTTCTTGTTGGTGAATATAACACTGGTGCTGATTTTCAAATAGCACTAATTGGTAAAGGCGTACTGTTTGATTCAGGTGGACTTTCGTTAAAATCTCCATCTGGAATGGAAACCATGAAAACAGATATGGCAGGTGCTGCAACTGCTTGGGCTGTTATAAAACTTGTTGCTTCACTAGGGCTAAATGTTGGCGTAAAAGTTTATACGCCTTTGGTAGAAAACATGCCAAGCAGTACTGCAATTAGGCCGGGTGATGTTTTAAAAATGAGAAATGGAAAAACTGTAGAAGTTTTAAACACTGATGCTGAGGGAAGATTAATTATGGCAGACGCTTTAGCTTTTGCTGCTGAAAAAAAGCCAGATTTAATATGTGACGTAGCAACATTGACTGGAGCTTCGTATGTTGCTTTGGGTGTTGATATAGGTGCAGTTATTTCCAATTCAGAAAAGTATGCAGCTGAATTCATAAAATCTAATAAAAATCAGGTTGAGTCTTATCACGAACTTCCTTTATTTCAAGGTTATAAATCTTTAATAAAATCTAGCATTGCTGATATGAAAAACACGGGTGGAAGATTTGGAGGTGCAATTACCGCTGCATTAATACTCGAAGAGTTTGTTGATGAAATTCCTTGGGTTCACTTAGATATAGCAGGCCCAGCGAGAGCCAGAAGTAGTTCCGCTTTAAACCCAGAGGGTGGCACTGGATTTGGTGTTATTGGTTTGGTAAATTTCTTTAAGCTATTGTCTAAGAATCCTCAGTAAATTTACTTATAACAAAAACTAAAGTATCACCAGTTGTCATAACTGCACCTTGAGCAACATTTGTTCCAATGATTTTTCCATTACAATTATCTAGCTCATTTTCTTCGAACTCTTCTTTGAGGAAAAGAATAACATTATTATCTCTCATGAAATCTCTTATTAGACTTTCACCTTCTTCAGGTGTCAAAGTACATGGTGTAATACTTGGAATAGCAGCTGAAAATTTATTACCTGAAACTTCTAGGATTACCTCTGTTCCTTCTGGTAATTCTTCACCATTTTCAATATCCTGAGTTAACACTAGACCAGGAGCCTCATCAGATTCTACTAAATTTATTGTTGGTAAAATATAAGATGAAAAGGCAATTTCTTCTGCATCTAGAATATTTAAACCAACTAATTGCGGAATTTCTATTGTTGGTATTTCATAATATTTATCTATATCACTTGGATCTAATGGCCAGTTAACAACAGGTAAGTCTTTAACTACTTCAGTCATAAATTCTTTCCACATAGGAGCAGGTACTCTTCCTCCAGAAACATTTCTTATGACTTCTCCTTTTATTTCTACATCTGTGAGAGGCAACTGTTCTTCGGCAAAACCAATCCAAACAGATGAAGTATATTGGGGTATAAATCCGATAAACCATGCTTCTCTAAAGCCTTGATGGGTTCCTGTTTTTCCAGCAATCTCTCTATCATCAAGGACAGCTCTTGTACCAGTTCCATACTGAGCTGCTACCTCAAGAGTTTTTCGCACTGCAGCTGCAGCACCTGGGTCAGGGATACTAGTCCTTGGAGATACAATATGCCGATAAAGAACATTGCCTTTATCATCCTCAATTTTTTCAATTAAGTATGTAGGTGCTAAAACACCATTTGTGGCGAATGATGAATATGCAGAAGCCATCTCAATTGGTGTTGCAGCTCCAGCACCTAAAGTTAAAGAAATAACAGGATCTAATGATGAATTAATTCCTATTCTTTTTGCAGTAGAAGCTAATTTTTCTCCACCAAGCTCAGATGCAAGCTGTGCAAATACAGTATTTATCGATCTCCTTGTTGCTTCTTCCAAAGATATCATTCCTGATGTATCTAATAGTTTTATAGATCTGTTGTATTCAGCTTTATCTTGGCAAGGTTTAAAAATATATTGAATTTCTGACTCTATATCAATTTGAGTTAGATTTAGTTGATTTTCAATCAGTTCAGGATCAAAAATTATGACTTGATCTTCTGGAATTTCTTCTCCTTCTTCTAATTCTCTATAAATTATTAAATTACCTTCAGAATCATATTGGGCTAATTCTTTTGCAATTTCCATAATTTTTTCTTCCTCAGTTTCTAACTCATCAAGATTTAAACCGAGAGGGAATTGTTTTATAAAATCTTTATTTTTAATTTCTTCAACGTGAAAATCAAAGCATTGAAGTTCAATAGCTCTATCTTGAGCGTCAATTTTATTAAGGTATCTATCCGCTGTAATTGACGTTCCATAATTTCTTACAACCCATTTTTCTCCTACACCATCAGGAGCACAAGGATAACCACAATTAATTTCAACTGGACTTCTTGAATCTCTATAGCTGTACAACTTTGCACCTGATTCAAGTGCTGCCAAAAGAGTTATTGGTTTAAAAGCGGATCCAGGATTTCTTTTGCCTTGTGTTGCTAAATTGTATTGTTCTTCATCAAAAGGTAATCCTGAAGCCATTACCTCAATTGCACCTGTGTAATTGTTAATTAATGTAATTACACCTGTTGGTTTTGGTTCATCTGGATTTTCTTCATCAGGATCAGGCGGAACCCAGGTATTGAGTACACTATTTGCATGTTGTTGCAATGACAAATTAAGAGTCACATATACTTTTAAACCTCCACCTCCAAAACAATTAGTATCATCAGAGGGACAACCAAACACTGCTTTCTTTCTCTCTTCTTTTGTATTGCCTAATACAGCAAATTGGGGATCATTTAATAATTGTCTTTTTACTTCTGCCACAACATGTTCTGCCTGTGCTACAAAATTTTTGGATTCAACAACATTTAGAGGAGCAAGCTTTGCTGATCTTGCTTGGATATCTACTATAAACCCTTCTTTTAGCATTATATTTATGACATCGTTTCTTCTTTCAAGAACTCTATCTGGATATTTTCTTGGGTTGTAATAAGCAGGGCTTCTAATAATTACAACTAAGGTTGCTGCCTCATCAAGTGTTAACTCCTGAACAGTTTTATCAAAGTATTCATAGGCTGCTGATTGGATTCCATAAGCACCTGAACCCCAATAAATTGAATTAATATAATATTCAAGAATTTGATCTTTTGTGTATCTTCGTTCAAGTTCTGCTGCTACTACAGCTTCAGCTACTTTTCTTCTTATTGAAATTTCGTCACCAACAAAAGATTGTTTTGCAACCTGAGAAGTTATAGTTGAACCACCTCTCGTAACGCCCCTAAGATTATCTAAAACAGCACTAAGAATTGCGATAAAATCTACTCCTTCGTGCTGGTAATAGTTACTATCTTCAGCAGCTAAAAGTGTGTTTATCACAAAAGGCGGAACATCTGACAAAGCAATTGGATCCCTGTTTAACCCATCATGTAATTCATCAAGAATTTGATTATCAGAAGTGTAAATGACCGATGGTTCAGATAGAGAAACAAAATTTAATACCATTCCCTCAGCTCTGGGGAGAAATTTTTCTTCTAAATCAGTTACGACTGACATTGCAGATTTTATAGGGAGGAAGACAAAAAAACCAACCCAAGCGGCAAAAAGAAAACTACTGAGTATTAATAAAAATCCAGCAATGTACCTTGAGCCAAATCTAGTCTTATTTTCAAGATTATGTATTTCTGCCATGAGAAAATTCTAATCCTTATATGTAACAATATTGTACAATTAGACATATGGAATTTTCACCAGGCTTAAGGGGAGTTGTTGCTGGCGAAACCTCTATCTCAACGGTGGGAAAAGAGGGCACTTCTTTAAGATATAGAGGTTATGACGCAACAGATTTAACAAAAAATAATACTTATGAACAAGTAGCATCATTAATTATTGCTGACTCACTTAACGACAAAGACTTTAGAAAAAGTTTTGCAAAATACTATCTTGAGATAAGCAAAGACCAAAAAATTAATGACTTGCTTAGCGAAATAAAACAAACATTGCATCCGATGGATGTAATAAGAACAGTAGTGTCTTATAAAGGTGAATTAACAACTTTAAGAAAACAACAACTTGATAAAGAAGATAAAACTGAATTATCTGCAAGGATTAATGCAACAGTTTGTTACATAATCGCTTCTTATCATGAAGAGAGTTGTGACGAATTAGATAGTCAGTATTTAGTTGCTAGTTCGCTATTGCCAAATAGCTCATCAAAGGACCAACTCGAAGCACTAGACGACATGTTAATTCTTTATGCAGAGCATGGATTTAACGCATCAACCTTCGCTACTAGAGTTACTGCTTCAACAAGAGCAGATCTTACTGGTGCAATAGTGTCTGGAATTGCAACTTTAAAAGGAGAATTACATGGTGGTGCAAATGAGAGAGCTGTTGAGTTAATAAACTCTTTTGATAGTGTCGAGGAAGCTATAGACGGAGTTAAACAATTACTTGAAAATAAGAAAAAAATAATGGGATTTGGTCATGGAGTTTATAAAGTCCAAGACCCAAGAAGTCCAATAGTCAAAAGTTGGGTAGATAAGTTAGCTCAGACCGAGTCATCTAAAAATAGGTTTGAAATTGCAAAGAAAATTGACCAAATTATGGATGAAGAAAAAAATCTTTTTCCAAATGTCGACTTTTATGGAGGTCTGCTTTTAGCTGAATTGGGATTTGAAGTTGACTTGTTTACTCCAATATTTGTAGCAGGTAGGTCTGTTGGATGGGCTGCGCATTACTTTGAACAACGCGAACAGGATATTTTAATTAGGCCTGCAGCAAAATACATCGGTCCCTCTGAAAGATAGTTTTTGCAAAAAAATAATTTAGATACACAAATAAACAATTTTCTTTCAAAACCTTTAAAAAATGATGACCATTTTACTTCTGCCAAGCTTGCAATCCTAGATACCCTAGGTTGCGTAATTGAAGCAAGCACTCATGACGAAGTCAATAATTTTGCTATAGAAGATAAATCCTTTGAATTATTTTCAAACCCTTTCTTAAATGTTGGGAAATTAAATTCCTACCAAGAAGTTGCATGGTATTTAACTGTATTAACTAGATGGTTTGACTACAACGACACATTTCTTGCAAAAGAGTGGGCCCACCCATCAGACAACTTTGGGTCCATATACAGTTATTTTTATGCGAATCCAAATTATAAATTTATAGACTTTACGACAGCTCTAACAAAAGCTTATGAAATTCAAGGTTCTTTATGTCTTGGGACTTCATTAAACCAACTAGGTTATGATCATGTGTTTTATGTGAAGTTAGCATCTGGAGCTGTTTTCTCATCTTTATTAAGTAAAGGAAATGAGAAAATTGTTCATAGAACTATTAATCATATTTTACTTGATGGTCCTTCCCTCAGATCCTACAGACACTTTCCTAACGTAGGAAAAAGAAAAAGCTGGGCGGCAGCAGATGCATCAAAACGAGGGATTGAACTCGCTAAAATCAGCCAATTAAATGATGAAGTTTATAGCTCTATCCAAGACGACAAAAATTGGGGATTTGAAAAAAATTTTCTAAATGATTCTGAAATTAAATTTGGTAAAGAATTAAATGATTGGGTAATTCAAAATGTATTATTTAAAGTTTTATTTCCAGCCGAATTTCATGGGCAGTCAGCAGTAGAAGGTGCAATCAAGTTAAGTAAAGAATTTAATCAAAATATAGATAAAGTAAAAAAAATTAACATTTTTACACATGAACCCGCAATAAGGATAATCGCAAATAAAGAAAATTTATCTAACGAATCTGACAGGGATCATAGTCTTGAATATATGGTTTCAGCTGCTCTTCTTTTTGGAGAATTGAAATATGAAATGTACAAAAACGATTTCTCTGGTTTAAGCAAAATAGAAAGTCTAAGAAAAAAAATTGTAGTTAGTGAAGATTCAAATTTTACTACAAATTACTATGAATTTTCTAAGAGACATATATCAAATTCCATAGAAATTGTTTATGATGATAACTCCACTTCTGAAAAAATCACCATTGAAAATCCTATAGGTCATCCATCTAGAAGAGAGGAAGCCATTCCATTATTAAAAGAAAAATTTATAAGAAATGTGCAAAACGTTCTTTCTTTAGAAAAATCAATGTCATTATGGGAACGGGTTATCAATTTAGAAAAAGATGACGAATTAACTAAATTCTTTAATATCCTACAAGATGATGAATGAAATATTTCTTCTTGTTGGGGGAGAGGCAACTAGGCTTCAACCGTTATCTAGCGGAATTCCAAAAGCACTTCTAACAATAAGAGGTGAAAAGATAATTGATAAGATAATCACACAGTTCTCAAAATTTTCTGACTTTACATTTAATCTAATTTGTTCTGAAAAGCACAGACAGCATTGGATTGATTATGAAGCATTATCAAACAACAATATAAATTTATTATTTGAGCAAAAAAAATTAGACACAGCTGGTTATATTATTGAAAATATTCAATCGATGCCCAACAAATTTCTATGCATGAACGGAGACCTTCTATTAGAAGTTGATTTGGAAAATTTCATTGATTCAGCTCGTAGCTGTACTAATTCATTAATTGGTTCATTTGAAGTTGAAAATCCATCAAGATATGGAGTTTTAAAAGTAAACGAAAAAATGGAAGTTGAAGCTTTCATAGAAAAGCCAGATGATGACAGATTTGGAAATAAAATTAGCTTAGGACTCTATCACCTTTTCAAAAAAGATATTATGTCCATTGTTTCATCACTTGATGTTCCATGCTCTTTTGAGAGAGATGTATTTCCTCAACTGTCAACAAATCAATTGTTGAATACGTATACCGTTAAAGGCAATATGATTGATGTTGGAACTAGAGAGGCATTTATTCAAGCACACCTTGATGATGGCAAAGAAAATTGGATATCTCCAAACAATACAAAAATAAATAAAGATTCAATTATTAAAAACAGTGTAATTTTGGATGGTTGCAAAATTGCTGAAAATGTTGTGATCGAAAATTCAATTATTTCCAATAATTCAACAATTGAAAGCGGAAGTATAATTAAAAACGAAATAGTTAGAACAAATTAAAAATGAAAATTTTAATTACAGGTGGAGCAGGTTTTATTGGCTCACATTTATTAGAAGAACTTTTATCACCTGATAATGAAATATTGGTATTTGATAACTTCTTAACTGGAAAAAAAGAAAATATTGAATTCGAGGGTAATTTTAAATTAATTGAAGACGATTTTGGAACTAAAAATTCATTAAATTTGATTAAAGAATTTAATCCTCAAATTTGTTTTCACTTGGCAGCCCAATCTTCTGTTGTAGTTTCTGTAGATGATCCGTTACTTGATTTTGAGCATAATATCTTACAACCAGTCCAACTTATAAAAACTTTACTAAGCACTGATTGCAGTAAATTCGTTTTCACCTCTTCTGGTGGAACGATATTTGGTGAGCCAAACATTTTACCAACTGGTGAAGAAGATTTTGCAGGAGAACCTGAGTCACCATATGGTATTGGTAAAAAGAAGTTAAACGAAATTATCACAAGTATGACGATTAATACAAACTTGTCATATTCAATTTTGAACCTCTCAAATGTTTACGGACCACGTCAGGATCCACACGGCGAAGCTGGAGTAGTATCAATATTTTCAAATAAAATTTTAAAGAATGAAAAACCAATTATTTATGGGGACGGAGAACAAACAAGAGACTACATATATGTGAAAGATGTTGTAAATGCATTAATTTTATCTTCAAAGATTGACTCCAATTTATTTCTTAATATAGGGACGGGGATAGAGACATCGGTAAATCAATTGTTAGAAACAATAAAATCTGAATTTGCATCTGATGTAGAACCTATATATAAGGAGTCAAGAAAAGGTGAACTTCTGCGAAGTGTTTTGAATAGTTCTAAGGCACAAAAAGAATTAAATTGGGAATCTCAATTTTCATTAAATAATGGCATAAAAGAAGTAGTAAGTTGGTTAAAAACTTAAAGAAAAAAATCTTCTTGATCGTCTCTAATTAATATCTCTGCATTTTCATTTGAGGATTCATATTTAAGTCCTCTTATGATAGCTATTGGAATATTAATCGACTTTTCCATAACTAATTCTGCTGCACTAGCAATTTCGTCAATTGTTGCAATTTCTGTTGCAAATAGTTCGTTATTAAATGAGTCGTACTTTCCAATGTAGTTTGTAATAGGAGAAATGCCAGAGGAACCTATTGCAAAATTAACCTGACCTTTTCTCCATGCTCTTCCAAAAGTATCAGAAATCACTACAGCTACTCTTTTTCCACTTACAGTCTTTATTTGACTTCTAAATTTATGAGCTGATTTATTTGGATCTTCGGGTAAAAGAAGAGCTTTGTTTTTCTCAATATTGGATTTATCTATTCCTGCATTTGCACATATGAAACCGTGTTTTGTTTTTGCAATTATTAAATCCCCTCGTTTTCTAATAATTTGTTTCGTTTCACTTTTAATTAAATCTTCAAATTCATATTCATTTAAATCTCTTTCCATACCTTCACTCTTTGAAACAATTTTTTGTGTAATTACAAATACATCATTATTTTTAATCTCACTTCCTGATTTCTTAATCAGGTCAAAAGTCATGGAAGCTAGGTCATCACCTTTCTTGATTTCGGGTAATCCTTTTACTGGAATAATCGAAATTTCATTCATAACTAAGTAGTTTTGTAGCTAATTTCTTTGAATCTTCAATTGTTTTAAAAAGAATGTTCTCTTCGTAAGTATTGCTTAAATTATCAGAATCTCCAAAATGTACGATATATTTGTTAGCTACATTTTTATAGAATTTCTTAATGCCTTTTATATCTGCTGTGAGGCCCATATCTGTAAAGTTTTTTTTCGAAGGTCCTTTTATGGCATTGTTATTAACAAATGGGCTGATAACTATAACATTGTCATGTTGAATTAATGCATCCTTTATTTTTCTTAGAGACAAAATTGGTCCGATTGATAAATAAGGATTAGAGGGGCCAATGATTATCGTATCGCTTTCTTTCATTGTTCTTATTAGTTTGCTACTAACTTTTGCTTGACTTGATCCCTTATACGTTATATTTTTTAATCTTGGCTTTCCTCTTTTCTCAACAAAATAGTTTTGAAAATCAAGCCTTTCGCCTTGCTTTGTAATTAATTTTGTACTTACCTTGTCATCAGTCATTGGGATAATTTCACAAAGAATGTTGAATTCAGATTTTATTTCATTAGTAATTTCTGTCAACGTTTTTCCCTCATATAGCATTTGGTTCCTAAATAGATTGGTAGCCAAATCTTTATCGCCAATCATAAAATTGGTATTTAAAAATTTATTTAAATGTTCATGAACTGTAAATTTATCTTTTTTTATTCCCCATCCAAATTCACCTTCAATTCCAGCTAGACCGTATATTACGGTATCTATATCTGGAGATAGTGAGACACCATTTATATATTCGTCATCACCAGTGTTAACAATTATCGAAAGTTTGTTCAAACTTGCTTTATATAAGCCTTTAGCAAATTTTGCACCACCCACACCACCGCTTAAATATGTTACTTTTTTCAATTTTAAGAACCTATTATTTTTGACCTTTCAACTAACATTTTAATAATGATAGATAAAGATATTCTAGAAGGTTTAGCTGAACTAAACGAAACAGACTTAAAGAGAATAAAGCTTCTAGTTGATAATAAATTAAATCTTCATAAAGACATTAACGTCTCATATAGGTCAAAAAACATTAAATGCGGTAAAGAATCATGCCAAAAATGTCCACACGGTCCATATTGGTATGCTGAATGGACAGAAAATGGAAAAAGAAGAACAAAATACTTGGGAAAAACCTTAAGTGAAGTTTAACTTTCAATCAAATAAAATTGCGACCGTATTTCCGTTTGCAATACTCTTAATATTTTTAAGAATTGATTTAATACTTCTTAATACACTCCCAACAGGTGGTGATATGGGTGCTCATATCGTACCAACTAAATTTTTTGTGGAAGAGCTTTTTTACAATTTTAAAATTAGCGGTTGGTCAAATGACTGGTTTGCAGGCTACCCAGCATATTATTTCTATTTTCCATTACCGCCATCGATTGTTGCAATTTTAAATATTGTTCTTCCCTTTAATGTCTCATTTAAAATTATGGTTTTAATTGCTTTAGTTCTTCTAGTTGTTTCCATAGAAAAGTTAATAAACTTTAAAATTGGTACTTTATCTTATATTGGGTTTGCTGGAGGATTGTTATATTTATTAACTGAGTCTTTTACTATTTTTGGGGGTAATCTAGCATCCTCTCTTGCAGGCCAGTATTCATTCACATATTCTTTAGCATTTGCAAATTTATCCATTTACTACATACGTAATAACTTGATAAAGCATTCAGCCATCAAAGGTTCAGTATTGTTGGGATTATCTTTGCTTTCTCACATAATTCCATTTATGATCTATGCACCAATATTTTTAATTTATTTTTTGTCTTCAAAATCTATAAATCTTGAAAAATTAATTGGGTTATTGATTTTTTTGTTTCTAACTTTGCGCTTTTCTATCACTTTGTTTCTAAATCTAGAATTTACAACAAATATGACATACTCTCCTTACACAAGAATCAAAGATTTAATAAAGCCTGATATCCTTCCTTTTGCAATTGCGATATTTTCTTATGGAATTTTCACAGCAGGAAGAAATTTGAAAAATATATTTCTATCAACCGAAATGTACTTAATTTTTGTATCAACATTGTTATTTTTTTATGGACCAGAGGGTGCTTTATGGAATGGAAGATTAGTACCTTTTTTAAATTTGGGTCTAATTATCTTATTTTTCAAAATCTTTGAAGAGAAAATGGACTTGTTGATTGAAAGAATAAAGCAAAAATATTTGATTATATTGTTTTATCTAATCTGTTCGTCATTCTTTATTTTTAATTATGTTCAAAAATGGCAAGAAAGGTATGCAATTACAGTTTATTTCATTGCTTTTATAATTTTGCTTTCTTTCATAATTACTATTTATAAACCTAAATATGGATTAGGAATAACGCTAATTGCATTAGTTCTGTCTTCAGTCAATTTCTTACCACATTGGTTGAATTGGAATTTTACGGGGTATGATCAAAAAGATGACTGGAGCGATATAACTAATTTATACTCTGGATTGAATCAACTTGAACCTGGAAGAATAATGTGGGAGCCAAATTCAGATTTAAACAAGTATGGTACACCTATGGTTTTAATGACAATTCCTATGTTTACAAATCATGAAAGTATTGAAGGTCTTTATTTTGATTCGAGCATAACTACTCCTTTTCACTTTGTGACTGTATCTGGTGTTGCAGAAAGTCCATCTAACCCAGTAGGAGGACTAAGTTATATAAATGGTGATTTTGATAGAGGAGTAAGATACATGAAAGAGTTAGGAGTTGATTATTTTATTTCTTATACAGATTCGATTACTGACAAAGCAATAATGTCAGACGAGTTAGAGAATTTATTCCAAAGCTCTCCATTTACAGTTTTTAAAATCTACTCTGACAAAGTTCAAGTTGTTGATGCTGAATTAGTAAACTTTAGTCAGCCAGAATTATTTGAAAGAATTTCTAATTCGATATTTAGACAAGAAAAAACTGATAGTTTTTTCAGTCTTGCAATGAAAGAATTCAAGTTAGATAATAAAAAAAGAATTATTGAAGGAATAGATGCTGAAGAATCTCAGATTCAAAACAGACTTTCCAACAAAAAAAGTGAGATTAATCATGTCAGAATTTCAAACAACAAAATAACTTTTGAAACAGAACACCCTAATGAACTTCACATTGTCAAAGTATCATATTTTCCAAATTGGAAAATTGAAAATGGTTCTGGCCCATATAGATTGTCACCATCATTTATGGGAGTTATACCTTATTCTAACGAAGTCAGCATAACATTCGAAAATACATCTTTAGAAAAATCCTTAAATATTATTTCGTTAATTATTTTTTTACTTACAGCATATCTTTTAGTATTTAGAATTAAAAAATATGCTGAATAATCTCATTAATAAACTCACAAAAAGTGACAGCTCATTTGCTGAATTATTTAGAACATATATTGTTGGAGCATTTAATTTAATATTTGGTCTTTTCTTGAATTATATTTTTCAATTTTTTATTTTAACTATGATTAGTTTTCCTCTTAGAACTTATTTAACTAATACATTTTCATTTGCAATTGGTGTTGTAGTTTCTTATTTTTTATCAAGAAAAATTATTTTTCAACTTTCATATCGTGATGGCTCATGGAGGGAATTCATAAAATATATTTCTGTTAGCTTACTTAATTTAGGAATCCCAATTCTTGTTTGGTTTTTAATTAATTTATGGAATCCTGAATTTCAAAAAAACGAGTTGTATTATTTGGTAATTACAGTTTTAATTCATGGATCAATACTTCCAATCAAGTATTTAATTTATAAATTTTTTGTTTTTAAAGACTCTTTATAAAACGCAATTTTTAGCTTAAATAAGCTCTTTAAAGTTCTTGGAATTCTTTTATATATAACTGAAACACTTGGTCTTATTTCGTTAATTTTGGCGGGAACTTCCTTAAATTCATTTCCAGTTTTTTCAATTCTAAGTAGTAGCTCTGTATCAAATAAATCTTGTGTAGAAATTACTAAATTAATATGATTATTTACAAAACTTTTCCTGACTGCTTTCATTCCGTGTGTGTCAGATAATTTAGTTTTAAATAAAATTTTTAAAATATAAACAAAGAAATTAGTTGCCAATTTTCGTATTAGTCTTCTTCCATCTTCAGAATTGCTCAATCTTTTTGAAGCAATTAAACCTGCATATTTATCCTCAAGCAATAAACACTCTTTTAAAAAACTTTCAGAATAATAGTCAATATCAAATGAAATTATTATTTCATTTTTGCAATTCAAAAATCCTCTTTTAAGTGCTTCACCATAATTTGGATGATCGCTTTCAATTAAAACTATTTTGGAATTATTTTGTTCAAAATCTCTAGCGAGATTTTTTGTATTGTCAGTAGACCCATTTTCTGAGATTATGATTTCATATTCAACAGATGTTCTTTCACAAATAGAGAGAATATTATTTATAGATTCTGCAAGAATTTCTTCCTCATTATAAATAGGAATCACAATTGAAAAGTTATTAAAACTAGAGTTTGAATCCATGAACAGTACAATAATTGAGTAATGACAAAAAATAAACTAGATTTAATTTTTAAATCTTATGATATTAGAGGCGTTTACGGTGACAGCATAAACCAAGATATAGCATACAAAATTGGCAAAGCTTTTGCAGAATTTGTTCCAGATGACACTATTATTGTTGGCCATGACGGGAGAGTTTCAAATATTGAAATGCTTGATGCCTTTACTTCTGGAATTAAATCCGCTAATAAGGAAATTATTTATGTTGGATTGGTCCCAACAGACACTGTCTATTCACTATCCGGCTTACTTAAAAAACCAGGGGCAATAATTACTGCTTCGCACAATCCAAAAAATTATAATGGCTTAAAACTCTGTAATGCTGGCGCAATACCAATAGGTGAAAACTCTGGCCTAATGGATATCAAAAAATTAGCCGATAGAAATGTAGAGATACGTATTGAGAAATTTAAAATTAACGACAAACACTTAGGTAATGAATATTATGAACATCTCAAAAATTTAGTATCTCCAGAGAGTATTTCACAAAAATTAAATTTTGGTATTGATGGAGGAAACGGTGTATTTGGTGCGGTATTTGATACTTTAAATAATATATACAAATTCAATGTGAAGTCTATATATTTAGAAGTTGATGGTAATTTCCCTAATCATCCTGCTGACCCATCAGACGAATCAAACTTAACTGATTTAAAAAATCTAGTAATAGATAACGATCTAGATTTTGGAATAGCATTTGATGGGGACGCTGATAGAGGTGTATTTATAGATAATCTTGGGAGAGTTATTTCGGGGAGTATGATGACAGTCTTAATATCAGAATTTTTGTCTTCACAAAAAAATGAATTTAGAGTAGTCCACAATGTAAACGTCTCTCCTCATGCTTTAAAAATGATGAAAAACAATAATATTGAATTATATAAATGTAAAGTTGGTCATTCCAATATAAAAAAAATGATGCGGGATGTAGATGCTGATTTTGGGGGAGAACATAGCGCACATTTTTATTACAGAGATAACTTTTATGCTGATTCTGCAATTCTGACACTTTTAATATTTATGAAATTGCTTTCCAGTAATAAAGAGAAACTCAGTTCAATAATTGATAAATATAACTTTCCACCTAGTTCTGGTGAAATAAATTTTTCTGTTGAAGATATTAATGAGTCAATCAGCAAAATTGAAAGCATTTTTGAAGGGGAGTTTGATCAAACTGACGGACTTAGTTGTCTGCACAGAAACTTTTGGTTTAATGTCAGGGGTTCAAATACTGAAAATAAGTTAAGAATTAATGTTGAAGCTGATACACAAGAAATTCTTGACCAAGTTTTAGAAAAAATTTCGAGTAGTATTTAGTTGTAAATGTTAGAACACGTTTTAAATTTAGGTAATCAGTTAAGAACTGATTTAGAAACTTCAGAGGGATTTGCATCAGTTGATTACGAGAGAATTCTTATTGTAGGGATGGGTGGTTCTGGGGTAGCAGGTGATGTTCTTAAACTTATATTAAATCAGCATACCAATATAGATGCAGAAGTTAGGAAAACATATAATTTAACAAAAAACCAAATTGCAGCCAGACCTTTTTGTTTATTCATTTCGTATTCTGGAAATACAGAAGAAACAATAAGTGTTGCTAAAGATGCAATAGATGAAAATTTGGAATGGGCAGCAATCTCTAGTGGTGGAGAACTTCTAGATTTAGCAACTAAACATAATAAAAAGTTTGTCAAAGTTCCAGAGGGGCTTCAGCCTAGGGCTGCATTTGGTCTTATGACCAAAGCAGTTGTTAATTATTTACCAAATCCAACTAAAGAGATTTTTATTAATGCATGTGAGGAAGCTGGAAGTTATTTAAATAATTTAAAGGAAGACGCTTCAAATGAAGTTTTTGAAATTTCTAAGAATATTGCTAATCAAATAGGAACGAAAACTGCTGTAATTTACGCTGGTTCAGATTTAACCTATTTGGTTGCTCAAAGATGGAAAACTCAAATAAATGAGAATTCTAAATCTAAAGCTTATGTTGGTTTCATGCCCGAAGTACACCATAATGAAATACTTTCATGGGAAGCAGACCAAGAGGGTTCAAAAAATAATTTTATTTTAATCCTTCTTAGAGGAGATGACTATAAAAAGATAGATAATAGATTCGAGTTTACAAAGGAACTTATAGGCTCAAAAGTAGACACAATTGATGTTAGGAATATTTCATCTGACAATTTAATTATAAATTTGTTTCATTTAGTCTTAATAGGTGATTTAGTAAGTGTTAACTTAGCAGATCAATTAAATATTGATCCATTTAACATTGACGCTATTGAAAATTTAAAGAAAAAATTAAAAGGATAGGTAATGTCAACAATAAAAGATTCAAAATTAGCAAACATAGGACATGAAGAAGTAAGTTGGGCTAGCAGACAGATGCAAGTTCTAGAGGAAATAAAAAATGAATTTTCATCTACTAAACCTCTAAACGGCTTAAGTATTGGTGCTTGCATGCATGTAACAAAAGAAACTGCAAACTTAATGCTTACTTTAAAAGAAGCTGGTGCAAATGTAGCTTTATGTGCATCAAATCCATTATCTACAAAAGACTCAGTTGCAGCTTATCTTGCCGAAAATGATGTAGAGGTTCATGCTGTACATGGAGTATCTAATGATGAATTCTTTAAACACCTCAACTCTGTTTTGGATACAAAACCAGATATTACAATGGATGATGGGGCAGATTTAGTCACTTTATTACTTACAGATCGATCTGATATTCCAATAATGGGTTCAATGGAAGAAACTACGACTGGAGTAATAAGGCTAAAGTCTATGGAAAAGAATAATAAACTTCGATTCCCAGTTGTGGCTGTAAATGACTCTGACACAAAGCATTTATTTGATAACAGATTTGGTACGGGACAAAGTGCAATGGACGGTGTTGTTAGAGCTACAGATCTTTTAATTGCTGGATTAAATGTAGTTGTGGTTGGTTTTGGTGATTGCGGAAAAGGAGTTGCAGAGAGAGCCTACGGAATGGGTGCAAAAGTTACTGTTGTTGAACCAAACTCGGTACGCGCACTAGAAGCTTTAATGCATGGATATGAGGTTAAAAATAGTATTAATGCTGCAAAAATTGCTGATGTTGTTGTGTCAGTAACTGGAAATATGCACGCACTTGACAAGCAACATTTTGATGTAATGAAAGATGGTGTTGTTTTGGCCAATGCAGGACATTTTGATGTAGAAATAAATTTAGAAAGACTAAAAGAGGATAGTTCAGAGGTTAATAGAGTTAGAGAACATGTTGAAAGTTATAAATATGATGGAAAAGAAATATTGGTACTTGCTGAAGGAAGACTCGTAAATTTAGCCGCTGCTACTGGGCATCCAGCATCGGTTATGGACATGTCCTTTGCAAATCAAGCTTTAGCTGCTGAGTGGATTAAAGAAAACCATAAAACATTGGAAGCAAAAGTGTACACCCTTCCAAGTGAAGTTGATTTAAAAATTGCTGCAACTAAGTTAGGACTCATGGGTGGAGAGTTAGAAATACTCACAAAAGAGCAAATTGAATATCTCGACTCTTGGGAGCATGGCACCAGCTAAATTTGAATTTATTTAAAAAAGCACTTTCAGTTGGTAGTGGGAAGTTAACTTCTGAGCTAAATGGGATTGTTGAAGAGATAAATAAAAAAGAACAATCTTTTGAAAAATTATCCGATGAAGAAATAAAAACTAATTTTCAGAATCTTTCAGAAAAAATTATTGACTCACCATCAGATATTGAGGTAGAAGCATTTGCATATATAAGAGAGGCTGCAAAAAGAACACTAAATCAAAGACATTATGATGTTCAACTATTTGGAGGACTGGTTCTTCTTAGAAATAAAATATCTGAGATGAAAACTGGTGAAGGTAAAACTCTTGTTTCAACCCTGCCGATCTCTTTAATGGCTTTATATAAAAAAGGCGTTCATGTTGTAACAGTTAATGATTACCTCGCAAAAAGGGACGCAGAGTGGATGAGCCCAATATATAATTTTTTAGGTCTTGAAGTAGGTCTGATTTATTCAAATCAAGACTATGAAGAAAAGATTGAAGCATACAAAAAAGACATTACATATGGTACCAACAATGAATTTGGTTTTGATTATCTCAGAGACAACATGGCAATTTCAAGTGAACAACTTGTTCAAGGTGATTTGTTTTACAGTGTTATTGACGAGGTAGATTCGATACTAGTTGACGAAGCAAGAACCCCTTTAATTATCTCTGGCAAGGTAAGTGATTCAACAAAATGGTACACAGAGTTCACCAAGATTGTAAAAGGAATGAAAAGAGATGTTCACTATGATATTGATGAAGCTAAAAAACAAGTCCATCCCACGGAATTAGGCATTGAGTATGTAGAGTCAAAACTAGGTATCTCAAATTTATACGAAAACTCTCAAACAAACTTTATTCATTATTTAACAGCATGTCTGAGAGCTAAAACAATATTTGCTAAAGATGTAGATTATATTGTCTCAAATGGCCAAATCAATATTGTTGATGAATTTACTGGAAGAGTACTTGAAGGACGGAGGTATTCAGACGGATTACATCAAGCATTAGAAGCTAAAGAAAATGTAAAAATTCAAGATGAAAATCAAACACTAGCATCAATAACTTATCAAAACTATTTCAGAATGTATGAAAATTTGGCAGGAATGACTGGTACTGCAAAAACTGAAGAAGAAGAGTTTATTCAAATATACAATCTTGAGGTTGTCGAAATTCCTACCAACCTACCGATACAAAGAATGGATCAACAGGATGCTGTATATAAAACGAATGAAGCAAAACTGAACGCAGTTATTGAAGATATTATTGACAGAAACAAAAAAGGACAACCAATCTTATTGGGAACTGTATCTGTTGAAGCTTCAGAAGAAGTATCTAAACAATTAACTAGTAAAGGTATTGTACACAATGTTTTAAATGCAAAAAATCATGAACAGGAAGCGCAAATTATTGCACAGGCGGGAAGATTGGGTGCGGTTACAGTTGCGACAAACATGGCTGGTAGAGGTGTAGACATAAAACTAGGAGGAAATCCTGAGGATATGGCAGTTCAGCACCAAATAAATGAAAATAAATTAGACGATCCAATGTATTTAGATTTAAAGATTAATGAGTTGGAGTTACAAGTAGCTGAAGAAAAAAATAAAGTTTTAGAACTTGGTGGATTATATGTTTTAGGTACAGAGAGGCACGACTCAAGAAGAATTGATAATCAGCTAAGAGGAAGATCTGGTAGGCAAGGTGACCCTGGAGAGTCAAGATTCTATATTTCACTTCAAGATGATTTAATGAGAAGATTTCAAGGTGAAAGAATTGAATCAATAATGAATAAACTGAATCTTCCAGATGAAGAACGAATAGAACAATCAATGGTCACTAAGAGTATAGAAAGAGCGCAAGCGCAGGTTGAATCACTCAATTTCGAAATCAGAAAAAATGTACTTAAATTCGATCAAGTTCTAAATCAACAAAGAGAAGTTATTTACAAATGGAGAAGACAACTTCTTAGGTCAGATAGTATTGAAAATTTAATTTTGGAATGGTTTGATGATGTTGTCAGCACAATTTCAAATAATATTGAACTACATAAAAAAAATTATGAAAACTTAGAGCATTTTAACCAATTAATTTCTGATGAACTAAGTAATTTATTAAGTGATGGAGTTAAAAAAGAATTTGTAAGAAATATCGAAATCAATGATCAATTGCAAATTGATCATGAGCTGGAGAATCTTTTTAATAATAATGAATCACAAGACTCTGATACATTTTGGAAATTAGCAAGAGGTTCATCTTTGTCATTTGTTGACCAATCTTGGAAGGATCATTTAGCCGAAATGGATTATTTAAGATCTGGAATTGGACTAAGGGCAATGGGTCAAAGAGATCCGCTTGTTGAGTATCAAAATGAGGGATATACACTTTTTGAGGATTTAATAGAGAATGTTAAATTTTCAGTAATCAGAATTCTTATGAATTTTGATAAAAGTTTTATCATACAAAATCAAGAAAACAAGGATAATGTAAAGACTACACAAATAATTAAAGATAAGATTGGTAGGAATGATCCTTGCTATTGCGGTTCAGGTATAAAATATAAAAAATGCGGAATGGTTGATAAATGTATAAAGAAATCTTAAGTAAAGTTAACACTTTTAATGAAAGATTGATTTCAGCAAAGGGGTATCTTTGACTTTGAAAACAAAAAAAAGAAGCTTGATCAATTAAACCTTGAGATAAATAAAAAAGGATTCTGGGACAATCCGCAGTATGCCCAAAAGGTATCAATTGAAGCTTCTACTATAGAAAAATTGATAACATCTTTAAGCAGTTTAGAAAATGACCTCAAAGAGCTTAAAGAATTAATTGAGCTTACTGAAGAAGAAAATATCAATGAAGAAGACTATCAAGATGAAATAAACAAATTAGAAAATATGATTGAGGAGATTGAAGACGAAGCACTTTATTTCGATAAGTATGATGACTTGAATGCAGTTTTGACTATTAATGCAGGTGCTGGTGGAGTTGATGCTCATGATTGGGCTGAGATGCTTTTAAGAATGTATACAAGACACCTTTCCAGCAATAACATAGATCATCAAATTGAAGAAATGTCTCAAGGGGAGGAAGCGGGAATTAAGTCAGCATCTATAAGAATCAATGGATTTAGAGCATATGCAAATTTAGAGAGTGAAAGAGGAGTTCATAGATTAGTAAGAATTAGCCCTTTTGATAGTAATAAAAGGAGACACACTAGCTTTGCTGGAGTAGATGTAATTCCTTTAATTGAAAATAATGACGAAATTAATATCCAAGATGATGAAATAAGAATTGATGTTTATAGATCTTCTGGAGCAGGAGGGCAGCATGTAAATACTACAGATTCAGCTGTACGAATTACACATATTGCTACTGGAATAGTTGTGGCTTGTCAGGCAGAAAGATCTCAGCTTCAAAATAAAACAAGAGCATTAGAGCTTTTAAAGACAAAATTATTATTAAAAAAAAGAGAAGATGAATTGAAAAAATTGAATGAAATAAGAGGAGATCAGCACGAGGCTGGATGGGGCAGGCAAATTAGGTCTTATGTACTTCAACCATATCAACAAGTAAAAGATGCTAGAAACAGTATTGAGGTAGGCAATGTACAGAATGTTCTTGATGGAGATATTTCCATATTTATTAAAGAGTACCTAAAATGGCGTAGACAGGGAATAAATGATTAAGTTAGATAATGTTTCATTAGTATTTCAAGGTGGAAGTGTTGCACTTTCAAATATAAGTACGACTATAAACGAAGGAGAATTCGTTTATCTTGTTGGTCATTCTGGAAGTGGAAAGTCTTCTTTTCTTAAACTTTTATATAAGGAGTACATTTCTACAAAAGGAAGTATTGAAGTTGCAGGACTCGATGTTGTTCAACTGCCTAGATGGAAGACACCACTGTTAAGAAGAAAACTTGGAATTGTTACTCAAGAGCCTCAACTACTAGAAAAGAGAAATACCTACGAAAATATAGCCTTTGCTTTAGAAGTTATGGGAACTCCAAATGATGAGATCGAATCTAAAACAAATACCTTATTAGATCTTGTAGAGCTGAATGAAAATGCTTTTAAATATCCAGACCAACTTTCCGGTGGTGAACAAACAAGAGTAAGTATTGCAAGGTCATTAGCTAACAATCCACTTGTACTTTTATGTGATGAGCCTACAGGTAATCTTGATCCTGAATTGAGTATCCAGATAGTTTCTTTGCTTGAAAAAATCAATAGAGCTGGAACAACAGTTGTTATGGCTACACATGATTCTTCAATCGTGAATAGAAGAAAAAAACGAGTTATTGAACTTGCAAACGGAAAAATTGCAAGAGATGAAAGTGAAGGAAGTTATATTCTTAGGTAAATCATGAACAAATTTTCATATGTAATAAAAAATACAATTCTAAATATGAGAAGAACTCCTTTATTGGTTTTTGCAACAATAATTGCGGTGTTGGTATCTAGCTTTTTAGTTTTTACAACCCTTTCAGCCAGATCTATTGTTCAAAATAACACAGTTAGATGGCAAAATGGTACGCATGTTGTAATTTTTCTTGATGACAGGGTTACCACTACAGCACATAAACAATTACAAGAGTCACTAGAAACTTACCCAGAGATTAGAACTGTTGAATATTTTACTAAATCTGAAGCAGAGGAAGAATTTAAAATATTATTCAAAGATCAACCAGAATTATTAAGTGAAGTAGATTATGAAAAACTACCTTCGTCTTTAAGGGTAAATCTCAATGATCCATCTGATTATGAATTAATAATTGAGAGGATGGATGGTAATCCAGCAGTTAAGGAAATAAGGACAAGTGGTGAAGCTATAGAAAGATTATTAAGCTTGACTAATACCTTAGTAATTTCAGCATCAACATTTGCATTACTTATAGGTTTTGCAGCATTCATTCTTATTATTAATACATTAAGGCTTGCTGCGTATTCTAAGAAAAAAGAAATAAAAATAATGAGATTAGTTGGTGCATCTTCTACTTATATTAGATTGCCATTTATTTTTGAAGCAGTTTTCGAATCTTTAATTGGAACTAGTATTGCTGTTGGTCTTGGGTGGGGAATAATTGAGTATTCTAAAAATTCGATAGTAGCTGAAAGCATTTTCGACATTACAATTTCTGATAGTTATTTAATTTACCTAACTTTGGTTCTACTATTGTCCTCAATAATTTTTGGATTGTTTGCTTCTTTTGTGGGCATAAGGAAAGTATTAAATGATTAGAAGGTTTTTAACACTTTCACTGCCAATATTTCTAGTTTTGACATTAATGTTTCCAACAAATTCAATGGCTATAACTGCAGAGGATAGATTGATAGAAGTTGAAAGACAACTTCAGGCAATCGCTGAGCAAATCAGCAACTACGAAGGACAACTTACTGATCTTGAAAATGCTATTTTGGAAAACGATAAAGATTTGCAACAAGTCAACCAAGAGCTTGCAGAAGTACAATCAAGGCTTTCTGCTGCTGAAAGGGAATTAGAAAAAGCATTAGAAAATTACGATGGAACTTTAAATGACTTGGCTGAAGTTCAGCAGACGATTGTTCAAGAACAAACAAAACTTGGAAAAATTAAAAATGAAATATCTAATGTATCTGACGAATTGTTTGAAACTCAAAAAAACTTGGTAGAAGCAGATGATAAGTTACAAGAACAAGCTGTAAGCCTCTACATAAATGGTGTTATGAGTCCTACAACAGCATTGTTCGTGGAATTAAATGAATTATCAAGGTTTTTAGTTGCCCTAGGATATGCCTCCACAATTGTTGACTCAGCTTATGAGATCGTTGAACAACTAAATGCTTTAAAAAATCTTGCTTCAACTCAGACAGTATTTTTAACTGAAAGAGAAGAAGAAAGGGAAGAAATAGTTAATCTCTTACAAAATGAGGAAACAAGAAAAACTGAAATTTCTATTGAAGCTGAAGAATTTGCTGAAGAAGTAGAAGAGAAAAAAGAAACTGTAGAAAGAGAGAAAAGGCAAGTTGAGGCTAAAAAATCTCAGGTTCTTAGAGCTAGGCAAAATGCTCAAAGTCTATTAAACCAAGCTAATAAAGAATTAGAAAAGCTAGATAAAGAACATGCTGATTTAGAAAAACTTGAAGATGCAATCCAGGCAGATATAGAAAGGTTAAGTAGTGTAGGAGGTGTTGCTCCAAACAAACTAAGTTGGCCTGTAACAACGGGTTATGTTTCTAGTGGATACAAATGGAGAAGACTTGGAGGAACAACCAGTTTTCATGGCGCTATTGATATAGCAGCAAGTAGAGGCACGCCAATTAAAGCAGCTGCAGGTGGTGTAGTTATTCTTGCAAGATATTACGGTCTAGCTGGAAGGACTGTATTCATTGATCATGGCGGAGGAATGACAACTTTATATTTCCATATGGATAAAATTTTAGTTTCAGTTGGTCAAACTGTAGTTACAGGTGACCAAATTGGAACAGTTGGCTCTACAGGTCGTTCTACAGGACCACATTTACACTTTGAAGTAAGATTAAAGAATCCAAGTTCGGCTAATTGTTCATTACCATATCTTGATCCAACTTCTAGAGGTAGAGTGAATCCTTATTGTTTTCTAGATTGATGAAAGTATTTGCAGAAAATAGAAAAGCGAGAAATTCTTATGAATTTCAAGAGTTTTATGAAGCTGGAATTGTCTTAACTGGTCCAGAAACTAAGAGTGTCAGAACTGGTGCGGTTTCAATTGTTGACGCATTCGCAATAATTGAAAATGAGGAAGCATTTCTTATGGAAATGAACATTGAGCCATATAAATATGCGGACCAGACAGATTACAATCCAAAAAATCAAAGAAAACTTTTACTTCACAAAGGTGAGATAAAAAAACTAATAGGTTTAACTTCCCAAAAAGGATTTACATTAATCGCTACAAAAATTTTTGAAAAAAATGGGTATATAAAAGTAGAGCTTGCTCTTGCTAGAGGTAAAAAAGACTACGATAAAAGAAAAAAACTTATTGAAAAACAGCATAAAAAAGAAATTAAAAACTATTAAAAACTTTTTCAGTACCTACTCTAACATCACAAACACCTTCAAAGTTTCCGTCATCCTTTTTATAAATAATTGAAATAGGACCATAAGCTTTGTTAAGTTTATTTTCTACTTCAACTTCGTGCCCTTTTTTAAGTAAAATTTCTAAATCTTCATTATTAATTTTTTCGAATCTTAATTTTGATGTCGTTTCACTAGAAAAATTTTCTATAACCCATCTGGGTTCTTTAATTATTTCTTCAAAAGAATCTGATTTTTGAATATAAGGCAGTATTGTTTGAATTAATAGTTGAGGTTGGTATCTTCCTCCTCTGGTGCCAGCTATAAATTCTAAATTTCCATTTTTAGACCAAATTGTTGGTGAAAGAGTATGAAGCGGTTTCCTTCCTGGTAATAAATAATTTGGGTGTTTTGAGTCTAGATTAAATCCACATCCTCTGTTGTGTAGGAAAAATCCAAAACTTCCTACACCTATCCTGCTCCCAATTCCGTGAAAATTAGATTGTATAAGTGATACTCCTAATCCGTCTTTATCAATTGTGTTCATATATGCTGTTCCTCCACCATGTGGTTTAGGAAAATCAAATTTTTCGGAATGATTTGGGTTGAATAGCTTTATTTTTTCTTGTAAGTAATCTACATCAACGCCTTTAAAATCTTTTATATTTTTTCCATAATCGTAAGTAATATTGTCTCGATCTGCGGCAAGAATTCTGTATGTCTCAATAATTTTATGTATATCATCGTTCTCAGTATCTAACATCTCAATTGCTTTCAATGTTGATAAAGTTAGGTAACCCTGAGTATGTGGAGGTGATGTCCAGCCATCAAACCCATAAATATTTGTATGCAGAGGCTTTTTCCATTCAGCTTTATAATTTCTTAAATCATCCAATGATAAAATTCCATTTACACTTGAAGAGATCGATTTTGCAATTTCACTATCATAAAAATATTCAAGGCCATTGGTTTTTAATTGCTCTAGAGTCTTTCCTAATTGAGGACGCCTTATCACTTTACCTTTTTCAAAAGGCTGGTTATCTCTGTAAAACCCATATCCAGATGCCTGTCCGCTGAGTTCCTCTTTGTGTATAGTTAGAGAATTATAAAGTTCTTCGTTGATTTCAAAACCCTCGTGACATAAATCTATTCCTAGATCTAAAATTTCCTGTACTTTTAAATTGCCATATTTTTTACTGAGCTCTATCCATCCTGCAACTGCACCTGGAACAGTTACAGATAATGGATGATTTAATGGTATTGACTCCATATTTTGTAAATCATCAGGGTTTGCAAAAGTACCAGCATATCCGGAAGCGTCTAAAAAATCGGGTTCATTTTTTGATGGATCCCAAACTAGCGCAAATAGGTCTCCACCAATACCACAAGTTTCTGGTGCTACGATACCTTGAATAAGATTAGTTGCAATAGCAGCATCAACTGCATTTCCACCTTTGTTATATATTTGAGAAGCAATATCTGTAGATAAATAGTGAGGTGAGACGATTATGTTATTCATAGTGATAATTATAAGTAATTTTTACTATATATTTCCTTTTGAAAGTTACTCGTATAAATTCAACAACTATAAACTTATAAAACAATAAGGAGTGAATTAATGAAAGATATAAATGCACAAGAATATAGCGAATTACTTAATTCCGATTCGCCAGTTGTTATTGATTTTCACGCAACATGGTGTGGTCCATGCAAAGTTTTAAGTCCAATCCTTGAAGAGTTATCAAGTGAAGTTGAGGGAGTCGAGTTTGTTAAGCTTGACGTCGATCAACATCCAGATATCGCTGGAGCCAATGGAGTTATGGGAGTACCAACAGTAGTTATGTTAAAAGGCGGAGAAGTCAAAGAACGTTTTGTTGGTGTGCAGCCAAAAGAAGTAATTAAAGAAAAAGTTTCCGCTTTAATCTAAGTTGCTTCGAGTAGTTTTATTTTTACAAGTCTTAACCTTATCTCTACTAATAGGTGCAGGGATTTATTTTTACAATTATGTGCAGGTAATCAATTCTGAAATTGAGACTGTGATGTCTGTAATTCAAGATATTCAAGCATTACTTCCAAAACTAAACGCTACTGCAGATGTTGTTTCTTCACTACAATTACAATTTGGAGAAGCATTTAAAACTTTAAGTGATCTGTCATTATTTTTTAATAACTTTCTTGAGTTATTTAGTCAATTACAAGGAAATTCCTAGATATGAATATTAAATTCTACACAACTGACTGGTGTGGTGATTGTGTACGATCTAAAGCTTTACTTAACAAGTTGAATGTAGATTTCGAAGAAATCAATGTAGATATCAACTCAGAAGCAAATGAATACATAACAAAATTACAAAACAACCAGAGAAGAATTCCAACTATTGTATTTGAGGACGATACTTTTCTAGTTGAGCCATCTGATGTTGAATTGGAGTTAAAACTAAAACAATTAAATTACATTTAACCTTTATTGTTAAAACTTTGTTAATTAACCATATGAATTCATACTTCAGATAGAATTACATTTAATTTAATTGGTATTCATGGTTGATAATAGAACGAATGATTTTGAAATATTTATAAATGATATTTTAGATAATACAGGAAAAATTGCTCTGAAATATTTTCGTGATATAAAAGATTTGTCACTCAAAAGAGATATGAGTCCAGTAACCAAGGCAGATAAAGAGATAGAAAATTATATTAGAACACAAATTCTTAATCATTACCCAAATCACAATATTATTGGAGAAGAATATAAAGAGGTTATTGGTACAGAAAACATCACTTGGTACATTGATCCTATTGATGGAACTAGGAGCTTTTTAGCTGGTAAACATGATTTTGGTACTTTAATTTCATTAGTCATTGAAGATCAGTTAGTTGCAGGCGTTATAGATTGTCCGGCCTTAAGCGAAAGATGGTCTTCATTCCAACCTGACCTTACAAAAGTAAATAACCAGCCAACTATCTGTAAGTCTGTTGAAAAATTAGAAGATGCAGTAATGGCCACAACCTCTAGTCATGAATTTGGAATGAAAAAATGGAGAGCTTACCAGTCGCTAGAACAATCTGTAAAAGTAACTACTACTGGAAGTGATTGTTATAACTATGGACTTCTAGCCAGTGGTCATATAGATATTGTCGCTGAGCGACTATCTTTTCCACATGATTATTTGCCACTAATTAAAATTGTTGAGGGCGCTGGTGGTATCATGACAGATTGGGAGGGTAAAAAATTAAATTTTGATGAAAGCAATGTTTATGTACTTGCATCTGCATCAAAGCAAATTCACGAACAGGCATTATCAAAACTTCAATAAATAAAATGAAAATACTTATCTGTGATAATTTAAACCAACAAGTTTATAAAGAGCTCGAAAAAATTGGGGATTGTTTTGACATATCTAAATCTTTATCAAAAGATGAAGACTTAGCTAATCATATAAAAGATAGTGAAATTGTAGTGATTCGGAGTGCTACGAAATTAACAAAAGAAGTTTTAGACAAAGCAGAACAACTAAAAATAATAGCTAGGTGTGGTGTTGGGATAGATAATGTTGATTTAGATTTTGCAAAATCTAAAAACATTTTTGTTACTAATGCTCCCTCAGCTAATTTAATATCTGTTGTTGAGTTAACAGTTGCTTTAATAATTAGTGCATCTAGAAAATTAAGTCTTGCTGATTCGCATCTTAAGAAAGGTGAATGGAACAGATCTGAATTTCTAGGCTATGAACTTTATGGAAAAACACTAGGAATAGTTGGCTTTGGTAAAGCTGGTCGTTTAGTCGCAGATAGAATGAAAAGTTTTGGTATGTCAATTGTATTTTATGATCCATATGTTACGGATTGGAATGGTTCAGAAGAAAGTGTCGAGCTTGATGACTTACTAAGAACTGCAGATGTTGTATCAATTCATGTAATTAAGACTAAAGATACAGAAAATTTGATTTCTAAGGATATGCTAGATTTACTCAAACCCAGTTCAATAATTGTAAATACTTCAAGAGGTGGTGTTTTGGACGAAGATTATTTATTTGAACTCTTAGAATCAGAAAAAATTTTTGGAGCTGGGCTAGATGTATATTCAAATGAACCTCCAGAAAATGTAGATCGATATAATGGCTTGAATCTAGTTACCACTCCACACATCGGAGCATCTACAAATGAAGCTCAACTTAAAGCGGGTTTAGAAACTATTGAAAATATAAAAAAAATTTTAGCTGGGGATGAATCTGTAGCTCTTTAAATTTTAAAAAAACTGTTGTAATAAAAACAAAACAACACGATAATAAAATAACAATTTAGTTATTTAGGCTGGCACCAATAAAATTAACTAATCATCAAAATTGGCTTTTATAATTTCGTAAATTGGCCAACCATATGGAACACATCCATCAGTACCTTTACTTTGTTGCATCATTACTGGTGCAATAGCACCTTCTTTAGGACAACTTGTGTGCCCCCAGCCTAAAATATGGCCAGTTTCATGATTGATAAGATACAATCTGTAAGTTTCTAAATCTCTTAAAAAATCCCTAGCACCATTTTTCCACCTAAAGTCATTGATAACTATTTCTCTTTCATTTCTACATGAATATATCCCATTTGTTTGCAAGGGGTAACAAAGTTCGTCAGTAGTTTCAGGAGAAGCAAATATATATACAAAATCACTATCTTCAACATTTGTGTGATGGAAGCCTTTATCAGTTACGTTTATCCAGCCTTTTTCATGATTCAATATCAAATCTAATAACTTTTTTATGCACTCAGGGTCGATATTTAAAGAAGATTCAACCTTTATTCCAAAATTAAACTTTTTGTCATCTCTTGTATTTATAGTTTCAACTTCAATAAGTTCAGGACTCTCTATGGGATCTTCTAAATTCTCTAGATAACAACCATTTTTCAGATCTTCTGTTTCCAATTCTTTAGATTTTGTAACAGATTCGTCAGATAAAAATATAGATGTAATATTTTCATCTTGATTTTCTTTGATTCTTATTACTTCCTCAACTTCTTTTAATTGTGAGGTAAAGAAATTTACTTTCTCATTAATTGTTAAAGTTGAAACAATATACAAAAATGTATCTTCATCTATATTGGCATAATTATTTTTAAAATAATTCAAAGTGTATTCATAATGTTCAAGGTAAGCATCTCTTTTACTATCGATAATTTTTAATGAATTTTCCCATTCTAAAAGACACTCTCTTGTTAAGCTGAACCAATTTCCTGTTATGTAACATAAGTCACTTATAGACTCCAACGAAGATGTTGTTTCTTTTTCAAAATCAAAACTTGGATAAGCATATTTTTCGATTTTAACTACAGGAGATGTTGTTGTGGTAGCTTCAAATAATGTTGTTTGAGTTACCTCTACACTCTCTTCAGAATCATTATTGTTAAAAAGGTTTATACCAAATACACTTACGGAAATTAAAAATACAAAAAGGAGTAAGCCTTTAGTGTTTTGTTGCATATATATATGTTATAAGTACTTTAAATTCTTACAAGGTACTTTATTTTTTATAACCTTTTTCGTCAATAAATTCCTCAGGCTCTAAACCAAGTCCATCGGCAACTCTATTGATGTAGTTAAAGTAGGAAATTACTTGAACTATTTCTGATATTGCTTTGTCATCAAAATTATTTTTTTGTAATTCTTTGTAATCTAATTGTGTTATTTCACCCGGTTTCAAAGTCAATTTTTCCGCAAAATTACACAAAGCGATTTGTTCTTTTGTTAAGCTGCTTTTTTTCCAGTCTTTAGCAATCTCATCAACTAATTTTTGGTCTTTTGTCTCCGACCGGAGATCATATAAGTGTGCTCGTATTCAATATTCACATTCATTGGAAATTGAAGTGATTACTGCAAGTAATTCTCTATCAAAACGAGATATTTCTAAACTTCCAAACATTGTTGAATTATATAAACGCATTGAATCTCTTAAAATTTCAGGGGTTTGGGATTGAATTGTCAGTATGTTCCAAATTCTTCCAGCTCTTCTCATGCCTTTCTCATACTCTTTTTTAAGAAGACCAGTAGAGTCCTGAAATTTGAACAATTTAATAAATGCCATATTAATAATTTTTACTTAAAATAAGGGTGTATGCAACTTCCAAATGAACTTAAACAAGCAATTGATAATAATGCATTCTGTTCAATAGCTACAAAAATTAATGAAAATGAGATTCAGAATCATCTAATGTGGGTTGATTACAAAGAAAATAAAATTCTTATTAATACAGAACAAGGAAGAAAAAAAACAGAAAATATCAGGCAGGAACCAAATTTGTCAATTGTCATTTTTCATCCATCTGACATGTATTCAAGTTGGGAAATAAGAGGTAGTGTAGAAACAATAGTTCAAGACTCTACTGCCAATGATCACATAGACTATTTATCAAATCGATACCTAGGCAAGCCTTATAAGCGGACAAAGGATATTACCTGGGAACAAGCAGGTATTAAATCCAGAGAAATATGGGAAGTTGAAGTAAGTAAAATTTTATCTATGGTGAGCAGACCTCAGGCAAAATCAGCTTCAGAGTAAAACTTTAAAAAAGGATTGTTTTCAAAAGATTCCTGATCTACTCCTAGAAATTCTTTAATTAAATTTTCTGCATTTAATGAGATATCCCCACCTCTAGATTCGGTGTGTCCTGATTTTCTAAATAAATCTTCGGGAATTTTTTTCATAAATCTTTTAAAGTTTTCCTCGGATATTCTTAGATGCTTTGCAAGTGATAGCTCTACTTTTACTGATTGCGGTAAGACATTACAACTAAATACATATAGAGAAGCAAACATAGCCCAATCTAGCGGTGAGGGTCTTCTGCCTTTTTCAAAAACTGTAAAATCGTAATCAGGGAAATATTTATAAGGAGAGTAGGCTAATCCGGACTTGTCAGATAAAACTTTATAAATATATCGATCAAGTAACTTAATATCCATATTTGGAATGTTATTTTCAATCGTTAATTTACCGATTTGGAATTCACTCTCAGAAGGATGAATAACTAACTTACTAATTACAATTTTTCCAAAATAGTTTTCTATATCTACATCAATTTGAATATTTTTTGGTATAAATATTAACCCATCATTATCATTTGAATCAATTACTACTTGTAATTTTTCATTTAGTTCAAAGCTATTGTTATTAATTTTCATATTTTAAATAATCTCATTCTCAAGTATAATTTTAGAACTAATACAACTGTATGGGGGTGAACTGGCTTCGACTTTGAAGCGAGTCTCTCAGTAGCGAGTCGAGGGTCCTAGGGCCTCGTAAAAAACGTAGGAAAACAATATAACTGCCAAACCTAAGTTGGCTTTAGCAGCCTAACCGCTGCTCGTCACCTATCGGGGCTCCCACCTCGGATAGCAATGGCGTCGAAATGTGGGATGCTGAGTTGGGTTACCGACTGACTCCTAAGATTTAGGTAAACCTGTTAGGTTATAGGTTCCGATGACTTGCCTAACAGTAAACCATCGGATGCACTCGGAGAAGCTGTTTGATAGCTTGGAAGGACCGGGGTTCGACTCCCCGCACCTCCACCAATGAATAAAATATATGATGTTGCAATTGTAGGGGCTGGTATTGTTGGTCTCTCAACGGCTCTAAAATTACAAGAACAAGGCAAAAATGTTCTTGTATTAGATAAAGAAAAATCTCCAGGGACTCACCAGTCTGGTAGAAACTCAGGAGTTATTCATTCTGGAATTTATTACAAACCTCAATCTTTCAAATCAAATCTTTGTATTAGAGGAAGAGAACTATTAATTGATTTTATGAATTCGGAAAGCATCCCATTCAGAATTGAAGGAAAAATTGTAGTCGATCATGATATAGAAAAAATTACTCATTTAAACAATAGAGCTAAAGAACTCAACATGGATGGTGTAAGGCCTTTGGAAAGAAATGAGATACTAGATTTAGAACCAAATTGTAAATTTGAATCAGCATTATATGTTCCTCAGGCTGGAGTAGTTGACTATAAGGTAGTAACAGAGAAAATTGCGAAGAAATTTGAGACTTTAGGGGGAACTGTAAAATATTTTCAAAAAATAAAATCGATAGATTCAAAAAATGATTTAAAAATTCTTACTAGTGATAAGGAAACATTCACTTCAGAATATCTGATAAACTGTGCAGGCTTATTTTCTGACACGGTTGCTTTAATGGACAATATTAAGCCCAATTTAAGAATAATTCCTTTTAGGGGTGAATATTTTGTATTGAATCAAGAGAAATCTCATTTAGTAAATAATATGATTTATCCAATAAGCGATCCAAACTTACCATTTTTGGGAATTCATCTTACCAAAACAGTTGATGGTCAAATTGAAGCTGGTCCAAATGCAGTTTTAGCATTTGCTAAAGAGGGCTATAAATGGAGCAACATTAATGTTTTTGAATTAAGTAAAACAATTTCATACAAAGGTATGTGGAAGCTAGGCAAGAAATACTTTGGTACAGGAATTTCTGAGATGTATAGATCTTTAAATAAGAGAGTATTTCTAAAGGAAATATTAAATTATATTCCTAATGTTGAGTTAAAAGATTTAGAACCCCGAGTAGCTGGAGTGAGGGCACAAGCTGTAAGTTCTAACGGAGACTTGATTGACGATTTTGTTTTTGAGGAGGGTGATAATTCTCTTCATGTTCTAAATGCACCAAGCCCTGCAGCAACAGCTTCTCTAGCTATTGGTGAGTATATTGCAGAAAAGATTAACTAATTTTTTCTCCTGTTTGAACTGACCATAGCTTTGAGTAAACCCCATTAATTTCTAAAAGGCTTTCGTGATTTCCAGATTCAACAACTTTACCTTCTTCTAAAACGTAAATAATTTCAGCATTTCTTATAGTGGATAAACGATGCGCTATTGCAATAACAGTTCTTCCTTCTTTTAAGGTATTAATAGACCTCTGTATTGCAGCTTCAGTTTCATTGTCAACGGCTGAAGTTGCTTCATCTAAAATTAATATTTCTGGATTTTTTAGTATTGCTCTTGCTATTGAGATTCTTTGCCTTTGCCCACCTGATAGCTTTTGCCCTCTTTCTCCAACGATTGTATTTTCCTTATTAGGCAATAGATTTATAAATTTGTCAGACTCTGAAAGTTTTGCTGCTTCCCAAACTTCTTCATCTTTTGCATCTAGATTTCCGTAAGCAATATTTTCAAAAACTGTACCTTCAAATAAGAATATATCTTGGCTTACCAATCCGATTTTATTTCTCAAACTGTCTAGTTCTAAATCTCTTATATTCTTACCATCAAATTTAATTTCTCCAGAAGTTGAATCATATAATCTCAAAATAAGTTTTATTAGAGTAGATTTACCAGAACCTGTACTTCCAACAATCGCTGTAGTTTGACCTTTATTAATGTCTATAGAAATATCATTTAAAACTGGAAAATTTTTTACGTATTCAAAATTTAAATTTGATATCTCAATTTTCTTATTAAAACTTGTGAGCTTTTCGTTTCCATTATCGATTGTGGGTGTAGTATTTTTTAAATTTATTATTCGTCTAAATGACGCCATTGCTTTTTGATATGAATCAAAAATCACTCCGAGTTCAGTTAATGGCCACAATAATCTCTGTGTTATAAATAGCATGACTGAATAGGTTGCTACTTTAATTTCTCCGTCTAGGGCTAAGAAACCACCAATTAAAAGTGTCGCTGTAAATCCAAATAGTATTGCAATTCGAATTATGGGAATAAATGCTGCAGATAGTCTTATTGCATGATAATTTGCACTTTTAACCTCATTTGATGAAAGAGTTATTCTTTCGCTTTCTTTTTTTTCTCTGTTAAAACTTTTTACTGTGAGTATTCCTGTAATAGAGTTCGAAAGATTGGCATTTAAATTTTCTATATCATTTCGAATCTTTGTATACCTTTCTGCAATTCTGTTAGTGAATCTAAGTGAGCCAAAAATAATAATTGGAATGGGTATGAAGGCAAACACAGCAACCAGTGGTGAAATATATAAGAATGTTCCACCAATAACAAGAACGGTTGTAGCAGTTTGAACTAGCCTGTTTGCACCGTTATCTAAGAAAGTCTCTAGTTGATTTACATCATCATTAAGGATTGCCATCAACCTTCCAGAAGATTTATTTTCAAAAAACGCCAAATCAAGACCGAGGACATTGTTAAAGGCATCTGTTCGTAAAGAATGTTCAATATCTTGGGAGATGTTTCTCCAAGTTACAGCCGCAATATAATCGAATGCTGATTCGAGTCCCCATATTATAAACGTTAAGACGGCGAGTATAATTAATTGCTGTCTTCTGTCGCTGTATCCAAGATTACCTATAAAGGAATCAGATCCTTCCACCACTATATCTATTGCAATACCAATCAAAATAGGAGGAGCTAGGTCAAATATTTTATTTAGTATTGAATAAACTATTCCTCTACGAACCTTAGTGTCTTGCTCAAGTGCGTAGTTAAATAAATCTTTTAAATTATTTTCTTTCATAAAGTTTTTTATTATTTACTAATCTTATTTATTCCATCTCTAATTTCTTTTAGCAATAATACCTCTTTTGATTCTGCAGCTACTGCTTCAGTTTCTTCATCAGAAACAATGTCTTCAAAATGGTTGTAAGCTTTTATTACTAAAAACATTACAAAGGCAATAATTGTATAGTTAATGACTTCCCCTAAAAAAGCTCCAAAAGAGCCTGCAGACGTACCAGATGCAGGATCTATATCTCCAAACATTCCTAGCTTATCTAAATTAGGAAGATTTATTATTAAACCAATCAATGGCTCAACTAATCTCTTGGTAAAAACATCAACCAATGACTTAAAAGAAGCACCCATAACGAACGCTACTCCAAGTTCAACAACATTCCCTCTATTGATAAAATCTCTAAATTCTTTAATCAAAATTCCTCCAATTGTTTTTATAAATAATAGAATACATGTAATCTAATAACCTATGAGAAAATTTTTACTTACTTTATTGTGTTTAGTTTTAATATCCTGCTCATCTGGAACTACTGAAGAATCTGTTTCTGAAACCCAAGCAGAAGAAACTACAACTACTGAAAGTACCACAACTACATCTACCTCTACAACAACAACTGTTTATGAAGAGCCTCCGTTTGCACTTGATGAGTTTGGGTTAGAGATTCAAGAGCCACCAACAGAAATCAAAGAGCAATTAGCTGAATTAATGAAATTTATCGAGAGAAGAATAGGTTTAGAGTTTATCGAAGAACCTCTCTATGATTTTTACACTCTAAATGATTATCAAGAATACAATGCTCTTTCTTTTCTCGATGATTTTGAAGAAGATTATGAAGAGGGTGAGTGGGAAAGAGCTGTACTTTCAGAGAATATGTGGGGTTTAAATGATTTCACAGCTGACCAACTTTTAAATTTACAAGTAGAATTCCAACGCTGTTTTTCTGCTGGTTCATACAACTTATTAGATAAAACACTAAGAGTTCCTATAAAATCAGGTCAAAAAAAGCTTAATTTTTATGAACAGAGAGTAGTAGTTCATGAACTTGTCCATTCTTTACAGGGTATGCATTTTGAGGTATCTGAATGGTATCAAGAAATGGATGATTTAGATGATTTCTCTAACTACCCAGGAATTAGAGCGCTAATGGAGGCTCAAGCTGAGTGGGTCGAAGCAAAATGGGTTGATAGTTTAGATGCATATGACCGTCAAACTATGCAAGCACAGATTCCAAATATTTCCTGCAGGGTTCAGCTTCCAAATTATTTTTATATACCTTCAGACTTGTATTACACCTATGGTCCAATACTTTCAAGAGAAATTATCAATAAAGGAAAAATGGCAGCTTTAAATGACGCGCTAGGTGAGTATAAAAGAACTGGCTTAACAAATCTCCCAACTTCAGAGCAGATATATTCCTCTGAAAAGTATTTTGCTAACGAAAGATATGATGTCATCGAAATTGCTGATGTTGAAATTAATAATTTTGAGTTAATAGATGAAGGTACAATTGGATCTTTGGACCTAGTTTATCTCTTGCAAGATACCATTGGACCTATCCCTGCAATTACTGCTGCAGTTGGAATCGGGGGAGGTTCATGGAAAGACTACGTTGATTCATCTGGCAATTTAGTAATGACTGTAAAAATAAGTGGCGACACTTCTGCAGATCTTGATGAAATATATGATGCATATATTTTGTGGGGAGATACCCAAAAAAGATTTACAGAAGTAGTTGAACAGTACAACGGAGTTATTTATAAAGGCTCAACTAACGTATGGATTTCAAAGCAAAATGGTTTTGTAAAATTGGTCCTTTCTCAAGACATAAATATTATTGATGAAATCTCATCACAGCTTGGTGATCTATAAACAAAGTGGGTACTCTATACATTTGCCCAACCCCAATTGGAAATTTAGACGATGTATCACAAAGACTCATTGATGTATTAAACAATGTCGATTTAATTTATTGTGAGGATACAAGACGTGCAAAAAAACTTTTAAATCATTTTGGTATCGAAACAGGAATAGAGTCCTATTTTATTGGCAATGAAGTCAATAAAATTGAAGATATCAAAAGTCATTTAGGAAATAATTTAAACCTAGCTCTTATTTCTGATGCAGGTACGCCTTTAATTTCCGATCCAGGTAATAAATTAGTAGAAATAATAATCAAGGAAGGATTTAGAGTTGAATCAATACCCGGTCCCTCAAGTGTGCTAGTAGCTTTGACTCTTTCTGGATTCGACATTTCAAATTTTCAATTTTTAGGATTTATACCTAAATCAGGAAAAGAAAAAAGCGAATTTTTAACAAAGTTATTAAATGCTCAAATGCCGAGTGTCTGTTTTACCTCTCCAAAACGTGTAATAAAAGATCTTGATTATTTTGAAAAAAATGGATTGAATTCACAAATAACGGTTTGTAGGGAATTAACAAAAAAATTTGAAACAATTCACCGAGGCGATATCGCGGAAGTAAAAGAAAAGCTTAGCTCAGATAATCTCAAAGGTGAAATAACGCTCGTCATCGCACCTAGTGAATTAAATACAAATGTAAATTTTGAACTAGATTCTGCACTAAAAATATTATTAGATAATGGTGTTCCTAAAAGAGATTTAGCAAAAGCAGTATCTCTAATTACTGACATTCCTACAAACGAAATATACGATAAAATTAAAGACTCTTAATATCGTTTATACAATTAGAACATAGAAATTTATCTTTGAGTTGATATGTAACATCTTTGGAGCCACATATAGAACAAGTTTGATAGCCCTTTGTAATTATTAACTTTTTATCTTCAACATACATTGAGATTTCACTATTAGCTTCAACATCAAGAGCTTTCCTAATAGATTTTGGAATTACAACTCTTCCAAGATTGTCAATTTTACTTCTGTTACCTTTACTCATAAATGTATTTAATCCTATGCTTATATAGTAGTGAATAAAAATAAAACATTAGAGCAATTCAAATGGGTAGACACGCATTGTCATCTTCAGCTTTGGAGTAATGAAATCGATGAAAATGATTTATTTAATCTAGAGTATGTAGTGATTCCAGGTGTTGATGTAGAGTCTTCATTAAAAGCAAAGCAAGTTTCTGATAGTTTAAAAAAATTATCCTATTGGTCAGCAGGCTTGCATCCACATCAAGCCAGTGAATTTGAAACATTAAAAGAATCACTTGATACTTTATTTATCGAAGCAGACTTGATTGGCGAAACTGGACTTGATTACTACCGCAATTTATCATCAAAGGAAGATCAGATAGATAGCTTTCTTTACCACCTTGAAGTAGGTGACAAACTTTCTAAACCAGTAATTATTCATTGCAGAGATAGTTTTTCTGATATTTATAAAATTCTTAGTGAGAGAGAAAGCAACAATAAAATTATTCTACATTCATGGACTGGGGGTAATAAGTGGACTAAAAAGTTTGCAGAGCTTGGTGTTTATTTCTCTATATCTGGAATTGTAACGTACGACACTGCTCAAGATTTGCAACTAGCAGTTAATAATATCCCATTAAACAAAATTTTAGTTGAAACAGACATTCCTTATTTAGCTCCTGAACCTTATAAAGGACAAAAAAATAAACCGTCTTATATTATGTATACTGCTGAAAAAATTTCAAAAATATTAGATATATCTCTGAATGAGTTTTCAGAACTGACTAAAAAAAATACTGATAGATTATTATCTCGAGATTTAAATGAGTGAACAAGAATGGGTTGAAAAATTAGAATCAAAGCCAAATTATAAATTAGGCCAGAACTTTTTAATTGATTCAAATATATCAAGAAAAATTACAAAATTAGTTCAGGGACAATTAGCAGATCCCATAATTGAAGTTGGGCCTGGCACGGGGTCTTTAACTAGTGAATTATTGAAGGACAATTATAGAATTAAAGCTGTAGAAATTGATGGGAATCTTGCAGAGATTCTAAATGAAAGATTTATTGATGTACCTAATCTAGAGATCTTCAATGAAGATGCAATGGAATTTGACTATACACAACTTCAAGGTCCATGGTGGATTTTTGTATCGAATTTGCCTTACAATATCGGAACAAGATTGTTGGTTAAATTGATAACTGAAGTTCCTGTAATTCATAGATATGTTGTCATGGTTCAAAAAGAGGTGGGAGATAGAATTGTTGCGAATCCTGGTGGAAAAGAATATGGTGCTTTATCAGTCTTATTTAAATTATTTACTGAATCTAAGATTCAATTTGATGTTTCAAAAAATTGTTTCTATCCACCTCCAAAAATTACTTCTTCTGTTCTGACTATTCAAAGAGAGACTATTTTGGATGAAGAAACAAGAATTCGAGCATTTGAAATATCCAAAATTGCTTTTCAACAAAAAAGAAAAAAAGTAAGAACATCACTCAAATCAATAATCTCTGAGGACCGTCTTGTTGAATTAGGAATAGACCCTAATAATCGTGCAAGTAATTTAACTCCTGAAAATTATTATGATATTGCAAAGGACATATTGTGAAAATATTATCTTCTGCAAAAATCAATCTTAATTTAAAAATTCATGATGGCTTACAAGATAATTATCACAAGATTGAATCAGATATTATTCCTGTTGGTATTTTTGATGAAATAGTAATTAAAGAAAGTCAAAAAGATCAGATTGTTTTTAATATTGACAAATTAAATTATGAGTTAACAACGATTCATAAATCTTTATCATTAATGAGAAAACTCAATCCTTCTTTTGAAAAATCCTTTGAAATCAAAGTTGATAAACAGATACCTATAGAATCTGGACTTGGTGGAGGAAGTTCAAACGGTGCAGCAATAATCAATTTCCTCTGTTCAAATTATGAATTATCAATGCCTTCTTACCATGATGTCGTGAAGCAAGTTGGAAGTGATGTTCCATTCTTTATAAATAAACAACCAGCAACTGTAACAGGTATTGGTGAAAATGTCCTAAATTTGAATGACACTCCACCAATGAAAATCATTATTGCTGTTCCAAAAAACGGTTTGAGCACAAAAGAAGTCTTTGAAAAATATGACGAAATACAACCAAAGGACACTGAAAAGTATTCGTGGAATGGTATCTCACTTTTTAATGATCTCTGGAATATATCTACAGAAATTTACCCAGAACTTAATGCAGTAAAACAAAACCTTGAAGAGAGATATAAAAAAAACTTTTTTATGTCCGGTAGTGGGTCGGCTCTTTTTTCATTGTTTGAAGAACATGAAGAGATTGAAGAAATAGATTCTGAAGAATTCAATCTTAAATATTTTTCAATAACTAAGAAAATTGATTGTAGTTTCTCTCAAAATGATGATTAGAATATATTTGCATAACAATTGGGGGATGGTGTAATTGGCAACACAATGGGTTTTGGTCCCATCGTTGAGGGTTCGAGTCCTTCTCCCCCAGCCATCAATTTTGAAATGAATGTATCAGGAGTAATATTAGCCGCAGGTAAAGGGACTAGAATGAAGTCCAATTTACCAAAAGTCTTACATTCTGTTTCAGGAAAAAAATTAATTTCATACGCTCTTGAGGTTATTGAGGATATAAATACTAAATATGTTGTAGTAGGGCATGAAGCTGAACAAGTAATGGAAGCTCTGCCAGAATCACTTAATTTTGTTATCCAAGAGGAGCAAAAAGGTACAGGACATGCAATTTCAATCCTGTTAGAGGATAAAAAATTTGCTAATGATACATCTGAATATATTCTTGTTCTTCCAGGCGATGTACCAATGATCAATAGCAATGATATTAAAAATTTAATTAAAAAAGTAACTGACTCAAGTTCAACTATAGGCTTTCTTACATCTAAGGTCTCTAATCCATTTGGATATGGAAGAGTCATTCAACAAGATAGACAAATTAAAATTGTTGAGGAAAAAGACTGCACAGAAGAAGAGAGGTTGGTTGATGAAATTAATTCAGGGATATATTGTTTTGAAAAAGAATTTCTCCTAGAGCAAATCAACAATTTGAATACCTCTAATGCGCAGGGAGAATTTTATATAACTGACTTAATAGGTATTGCAAATAATGAAAAAAAAGATATTGTTATAGTACAAGTAGAAGAAGATTCAATAAGAGGAATAAATTCTATGGGCCAACTAAATGAAGTTGAAGACGCTCTGTTAAAGCAAACAATACAACAATTCATGGACGAAGGTGTTTACTTTCAAGACCCAACTTCTACATACATAGATTCAACTGTAAAAATTTCTGCTGGTACAAAAGTTTACGCAAACAGTCATTTAAAAGGTGAAACGGAGATAGGTCCTGATTGTGAGATTGGACCAAATGCTCAAATTAATAATTCAAAAGTTGGACAAGGTTCAAAAGTATTGAATTCTGTGGTAGACGATTCAATTATTGATGCTGGAGGTCAAATAGGACCTTTTGCTCACATTAGACCTGGTTCGGAACTAGGAGAGAATGTGAAGGTTGGAGCATTTGCTGAAACGAAAAAATCAAAAATTGGTAAAGGAAGTAAAATTCCTCATCTTGCATACGTTGGTGATGCAGAATTAGGAACAGGTGTAAACTTTTCTGCAGGAGCAATAACAGTTAATTACGATGGTAAAAATAAACATAAAACAGATATTGAAGACGGAGCTTTTATTGGATCAGATGTCATGCTTGTTGCTCCTGTAACAATTGGAAAAGAATCAATGATAGGTGCAGGTTCTGTAATTACAAAAGATGTTCCTTCAAAAGCATTAGGTATTGAAAGAAATAATCAAAAAAATATTGAAGGCTATATGGACAGAAAGAAAAAAAATGATTGAACAACCTGGCAAGAAAAAAATGCTTCTTTTTTCAGGTTCATCAAATGTTGAACTTGCGCAAAAAGTAGCTTCAAATCTTGGAACTGAGTTATCAGAAGTAGAGAGAAAAGAATTTGCTAGCGGAGAGATTTATTTGAGACTTGGTGAGAGTGTAAGAGGTGCAGACTGTTTTGTTATGCAAAGCCATTCTGGAGATATCAATAGAACAATTATGGAACAACTCCTCATGATAGATGCTTTAAAACGCGCTTCAGCAAAACGAATCACTGCTGTACTGCCTTTTTACCCTTACTCAAGACAAGATAAAAAAGCACTACCTAGAGAGCCAATATCTGCAAGATTAATAAGCGATATGTATGTTGCTGCAGGAGTTAACAGAATGGTATCTATCGACTTACACACTCAGCAGATACAAGGGTTTGTCGATCAGCCATTTGATCATTTAACTGCTATGCCACTTTTTGTTGAATATTTTAAAGATAAATTTGATGGTCCAATTTCTATTATTTCGCCTGATGCAGGTGGAGTTAAGAGAGCAACTACATTTGCCAAACATCTTGATGCGTATGTAGGTTTTGTACATAAAAAAAGAGATCCAAAGATACATAATGAGGTAAAGTCTTTCACAATTATTGGTGAAGTTGAAGACAGACATGCAATCCTACTCGATGACATTATTGACACTGGAGGAACTATCGCAGCTGCTTCAAGAATTTTAAAAGAACGTGGAGCCTTATCTGTCAATGTTGCAGCAACGCACGGTATATTTTCCGAGGGTTCAGTACAAAAATTACAAGACGCTCCAGTAGATAAAATAGTTGTCACAGATACTTTGCTGCAGAATGGAAATCCTGAAAAATTAGGAAATGTTGAGTCCTTGAGTGTTTCTCCAATAATTGCAAATGCACTAACATCTATATTTACTGATGACTCAGTCTCAGCATTATTTATGGGTGAAAACGTTTTATAAGGAGTAAAGATGGCAGGAACTTTGAAAGCAAGAATTTATATGGTTGGATCAACCTCAGCTATAGAAGTAGATATCAAAGATAAAGAAAAATTCTTAGATGAAATTAAGAATTTAACTTCTGCAAATGAGTTTTACATACATAAAGATGATGAAGGTGAAATTGCAGTCAATACATCATTGATTCAGATTATTGAATTCTCAGATGACGGTGACAATAAAAGAGGAGCGGGCTTAGTTTCTAACCGTTGATAACAAGACCGGTTTTACGGTACTGTCTTCTTATTGATTTTCTCTCATCTTCAGTTGTACCACCCCAGACACCAGAATCTTGATTAGTTCTTATGGCGTATTCAAGACATTCAGTAACAACTGGGCACTCCATACAGATAGCTTTTGCTTCATTAGCTTGTTTCATTGCTTTCATTGAAGATCCGACAGGAAAAAATAGCTCAGTGTCGGAGTAGACACATCCGCCCTCTAGCATCCAATCTTCTTGTTCAAAATCAATATTTAACATTTACACATTCTTTCTTACTTTGTGAAATATTTCACAAGCTTGACAATTAATAGTACTCAACTTTAATTTATATGGAGGCATTTTGGGAAAAATTTTTGGACATAGAGGTTTACCCCGTATTTATAGGGAAAATTCAATAACAGGGCTTAATAAAGCATTTGAATACTGTGATTATGTTGAAACTGATGTTCGAATTACAGCCGATAATAATCTTATTTTATTTCATGACCCTGATATAAATGGACAATTTATTAACGAACTTTCCACACAAGAGATACTAAATAAGTTAAATGATGTTGAAAAAGATGAACTGATTTTATCATCAAGAGATCAAATAGACGGAAAAGTTAATTTTGAAATTAAAACAAATAGTTTAGAAAAAACTCAGATAGACATATTATTTCAAAAAATGCTCTCTATTTTGTCACCTCAAGATATTGTTACCTCATTTAACTGGAAAGCCATCCAAGACTTTAAAGAATTATTTAATTGTCATTATGGAATCATACTTGATCAAGAAGACGCATTATTTCAAGCAAAATCTTTATCAATACATGATGAACATTTATTTTTCATGGTTGAGAGAGCTCTCTTAGATAGTAGGAATTTTGATTTGCCATTTCAAAAAACGGGAGTTTGGACAGTTAACGATGAAAAAGATTTTCAACATTTTATGGAGTTAGGTGTATTCGGGGTAATTACAGATATTCCTGATACAATGCATGTATATAGAAAGTAAATTATGACAATATCCGATGATTTAAGTGCTGCTTTAAAAGAAGCGATGAAAGCAAAAGATAAGCCTAAGCTTGATGCAATTAGACAGGTTCAGACAGAGGTAGCAAAGAAAAAAGCTGAAAAAGGTGAAGAAGCTACAGATGAACTAGTTTTAGGCGTCATTTCCTCTTATGTAAAGAAGATGATTAAAGCAGTTGAAGAGTATCAGTCACTTGGTGATAGAGGTACTGAAATGGCTGAAAAAATTCAGTTTGAAATTGATTTCTTAAGCGAATGGTTGCCTGAGCAACTTAGTGAAGAAGACGTTGAAAAAATTGTTGATGAAGTTCTGGGTGAAATGGGCGAAGTTGATATATCCCAAATGGGTAAAGTAATTGGTGCTGTTATGTCAAAAGGTGAAGGCATAGATGGTTCTGTGGTAAGTAGAATAGTAAAGGAAAAATTAACCTAAAATTTTCTCCAAATGAAACTTTATATTCTCGCTGACAGGCTCAACAAATCTTTAGATGAAGTCTTTAAAGCTATTGAAAAATTAAATCTAAACATAAAATCACCTGAGCAAAACCTCACACACGAAGAGGTTATGGAAATTACTAAATATTTTGCAGAAAAAAGAAGATTTTTATTCTTTATTTTACTTTGGGGATATATTTTAAGTTTTCTATCAACCTTTTTATTTTTATTTAAAAAAAGAAGTTACTTTTACGGTCTTTGTACAGGTATAACAGTATTTACATTTGTAGCAATTAATGCACCAAATCAGTCAAATGAAATTTTCGTATCAGATACAACTACTACTTCTACTACAACAACAACTACTACAACAGTTCCTTCCAATAATGTCGAAACAAGCATATTTATTACAGACGATACTCCTACAACTTCTACTACAACAACAACTACTACAACAGTTCCACCTACAACAACTACTACAACAGTTCCACCTACAACAACTACAACTTCTACTACAACAACAACTACTACAACAGTTCCACCAGTAGATATTCTTGTAAATGGATCTTTTGAAAATTATGAAGGAGATCCTATAGGTGACAACAGTTATAAAAAGTTAACAAACCAACAAGTTCCAGGATGGACAATTGAGAGATTAGACGGTAGTAATTTAAGGTTTGAAGTATGGGAATCGGGACATAGGGGTATTGAGTCAGTTGAAGGTAGTCATCATCTTGAATTAAATTCAACTGCTGAAGGTTCAATATATCAAGATGTTAGTGTTTCACCTGGAGATCAGATTAGTTGGAGTTTTTGGCATAGAGGAAGAGCAGGAACAGACACAGTAAAGCTTTCTCTTGGAGCACCTGGTTCTGAAGTTGACATTGGAGAATATTCCACAAGCACATCTTGGACACAATATTCAGGAACATATACGGTACCTGATGGCGTAACAACTTTAAGAGTTAGGATTACACACGTAAGCACTGCAAGATTTCCTGGTGAAGGAAATTTACTGGATGATATAAAATTAATTAATAATTATTAATTACAAATAGCATGAAAACATTCAAAATACTTCTTTTTGTTTTTCTATCAATAAATATTGTCATCTGGTTGCTTACTTATTTTCTTAATATAAATTTATTTTCTGTATTAAGAATTCAAACTCCAGAAATTGAAGTAGCCCAACCTAGTTACAAATTAACAACAAATGTTGATGAAGATCAACCCGGTGATTCTGATCAAACTTTTATTCTCTATGATTCTGTATGCAACAGGTTTGGTCCATATAGTTCTTCACAAGCAGCAGCTTTAGTAAATTCAGAAGGACTTACCACTACATGCGTGAATGGGATACCAAATGAGAATGAAATTCTTATTAATCTTCACGAAAGAAGAGAGTCTGGCGAAACAGGAATAAAAAATGACATAACCAATTTACTTTATTCATTTCCTGGATTTGAAGGTGATGACGAAACAAATTTAAGAATCCAGTTAGCAATTTATCAGTTGCCAGATATATTAAGAGAAATTTTAACTTCAGAGGTTCAGGTTTTAAATGGTTGTCATCCTTATGGAGAAGCTTTATTCAATAGATGTGTTTATGGAGTATTTGATCCAGTAGGGTATGATGCCGATGGAAATTATGGAAATGAGTGGGCTATGACAATTTGGATATCTGATAGAGGAATAGAGTCTGGGAGATTAAAAGATATTCTTGTTCATGAGGCCGCACACGCTTATTCCTATTTGGTGATGAGAGAATGTATATTGCAAGATGGTTCAACTTTTAGAGAACTAGCACATAGTCGCTATGGAGATGAAGAGAATTTGGCGGATGTTTTTGTGTATTATTATGGTGGTAAATGGACTAATTACTACAAGCTTGAGTATCTTCCAGAAGAAGATCGCAAGTGGATGACTGACATGATTGATTATTGTGGGGTATATCAAGAAGCTGTATCTTCACTCTCAATTTCTTCATAAAATCTACAAAATTAATTGTTGTTTGAGTCAAAATAACATTTATCCTTACTAATTATGAAAAATAATTCATATACAGTAGCAGTTTTAGGTGCAGGAAATATTGGCTCTGCAGTTATTTCTCGATTGCTACATCTTGATAATGAGGTAATTAATATAAATCTTTCAAAGGTTTTAGTCTCCGATTCCACTAAAGACAGAGATTTTGATTCAAATCTTATAACTGAGGATTTTAATGAAATTGCCAATGATGAAAATATTGATTTAGTAATTGAAGTTTTAGGTGGAGTAGAACCAGGAAAAGAGTACATAAAGGAACTCTTACAAAAAGGAAAATCAGTAATTACTGCAAACAAAGATATCATTGCAGATTGCGGTGAAGAGTTGATTAAGACCGCTCAGGAAAATAACGCCTGCTTGTATTTTGAAGCAGCAGTTGCAGCTGGCATACCTGTTCTAAAACCACTCATTGAAAGTTTAAGAGGAGAAGAACTTTCAAGGGTTGCAGGGATTATTAATGGAACAAGCAACTACATCCTAACTGCAATGGAAGAGGGCAGCACATACGGTGATGCATTACAGAATGCTCAAGAATTAGGTTACGCAGAACCAGATCCTACAAATGATGTTGAAGGTATAGATGCAAAATATAAAGCTATGATTTTATCACTTCTATGTTTTGGCGTATCTCCATCGACTGATGATGTTTATACAGAAGGTATTTCTAAAATTACAAAAGAAGATTTCGATTGGGCAAAAAGACTAAACAAGACTATCAAACTAGTAGCTCAAATTGATAATAGTCAAGAAGGTTTTAATGCAAGAGTCTACCCAGTTCTTGTTGACAGCAAGCATCCTCTTGCAGCTATAAGAGGTGCATTAAATGCTGTGCTTGTTGAAGGTGAGAATATAAACCAATTAGTATTTTCCGGACCTGGTGCTGGTGCAGCACCAACTGCAAGTGCAATTATTGGAGATGTACTAAGTGCATGTCATCAAATGGCTAGCAATCAAACCAACTGGTATCCATTACGAACTCCAAAGACAGGAGACAAAGCTATAAAAGATGTCGATTCAAGCTGGTTTATTAGGCTCTCAGTCAAAGACGAACCGGGTGTTCTTGCAGCTATTGCAAGCTTATTTGGAAAAAATAATGTAAGCATTGAAAGCGTTATTCAAGAAGGTAGAGGAGATAACGCAGAGTTAGTTCTTGTAACACATGAAGCATCAGAGCACAATTTAACAAGTTCAATAGACAGTATTGCAAATCTCGATAGTGTCAGCTCTGTAACATCTACAATCAGAGTTTATCTCTAAACAAGTGATTACATATCATTCAACCCGTGGAAGTAAGTCGACACTTTCTTTTCAAGATATTGTTCTTTCAGGTGTGGCAGAAGATAGAGGATTGTACCTACCAAATGGAACAACACTTAAAAACTTAAGCAACCTGACCCAAGAAGATTTAAGTTATGAAGATTTCGTTAAAACAATATTTATTGCTTTAGATAAAAATTCTGCAAGTTATGTAGATGAATTATCAATTTATCCGGGCTTTGAAAACTCACCAGAGCCAGTGCTTAAAGAGATCAAAAAAGACAAATACGTAATGGAGTTATTCCATGGTCCTACAAAATCATTCAAAGACTATGCACTTCAACCACTTGGTGCAATAGCAGACAAGAGACTAGAAGAAATTGGTGAGAGAGGGTTAGTTATTGTTGCAACAAGTGGAGACACTGGAAGTGCTGCAATCCAGGCTGTAAAAGATTCCAAAAACATCGATATCGTAGTTTTACATCCACACAATAAAGTTAGCGAATATCAACGACGTCAGATGACAGAGGTTATTCAAGACAATGTATTAAATATTGCAATTGAGGGATCCTATGATGATTGCCAACAAATTGCCAAAACTCTTTTACAGGAAAACGCGTTTAACAGAAGAGTAGTTTCTTTGAATTCAATCAACTGGCTAAGAGTTATGGGTCAAACAGCTTATTATGTATGGCTTACAAAACAATTTACTAATCCCATTAATATCTCTATACCATCTGGAAACTTTGGAAATGCTTATTCTGCTTGGTTTGGGAGGTGTAATGGGCTTCCAATTAATGAAATATTCTGTGCTTCAAATCTCAATGATGTACTTACAAGGTTTATTTCTAGTGGAACCTTAGAACCAAAAGATACCATGCCTACCGTTGCACCAAGTATGGATATACAAATTCCATCTAGCCTTGAGAGATTAATTTTTGATCTAGAAGGAGATACTTCATCATTCTATGATCAGTTACAAAACGAAAAACTTGCAACATTAAATGAAGATGCAGCTACAAAATTACAAAGCATTTTTTCTTCAAAATCATTTGATGATGAAATGATATTAAAAGAAATTAAAGAGTTCTATGAGGATTCTGAATGGATTGTAGATCCTCATACCGCAACTGCAGTTTCAGAAGGTATTTCTTTTTCATCAAATCTTCCAGTTGTGGGAATTGCAACTGCATCACCAGAAAAATTTAGTAATGTAATTTCCTCTGTTATTCCATCTTTTTCTGTAGAAAACACAGAAAATATTGAGAAATACATCGTTTCCGAATCAGATTCCTTAGTGGTTGAAAAAGCTATAAAAGAGTATTTTTAAAAAAATTTTAGATTCTTAAATTTATTCCTGTAATATGCCAATATGACTGATATCCAACAAGACGGAAGAGCACGTAGACAGCAAGATATTTTTGACCTCAATAGGACAAAACTTATTGATACAGCTGTTGATGTAATTAATGAAGTTGGAGATATTAGAGAAGTCACTCTTACTCAAATTGCAAAAGAAGCTGGTGTATCACCTGCAACAGCTTACAATCATTTTCCTGACAGAATGGAAGATGTATTTTCAGCAATTGTGCATTCAAAAATGGATGTAGCAGCAAACATGGGTGCCACACTTGCAGACGACTCCTTAACCGTAATTGAGAAATTAAAGAAGATTCCAGTTACATATGCTGAGAACCTTGTAAGTCTCGGATATGCAGGAAAGGTTGTTGTTGTACAAATGTTTAATTTAGTTAATGTTAATAAATGGTTAGACCAAGATCCGGTTCAAGCGATTACAGTTTTATTGAGTAATTCTGAGCAATACAAGGACGGAGCGGAAGAAATTGCTGTGAATATAGCCACTGCATTTAGGGGAGCGATGTTTGAATATGCGTTAAATATTGGAGATCATGAACTGTTTAATAGATATTCAGAAGAGTTTTTTCTTAAAACTTCCTCAAATCTTGTCGAAAACATACTAAAACAGTACTAAATTTTTAAAAAATCATTTTACTTTAAATGAATTCCAGTTAAACTAATGTTAAGTTAATTAGAATTAAATCTAATTAAAAATGTTGTTGAGTGTTATGAGTAATAAATTTATTTACACATATTTAAATTTGAGGTCTTATATCAACTCGTCAACTATCAGAACAATACTCAAAACAACAACATATATTGCTCTATTTACCATCGTGTTCATCTCATCATGGGCAGTGCCACAGGAAGAGGCGTATGCAACTGCTAACTGGGATTGTAATGATGCGTATGCAAGAGCATACTTTTATAAATTAGATTGGGACTATACGTCAACTAGCTTCACTATTGATCAATATGTAGCTACAGAGACAACAACTATTCAACGAACAACAACAACAGTAGACTTTAGTTCTACATCCAATATTGCAGGAAATGTAAAAGGTATTAACGCGTTAGCGATGTCACCAACAGGTGTTATGTATGTAACGATTACCTCTGATGGACATGGTACACATCTCTTTACTATTAGTACTGAAGGTGTACTTACACCTCTCGCTCATATTGCTGACTATACCCAAGTTGGTGATGAGAACTTTTATGACGGTGTAAACGGTTACTACGGATTCTCATCTGGTGAATATGTCGTGAATGCAAATGGTAATGATCAGATATATATGGCACAGGCTGGTTTCAAGCATGGCTACATCTATAACGTTGATACTGGTGGAGTAACAACGTTTGCTGATCCCGGCATGACTACTCATATTAATGCTGCTGACTTTTCATATATTGGTGACTGGGATGGATATGAGCTTGCAACATATAATGCTTTAGCTAACAAAGTTGTTCTTTATGATAAAGACAACAATGCTATTTCAGAAGTCACACCAACAAATGCAGCATTCAGCGGTGTCTCAGCAACACTTGCTAGCTATACCTATAAAACTCCAGAGGGAGAGATTCGTTTCATTATTGATGATGGTCTTGGAAATAGATTTGAAGTTAAGAGAACTGGAACTAATCAATATAACGTAGCTACAAAAGGAACAACATTTACAAGTGATAATACAGACGGTGCTTCCTGCGGACCAAATGCATATGATCCGTTTGCTCCATCCTTTAAAACCTCAATTGGTGAATGTGCAAGCGGTTATCAACAGCCAGCACTCCTTATTACTAACAACAAGCAAACAACACAGTATTTTGATGTAGATTACAGAATTGCTGGTGGAAGCTGGGTAGGACTATTAGACGGAACGCAGATATCGCCAGGTGGACAGTTCTCTGCAACAGGTGCACCAGCTGTATACCAAGGTCAGACGGTGGAGTATCGAATGCGGTACAACTCTTCAAATCCATCAAGTGGAACAATGTATATAGTAGGGGATTTATTAACAGGTTCTGGATGTGGTGATTATGCTGCAGGTACAGTAGATACTGCTGCTGGGACATGTGATGGAGGTTCTTCAACACCATCAGTAACACTAACAAATACAGGTACAACAAATGCATATTTTGATGTACAGTACAAGATTGGCTCAAGTGGTACTTGGATAACCTTTATAGATGGTGAGTTAGTTGTCTCAGGAACACCAGAGACAATCAGCATGCCAACAACAGTAGCAAATGCTCAGACAGTATATTTTCAGTACATCGTTGCAGATGCTAATCCAACAGCTACATCAGGGTTTACATCAGCTACGAGTAGAACTATAGATTGTAAAACCTACTCAGGTACAATTACTGCAACCACAAATGGAACCTGTAACAACGACTTTGTAACCTATAATGTCACACTCACTAATACTGGAAACACATCAATGTATTTTGCACATGCAAAACGAACTTCTGTAGGTTCAAGTGCTTTTAGCTGGCAAGATCAATGGGGCCGTACAATCAATGCCGGCCAAACTTATACATACACAGCAAACGTTTATCATGGCGTTATTCCAGAATTTAAAATGGTGTATGGTACAAGCTACTATCAATATCGTTCAACAGATTTATACTCTTCTTCACACACTGAAGGTACGTTCACTTCAAGATCTTATGGTAATGAATTAAAATCTGGAGATTCCTGGGTTCGATGGACTGCACCTAGTGCTGTAGATTGTAACTGGTGGGGTAATGGTGGAGAATCAACAAACAGCACTGCCAATTACACTAGAGTTTCTCAGAGCACTTCTCAAATCTGTGATGGTTCCGGTAATGCAACCATACGACTTACACTAACAAACTTCAATGCAACAAATGACAGTTATGGCGGTTTTGTTGATGTAGAGTTTTCGCCAGATAATGTTAATTGGACGGAGGTCGCAGATGGGACAGCTCTTGCCGACGGTCAATCACTTACTTTTTCAGCACCAGAAACTATTGCTTCATCTGCAACAGGATATTTTAGGTATCGTATTGCTGAGACAAACCCAACAGACTCAACAGCAAATGCTGCATGGGCAGTCTTTAGTAGACAAGCAAACTGTGTTGCAGACTTTACACAGTCAGCATCCTTTAGTTCTTGTGCCGCTGTTGGAAGGTACTCAACACTCTCTGTAACCAATAATGAAGCACAGACGTTGTACTTTAAAGCCGCACCTACTAAAACTTCATCTAACAGTATCAATTCACCAAATTCGAGCTATATAGATTGGTCAGCTGCAATTTATTTCTCAGTCCCAGCTGGCGAAACTCTAACATATGATGCTACCACTAGTCCAGATATGAGAAAACTATACCCTGATGGTACTGAGGGTTATATGCAGTGGATTGTTCAAGGTTCGTATATTGAAAATCCTGATTGGAATAATACCACTGGGTATCCTTATAAGTACACAGGTTATCAATACAACGATTGCAATCCATCAGTTACAGCAAGCTATGAAGTAACAGCATGTAGTTCTGCAGGTCAGACCTCTACTTTAACTCTCACGAATAATGAGTCAGAAACAGTATATTTTAAAGTAACACCGACAAAAACTGCTAACCCGTATAGCTACAATACTGGATCAGCATACAACAGTTCAGATTCAACAACATTCTCGATTGCTGCAGGGGAAACTTTGGTTTACACAGCTGGAGCAAAAACATATACAAATGAAGCAGATGCGTATATGGGGTGGAGAATTCAGAAGTCTTATACTGAAAACCCTTCATGGAATACGGGTATTTATGAAGAACAATATTTAAGCTCTCCTTCAAATGGTCTTAGTTGGCATCACGATTGTGATTTAAATATTGGCCCATGGAGTAGTAGTTCTTATCAATATGAAACTGAACCATCCAATGTAGTTAATAGCTGTGTTGATAACAAACAGTGGATGGGTTGGGTGATGTACAACTCAAACTATAATGACGCAAACAGATCAGCTCTTTGGTATGCATTTGAAATCTCTCTTGATGATGGTGATAATTGGACCAAAAATGACTTATTCTATAAACTTGACAGTTCTGATTCATACAATGATGATCGTGCAGTTTTAGATAGCAGCGTTACAGGAAGTCTGGCAGTTGACGGCTATACAGCAGTGCAGACAACAAATTATATAAATCAGGAGCAAAGCGGCAGTAAAGATTTTATTTACCTTTCAACTCGAGCATTATCTGGCTCCATAATGAAAATTAGATACAAAGTCGCATATGCTGAAAGCGAACTTGCTTCAACTGACTGGGTTGTTTTCGGAAATTACAATAAAACTGTTGAACAGCGTACAACAAATTGTGATCCTGTCATTACAACTACTAACTGGGGAACAGCAACAACTACTGATTCTACGGATGATACGTACAGCGACCTAGTCACTATTGGAGAGTGTCAAAATACTTTAGAAGCAGGAGGGTTTGCAACGGCAACATTTACTGTGACAAGACCTGCTGGTACGCAGTATTATCTGAATGTTTCCAGGACTATAGATGGTGGATCTAATTGGATTGATATTGAATCTAATCTTGCTGTAGGCACGTCATATACAGACACTGTCACTGTTAACCACGCAGGAACTGTGCAGTATAAGTTTAAGTTTTCTTATACTAGTGGAGATTTTAGTAACTCAAAACTCTACTATTCAGCAGTAAAAACTGTTAACTGTCCTACTGTTGGTGCTAGTACAGCATCAATTGCTTTAGGCACTTGTGTCTCAGGTGGTGCAACACCATCAATTACACTCGGCAATAATGGTTGGGCAACAGGTTATTTCCACGTTCAGTACTCAACTGATTTAGGTAGCACATGGGAAGAAGCATTTTATGATTCAACAAACAGCAATGCTGTCATTTATCAGATGCTTTTACCTGGTGAAGTAAAGACTTATACAATTCAAGATACTGTCTCTCAGGGAACCACTGTAGTTATGCGTTATAGATATGCTGCTACTTCACCTGTAACAAGTGGAGACTTTACGAACACATCAACATTGCTTATTGACTGTACAAATAGTGTCACCCAAAAAATTGTACGAGCTGTATATGCTGGATCGCAATGTTATAACAATGAACAAAAGTTTGAATTTTATTATTACGGAAATACTGAGACCAATTACTTTGTTTATAAAGTTAAAGTAAATGATGGTGAGTACGGTGATTATAGAACTATTACACTAGCTCCTACTTCAACAGGCATAACACATCAACTATTTGGGACCTATTCAGATGGAGATGTAGTACAAATATCCTATCGTATAGAGGGAACTCCAAATGGTAGTTACTACGAGACGGAATTTTCTTTTACAAATACGGTAGACTGTGGAGTCTCAGTAGGAAGTTCAAGCTCAGATCCAATTTACTTCTCAACAGACTATGTATCTTGTAGCTTATATGGTGCTGATAAACTTGAATTAAAACTTAATAGAGATTCTAGTTCTATCTCTTCTAACACATATGTTCATTTTCAAGTTGAGATTTCACATGATGGCAATACCTGGAAGCCTTTTGGAAATATGCAGTATTCAAATGAAAGTTATTCATATTGGTATAAACATCACGATTATGGTGGCGTAACTGGGAATAGTTCTACATATTTTGGTTATATCAGGCCCTATTACTTTAGCTCAAGTGAATATGTAGCAAGTGTTATCTTGCTTGACTCAACACATGAGTATCAAATTAGATACAGAACTTACACAAGCAACACTTCTACAAAATATATGGAAAACTTTAGCGGAGATTACTCAACTATTACAGTAGCTGCAGACTCGGATTGTAATAGCAACGACATCCAACCAGTTACTCTTACAACTACACAGCTAACATGTCTTGAAAACAAGGGTCAAATAGAGTTCAAGTTTGAAGATACAACTGTAACTCATTTAGAACCATATGAGAGAGCGAGATTGTTTTATCAATATTCCACAAATGGTGGTGTTAGTTGGAGTAAAGCAGTAACACAAACGGATGAACTTACTAACTCGACAACGTTTAACCTACCTTCAGTACAGGTAACAAATGGCCAAACTGTTTCCATAAAGTGGGGTTATGTTCGATATCACGATTACTATACTACCAATGGTTCATATCAGATATATGATCGTGGAAGTACATACTATAGCTATGATGAACCTCCAACAGAGTATGCATTCATAAGAGGATTAACAAGTACAGGTCTATTTTTCACACGTTATGATGAGGGCACTAACATTAGTGGTTCAATAACTGGAGACTTCAATACAAACTTTATGAACCATGTAATGGTGAACACTACAGATGTTCAAGTTGATTGTGACCCAGACTCTGACTACTCACAAACACTAACAACCTGTGAGTGCGATGATTTAGGTGCAACATCAACATTATCAATAACAAATAACGACAACTACACCTCTTACTATAAGGTGCAGTATTCATTGGATGGAGGTATTACTTGGCAATCTGCCACAGACTCCTTAGAATCGGCGTTCGATATCTCGGTCTCTGCTGGATCGACCAATACAGATCTATCTAAATTTGTTCCTGATGGACAAACGATTACATGGAGAGTCAAAGATACGACTAATGGTGGTGACTTCGAAGGACAAGAGTGGGAAGAAGTAACAGCAAGTGCAACTGTAGATTGTGGTTGTGATGGTGGTTCTGTAGAAGTAGATGTAGCAGTTGGAACATGTGGAAACGGAAGCTCAACTCCAGTCATTCAATTAGTGCCATCAAGTACTGATACCGCATACTTCACTATTGAATATAAGAGAAACTCTGATACAGAGTGGCAGGCATTTAAGACTGCAGAAATTGTAAGCAACGGCCTAACAGAAAATCATCCACTTGAAGTAACTGTTCCACATGGTGGAACAGTACAGGTTCGATATAAAGTAAATAAAGTTTTGAATAATCTTAATTTAGAGGAGTGGAACTACACCGATACAAAAACTATCAACTGTCCATTTACTGCTGTCACAGGAGAGGCAATTTATACTGCCTGTGCTGAAAATTACAGAGCGGCATCCTTTAAGGTAACTAACACAAGCTCTTCTACAGCCGCAGCTAAGTTTAATGTACAGTATAAAATTGTTAATGCATCAGGCACAGTTACTGACTGGACAAACTCATCTATTGTAAATTCTGTAATCGCTCCAGGTGTCTCTCTTGTGACAACTAATAACTTACAAATTTTAGAGGGACAGAAGATTGAGTGGAGATATGAATCTGTAAAAACAACGGAGGCCTTTACCGGTGTCTGGACTGAGGATACAACAAGTGCTTATGTGAACTGTGTTATTGATGTAACTGTAACGAATATCATGGGTTCTTGTGACTCTGGATCTCAGCTCTCTACACTTAGCTTACAAAACAATGAGAGTTTAAACACTATCTACTTCCAAGTCCAATATACGTTAGATAATGGAGCTTCATGGATTTTAAAGAGTCCGAACCTTGCGGTTGCACCAGGCGAGACTGATACAACTCTCAATCATGCGGTACCACATACAAAAAATATTATCTGGCGTTATAAAGTTACCAATACTAATAATGACTACACAGGAATCACAGACACTGTCTTAAGTGCATCAGCGACTGTTGACTGTCCAGTACTTGAGGGAACAGGATCATCTTCCTTTGGTGCATGTACAGCTGGAGAAAGAAAGTCTACATTTACCTTTTCTAACTCATCCTCTGCAAACGCACCAGCATATTTTTATATCCAGTATGACTTGAGTGGTGATTCATCTGACTGGATTACTAAAGTCTCCGGTTCTGCTGTCATTCCAGGTACATCCTCTACTACCTTTGTTATGGTTCCAGATGGTCAAACAATTACTTGGAGATATTACCCAATGTCTTCCGCAACAACTCCTAATTCGTGGATAACTGAGGCAACAAGCGAGGAAGTGAACTGTTCATTAGACACAGTTATTTCTCAAACTCTTGATGAGTGCATAGACAACTCTGCAGTTTCAAGATATGTTTTAACGAATAACACAAACACAACTGTCTATTATCAAGTTGAGTATTTTATTCAAGGAAGTACTGGATATGTCGTAGCAGATACTGACCTGACGTTAGGAGCTGCTGGATCTAATACGCAGTCAGCCGAATTTACCCAAAATGTAGATTCTGGAAAATATATCAGATGGAGATATAAAGCTGCAACTTCTTTAAGTGGACTAGTTTCTGCATCATATGTGGATTATATTCAGTCTGCAACTGTCAACTGTGAGACTATAGATCCTAGCGTGACAACATCTTTTGGTATTTGTTATAACAACACTAAAGAAGTTAAATTCGTTATTAAAAATAGTGCAGATGCGACAACCTCTGCTCTCTTCAAAGTACAAGTAAATGTCAACGGAGCTGGATGGGTAGATAAACCAGATATCACCTTAGGTGTTGATGGACAATATCCACACACTCAGATTGTTCCTACAGGACAGACAGTTCAATGGAGATACAAAGTAGCAAAAACTGTAGCAGATCTTCCAACTGACTGGACAAATGATGATTTACGAACAATCACCTGTTCTTCTGGTGAAGATATTACAGTGACTTTTGATACAACATGTGATGCTAACGGTTATAAGACTTCAAAACTCAACATTAACAACTCAAGTTCTGGAATTTTATATTACAAAGCTGAGTACTCAACAGATGGTGGCTCAAACTGGACCCTTTCTGCAAATCAAGTTCAAGTAAATCCTGGTGGGTCAACATTCTTACCAGAGTCTGTATCTGAAGGTGAGACAATTACATGGAGATATAAGATTTCAGAAACTGGAAGTGATTTCTCTACACTAAATTGGACTACAACTGACACATCTGAAATTGTGAACTGTACTGGTGTAAATATTGCTACTCCATATACCTCAATTGGACAATGTGTGAGTGGATCGAAATCTTCAAGATTCCACTACGGAACGCTATCTTCTAGCCCTGCTCCTGCGTACTATCACATTCAATACAGAATTGATGGAGGAACATGGACAGATAAAGTTACTTCCTCAAATGGCGTAGTTGTTGGAGGAGTGAATACAAGTACCTCTCAATCGGTAACTTCTGGTTCAACAATTGAGTGGAGATATAAAGCCGCTTACAGTACAGCAGCGTTATCAAATATTAGTTTTACTACTTTAGCTGGTGGCGCAATTGAGGTTGATTGTGGTACTTTTATCTCAGTTGTTCATCAAATGGGAACATGTTCTAATCAGACTGCAACATCTACATTAACTTTAAATAACACAGGATCTACACCACTACTTGTAACAGTACATTCAGCAATGAATTCAGGTGAATGGTCTACAGAGGTTTCAACAGTGGAGATAACAGCAGGTAACCAGTTAACACTAACTAAATCGGTTATAAATGGACAAACTATTAGTTGGAAGTATAAATATGCTGGTACAGTTACAAAGCTTGCTTCCGCTTCAGAAACAACGTTTGGTTCAATACCAGCGCTTGATTGTGAAACTGAAGTATTGAATCAAGTCTCCATTAACAATGTTCTAAAAGCTTGTGTTGCAGGAAATAGAGTTTCTGAGCTAACGGTCACAAATAATTCTTCTGATACAGTTTATGTTGAAGCATGGTACGACATTGGCAATGGCTGGATATCTAAAGGAACATCTGCAGTTACTAATGGAACTCCGAAAGTCTTAGAAGCTCCTGGAGCTCCTCATGGGTCAACTGTTAAATGGAGGTACCGTTTAGGCCTTTCAAGCTCTATGTCTAATGATTACACAACTCTTACTGCTCTTACAGTTGATTGTCCACAAACCTCAACTGTGACACAAACACTTGAGGCATGTTCCAATCAGAGTAGAGATTCTAAGCTCTCCATTAACAACACAGGAACTATTACTCAGTACTACAAAGTTGAGTACGCAGTCAACAATGGTGGTTATGAGTATATGACGACTGTAAGTGTTGCTGCTGGTCAAGTTGATAACTCTATTTATAAAAACCTAACTTCTGGGCAATATATTACTTGGAGATATGCTGCAACAACTACACAAAATGACTTTTCAAACGCTTCATACCGATATTTAACAAGAACTCAAACAGTTGATTGTACTTCTGCAAACTTGACAGCAACTCAAGACACTTCCTGTGATGTCAGCGGAAGTGCTGCTGTAAAGAAATCTACATTTACAATTTCTAATACCTCATCAAATACTGCTCAAGTAGAAATTGGATATAGTACAAATAACATTTCTTGGACTTCACAAGGTATTCAGACAATTACAAGTTCTCAGCCTTATAGCATTAATCAAACAATGACAACAAATTTCATAATCTACAGATATAGGATATACAATGCAACGAATCCAAATAATTGGCAGTATGAAAATATTATGGCGCCCGCTGATTGTTCACCTACAACATCTTCTGTAAGTGCGTACACTACTAATGAGTGTATAAATAATAGCCCTCAAGCAAAATTGACAATTATCAACCCTAACTCAACTGCAGTAGTTGTAAGTTATGATATTAGTATCAATGGTGGTGGTTGGCAGTCTGTCGGAAACACTTCAGTCATGGGGAACTTTACTACCAACCCTTATCCTGTTCCAGCAAATAGTACATTCCAATGGAGATACAAAACTTCTACAGAGACAGAGTATAAATTTGCTTCTGGAACAGCAGAAAACTGTTCCCAAGCTAGTTCTTTGAGCGGCTTCACAGAAATAACTTGTTCTCAACAAAATGGTGGGGTTACAACAGGCCCACAAGCAGAGCTTGTAATTTCAAACTTTGGTTCACAGGCCGTTTCTGTTATGTACGATTACAAGATAGATAATGGACAGTATCAATCAGGGTCAGTTCTCTCTGTAAATCCAAATACCACACTAAGGATTCCAAAAATTTCTATTGGAGAATCACAGTCAATTGTATTTAGATATAAGAGCACAAGTGACAACGAATATAAATTTACTGATGCAAGAACTGGTATAGAGTGTGGCAGTACACTTAATAATCCTGAACTGATTTTAACCATAGGTGAATGTTCTGCGAATGTTGCAGATTCAACTATTGAAATAAGAAATTTAAGTAATGAAGTAAAAACTTTCTATCTTGAATACAGAATCAATGATGGATCTAATAATGGATCTTGGGTACCTTATGAAACTATAACAATTAACCCAACTAGTTCTACAACCAGGTTGTTAAGAATAAATCAAAACCAAGAAATTCAGTGGAGAGCGTTAGATAGTAGCTACACACAGTTTGATCCAACAGCTCCGTATCAGATTTCAAACGCAGAAACAGCAATTTGTGAAACAACTCCTCCAACTACAATTCCACAAGATACATACATTTTTGAACCACTTATTTCAACTAATAGGGTTTGTGATTTTGAAGACGGTGGTGCAGAGTTCGGTATTACAGTAGACAACTCAAGATCTAATGTAGATGCAGAAGTTCTAAAGAAGATTTGGATTAATACAACCCTAATTGCAGAACAGACAGTTCTAGTACCGGCTGGTCAGATGATTGACTTCTCCTCAATTGAAGTTGGAGAAAACAAATTCTTTACAGTTGCACTAGAGGTAACAAATACTCAAAATGAAAAAGTTCAAAAGATGATTAAGAATAAAGATGCGGATTGTATTCAAGATAACACTCCATTATCTGAAGATCAAAACCCATTACCTGATGTTGAAGAAGATGAAAATATCGATAATGTCATGAGAATTGAGGGAGATGACAATGAAGAAGTATTAGACAATGGAGAGTCACTACAGTTCCTTCCAGGTGATGATTATGTTGAGTTTGTTTACAATGAGGATGCAGAGGGGATCTTCCCCACTGATCCTATAGATCCTACACCACCACCTTCTGTAGGGACCACATTACCAGTGACAGGTAGGAATGTTGGGGGTCTATTAATCTCTGTAGGGTTATTGCTTTTTGCCTGTGGAGCATTCATACTTAGAAGAGAATATAGGTATTAATGTCATATTTCTTTGCATATTTGTTTATAATCATGCTCAATATTTTTGCAGTATTAACTGTTTTGAAATGGAGAAGAAAAAAAGTAAATGATGCTGATGTAATTTCAGATGCAACAATTGTTGATGAAGACAATGTAAATCAAAAAAAACCTAAAAAACAGTTCTCTTTTTTCAACCGACAGCAAAACAACAACATAGTTGTTGAGTACGAGGATATAGAAGTAGATAAATCAGAAGTTTTTTATGATGGTCAACTCTTAGATATTGCTGTAAAGAAAAAAATAATCAAGAAAAAAGGAAATTGGTATTTATATGGCGATGAAAAACTTGGATATGGGAAAGAAAAAGCTAAATTTTTCCTATTAGAAAATCCTAATGTTGCAAATGAAATTAGCAGTCAAGTTAATAATGTTATGAATGTAAATGTTGGAAATGAACAGAAAGAAATACAAAATCTAAATATTAGCGATTCAGTAAATTCTGGCACACAGCTTTATGTCTCTCCTGATACAATTCAAAATCAGCGCTCACTAGGTTTTATGAACCAAAGATTAGAGGTTGAGTTGTCTGAAATATATGTTAAATCAAACACGCTTAAAAAAATTCTTGAGAATGCTCTTGGTACAGAAGTGATGATAAGTATTGATGTAAGCGAAAGGTTTAATCCACTAATCGCCGATCCTGAAAATTATATAACAGACATTGTTTCAATGTTAAAAGAAGTTGACTACTTGACATCTGCTGTAAGCAACATATCTAAAAATGCAAATTACCTTGGAATTGAAGTTACAGAACAAATGCTAAGAGAAAAGCTCAATTTAATGACATCAAATCGTTTCTCAATAGTTTTTACAAAAAAACCAGTGGAAAAACATAAAAATATTCCTAAGTTGAAGTTCGATCAATCAGTAAAAAAAAATGGAAATAAGGCAAGAGCAGGGTCCTATAAACAAGTAAGTAATAATAATCCTTCAAGAAGGTCGCTTGTTCCGTTAGCTGTAGGTCTTTTGTTGGTTGGTTTTTTTATTGTTGCCTACACAATCAATCAAACTTTGTTTTCAACATCCGTTATTAATGACGAACAGGAACTACTCGAAAATAAATTTACTGTAAATAGTGAGAATCTTGCAGAACTTAGGAGTAAGAATTTAAGTGCAGATGTATCACTAAGTAATCTGCAACAGACAGATGAATTTCAAGAATCTTTTATTTCTATAGCTAGTAAAACACTCACCAATCAAGCAGCTAAGGCAGAATTTCTTCCTGATGTTGTTGGTAGGTTGACAATTTTATCAGCAAACATAAACCATTATGTGGTTTTTGGAGCTACTTTAAATAAATTAGAGTACGGACCTGGATATATTTTGGGAACATCACTTCCTGGTACAGGAGGTAATTTTGCTATTGCTGGCCATAGAACTACTTATGGTGCGCCATTTGGAAATCTTGATAAAACAGAGGTTGGTGACTCTATATTATTTCAAACTAACACCAATCAATATGAGTATGTAATAACTGAAGTAAAAATTGTCTCGCCTGAAGATACCTATGTGTTAGGAAACTTTGGTGACGACAGAATAACTTTATCTACTTGTCATCCTAAATTTTCAGCTAGACAAAGGCTTGTTGTTATTGGTGAACTAAAAAGAGTTGAGGTTTTTGGATAATGAAAAAATTTTTTATTTCAACATTATTATTCTTAACTTTTTTTAACGGTGTAGCTTCGAATGATTATAAAGATAAAAACTTGAGAGATAATCATGAAGCTACAATTGAAATTGAATCAGCCAGAAAAGACCAAGACAGCTTGCAAATCTCTTGGAAAATTACTGGAGTTGAAAACATTGATCAAATTATTCTTTCAGTTAGAGAAATTACTGCTGATGGATTGATTAATGACCCATTAGAATTAGTAAGTTTTTCAGAAACTGGTTCAGAAATTATTTCTTGGGATGGTGCTACTAATTTATCTCTGTTTTTAAGAATTGTTACTACAGAGTACACTCAATACAGTGGTCCTGACTGCGAATCTATTTATTGCTATAGAGACATCACGACTGAAATAACCTCAGAGGAGTTTTTGATTAATGCAATTCCAGATCTCCCAGAAGTTCCTCAACCTGAAGATCCTGATCCTATTGTTGATTTGAACGAACCTTTACCTGAACCTTCAGCTACAGTAAATACAACAAATATCAACTTTACAAACGAATTGATAACAACAATCCCTTTATTTAGCGATATTAATTTTTCTGATCAAGAAAAAAATGCTTTTGCTTTATTGATAACTTCAGGAATTATATTTCTATTTTATGGGGTATTGCTTGCCCAAGAATGGTTTAACAGAATAATTTCTCATTATCGAGTTAGATGGACAAAAAGAAATAATGAGCTTAAAAAGAAAACAAAACTAGAAACTTTTATGGAGATTTCACTTGTAGCATTAGTAACGGCTCTTTTATATGCTTTTGTTGAAGAGGGTTTTACATTTTCAGTCCGCGAAGAAAATTTAGCAATATTTTTAGGCGTCTTGTTTGGCTTGGTTGTAGTCACATTTTGTTATGAGGGAATTGAATCTCTAATAGAGTATTACGTTTATGATCAAATCGTTAAACTTGATTGGAATCCACAGGCAATGTTTTTTGCTATCCTTTCAACGGTTTTATTCATAGTTATAGATCTTCCTTTTGGCTTTATTTTAGGTTTCATTGCTGCAATCCACGTAGTCACAAAAAGACCTAAAGCAGATCTTTCTCCTAAATTTTATTCAATGATGAGCCTTTCAATTGTGGGATATTTCTTCTTTTATGCAACTTCTTTTGAATCTGTTAGCTCATCAGGTGTGTTAATGGCAATTTGCAAACTTACATATTTAATGTGTTTGGAAGGAGTAATTTTTAAAGCAGTTCCATGGGGTGGTAATGAATTGTTCGATGCTATTGAAGATTCTGATGGTGTCAACCAAGCAATGCCGATTGTGAGTTTTTTAATAAGTATTTGGCTTTTTATCAGAATTCTAGTCTTGCCACCGGACAGCGAGTTTAATGAAATACAACAAACTCTACTGCAAAGCGGTTCTTTAGCATATAGATTTATGCTTGTTCTACTTTTTTACATATTAATTATTCTTTTGTTAGGTAATTTTATGAAAAAATATGCAGAGTTAAACAAACCAGCAGATTACGAAGAGAGTTTAAAAATTAAAGAAGATGATATTTCTGGAATGATAGATGAAGAGTTAAGCGAATCTATTAATGAGTGGTAAAACTACTACAATTATTGTATTTTCTATCCTAGCTTTTTTAACTGCCTCATACGTTTATGTATTAAACAATCCAATTGAAATTAGTATTCAAGCTACTATTGGAAATTCACAAAACTCTTCAACAACAACTTCTTCAACTACAACAACTTCTTCAACTACAACAACTTCTTCAACTACAACAACAACTATCCCTACCACCACAACAACTATTGAAGTCTCTGAAAAAGATGACTCAGTAACTATTAATACAGACAGTCAGGAAAATACAGAAATTTACACTGGTGAGTTCACTTCCTTTGATGGTTTCGAAGGTGAGAATCAGTTTAATCTAGATGCATTAGTAGACACTCTTCCAGAAGAGTTGAGAAAATCTGTCGAAAATAATGTTATTTTTGTCAATGGATGCCATTCTTATGCTGCAACAATCTTGGATAGGTGTCCTTTTGGAGTATGGGATTCTGCTGGAACGTTCAAAGATGGATCTACCAATTCAAACTGGAAATTGTCAGTATGGGTGTCTAATAAAGCTTTTGCAAATAACAAAGCTTACGACACATTACTACATGAAACCGCACACGCTCTCTCATTTTTAACAAGAACTTGTGTTAATCCAGAAGGGGAAAATCAGCGAACTAAAGCTCGAGAATTTTTTGGTAGTGAAGAATTATTTGCAGATGCATTAGTTCTTTATTACGGCGGAGATTATGTATATTACAGAGATAATAATGTTCTACAAGAAGATGAGAGAGAGTATTTAGCAAATTACATAGCACTTTGTTGCGAAAGTTAACTTAAAGAATATTTTTAATTTATAATCCATATATGGGGATTCAAGAGTTAAGTGAGTTAGTTGCTTCTTCAATTACGTTTAAAACTATAACCCCTATGATTCCTGTAATGTTTTATTTTCTTGGAACACAAACAAAATTTACTGATTTAAAAGAAACCTTTGAGAACAAGTCTACATTTTCATATGCTATTTTGTTTCAGCTGTTTGTCCTGCCTTTGATTGGACTCACACTTTATCTAGTTTTTAATTCTAGTATTTTTGCTATTTCGATAGCTGTGGTTCTCCTTGCTCCTGGTGGGTTTATATCTGGAATTCTAACTCATTATAAAAAAGGAAACATACCTCTTTCAGTGTCACTGACATCTTTAACATCATTAATCACACCACTGACTACAGTTTTTTGGTTAAGTATTATATCTGTTAATGCAGATGACTTTTCATTCAACTTTTTAGAAACACTTACTCAATTAACAGTACTCATTCTCATACCTTTTATTTTTGGTTATTGGTTAAAAAGTAAAGATATTGCCTTTATTGAAAAAATTTCAAACTTCTTAGACAAATTTTTAAAGATATATATTTTGATAATCTCAATCACTGGGCCATTTGAATTAAGAGATGCTTTGAGAGATTATTTTTCTGAAGCGATATTTATAGTACTTGTAGCAATTTTCGTAGTGTACGTTGTTGTAGAGTTTACTTCAAAACTTTTTAAAATTGAAAAGAGAGATGCAGTTACAATATCAATTGAAGCATTGTGTCAAAACTTCCCAATTGTATTAACTTTCTCAATAATTTTCAATTTGCCTCAAATGGCAGTCTTTGGTGTATTTTATTACTTAACAACATTAGTTGTGGTAGTTCCATATTCCTTGTTAAGGCCTATAAAGTAGTTTAAAAAAAAATTAAAAACTACATCTTTAGAAAAAGTGTGTATATAATAAGCTTGTCTTTCAGACAACTACAATTCACAAATCTTATTTAAAAATTTGATTTATATATAGGAGAAAAAATGTCCGCAAGATCACAATTACAATCAAAACCAGTAGCAGACTTAAGGTCTATTGCTGAAAGTTTAGGTATTGAACATAAAGGACTTCAAAAAGCAAAATTAATAGATTTACTCGTTGAACATAGTGATGAAATTTTAGACTCAATAGATGAAGAAGTGCCTGAAGTTATAAGTACATCCAAAGATGACGATGCTCCTGCAGTTGTCAGTTCTGGAAGTAGCGATATAAAGAAGGGTGAAATAAGAGAAGGTATCCTCGATACATTACCAGAGGGATATGGATTTTTACGATGCAATGGATATAAACCAAGCGAAGATGACGTATATGTTGCAGCCGGTGTTATTAAGAAATACAGAATGCGTAAGGGAGATCTTGTAAGTGGTCCAATTCGTGCACCAAGACAAAAAGAAAAGTATCCTGCACTAATCGAACCCAAAACAGTTAATGGAGCAGACCCAGAGTTGCTCGCTAGAAGGGTAGATTTTAATAAATTGACTCCATTGTTTCCAGATGAGAGATTAAAGCTAGAAATTGATGGAAGTCCTGACAAAATTCTTCCAAGAATAATTGATCTAATTGCACCGATTGGAAAAGGTCAAAGAGGTTTAATTGTTTCTCCGCCAAAAGCAGGTAAAACAACAATATTGAAAGAAATTGCTAACTCTATCACTTCAAACAATCCTGAAGTTTATTTGATGGTAGTACTTGTTGATGAAAGACCCGAAGAGGTTACAGATATGCAAAGATCTGTTGATGGAGAAGTCGTCTATTCTACATTTGATAGACCACCAGATGAACATACACAAGTCTCAAGACTGGCTATTGAAAGAGCCAAAAGACTTGTAGAAGAAGGAAAAGATGTTGTCATCTTATTAGATTCAATTACTCGTCTTGCTCGTGCTCACAACCTTGCTACACCTGCTAGCGGCAGGATTTTATCAGGTGGTGTTGACTCAACAGCATTAACTCCTCCAAAACAGTTCTTTGGTGCAGCTAGAAATATCGAAGGTGGAGGTAGTTTAACAATTCTTGGTACCGCTCTTGTTGAGACAGGTTCAAAGATGGATGAGGTTATCTTTGAAGAATTTAAAGGAACAGGAAATATGGAGTTACGCCTAGATAGACAACTTGCAGATAAGAGGGTTTTCCCAGCTATTGATGTTACTCCTTCAGGTACAAGAGAAGAGCAAAGACTTGTATCTCCTAAAGAACTAGAGTCTCTATGGGCACTGAGAAGAGTTCTTGTTGCTCTAGAAGGTGGAGCAGCTACTGAGCTTTTAATTGATAAATTAAAAGAGACCAAGAGCAATGATGCTTTCTTAAAAGATGTAGCAAAAGCTAAATAATCATATAAAGTAGATTAGATATTATTGTAAAGTAGAACTATGAAACAAGGCATACACCCAGATTATAGAGAAGTTGTTTTTCAGGACGAAGACGCAGGTTTTGCGTTCTTAACTCGTTCAACTATAAAAACAAATGAAACTATTCAATGGGAAGATGGAAATGAATATCCATTAGTTAAACTAGAAATCTCTAGTGCAAGCCACCCTTTCTTCACAGGTAAGCAAAAACTTGTTGACTCTACTGGAAGAGTTGAAAGATTTAAACAACGTTACGGATCTACAAGCACACGACAAGCACCTAAAGCTGAAGTATCTTCTCAAGAAGAAGAATAACTTAGCTTTTCTTAATTTATTATGTCTGATATTGATATTTCTTATGGTGGCCAAGCTGTAATTGGCGGTGTTCTTATACAAAGTCCAAAAGGGTGGTCTCTTGGTATAAGAGATAAGGATGACAATCTACATAGATATTATGAACCAAGGATTCCTCTCGTAAGAAGAAATAAGTTTTGGGCAGCTCCATTTATCAGAGGTTTTGGCGCACTAATTGATTCAATGTATGTTGGGTTTAAGGCAATTACATTATCTGAGAAAATATATTCCAAATTTGAAGATGAAGAGGAAAGTTTATTATCAAAGGTTGTTACTTACGCAGTGCTAATTGCAGTTCTTTTACTTTTCATTGCAGGTCCACGCCTACTTGTTGAGATGATAAATTATGCACAAATTGGTACAGGAATAATTGAGGGATTATTTCGAGGAGTAATAGTAATAATTTATATTTATTTAATCGGTAGAACAAAAGATGCTCAAGAACTATTTGAATATCATGGAGCTGAGCATATGACGATAGCCTCCTATGAAGACAAGCAGTCACTGGAGTTTGACAGTGTCACTAATTATCCTAAAGAACATATTAGATGTGGTACGTCGTTCTTATTTTTGATTGTTTTTATTAGTCTTCTTACTTTGCCATTTATTCCAAATTTAAACATTGTTATGACAACAATTACGAGACTTTTACATGTGGTGATAGTTTCTATGATTTCTTATGAAGTACTAAAGTTTAATTTTAAAAACTCAGACTCAATTATTGCCAAGATATTTGCTACTCCTGGAATATGGACACAAAAAATAACAACGAAAAATCCATCAAAAGAACAAATTGAAGTAGCAATTTTATCAATGGCTAACTGTATCGCTCATTCAGAAAACACAGATAAATTTAATGAAATTCTTGCAAACACAAATGAGGTCAAAATTGGATAAGTCACTTCATGAGAAACTAATTACAATAGAGGCTTCACTTCCAGAAATTGAAAAACAGCTATCAGAAATTGATATTTCAAGAGATCAAAAAGCCTATGCAGAAATGGCAAAGAAACATAGCGAAGTCTCAACAATTGTTGAATTATTTGTTGAATGGAAAGATATCAATCTCGAAATAACTGATGCTGAAGAACTCTTACAAACTGAGTCTGATGAAGAAATGAAAACAGAGTTCGAAGGAATAATTTCAGACAATAAATTAAAGCTTGATCCTTTGATACAGAAAATAAAGATTTCACTACTTCCAAAAGATCCGTCTGATGATAAGGATGTATTGGTAGAAATAAGACCTGGAGCAGGTGGAGAAGAGGCAGCTATATGGGTGGGTGACTTGTATAAAATGTACACTCGTTTTGCCGAAAGAAATGGATGGAATGTTGAACCTATAGAACTAACTCCATCAGACCAGGGTGGTTACAGTAAAATAATTTTTGCAATTAAGTCAAAAGGAGTGTTTTCTAAGCTTAAGTTTGAAGCTGGGGCCCATCGAGTACAAAGAATTCCTAAAACTGAGTCACAGGGAAGAGTACACACTTCAATAGCAACTGTTGCCGTACTTCCTGAAGCTGAAGAGGTTGACTTAAATATTGTAGATAGTGACCTAAAAATTGATGTCTATAGATCTAGCGGTCCAGGTGGACAAAGCGTTAATACAACTGACTCAGCAGTAAGAATTACCCATATACCAACTGGCTTAGTAGTTACTAGTCAGGATGAAAAATCACAGTTAAAAAATAAAAATCAAGCAATGAGAATTTTAAGGGCAAGACTTCTAAAAGCTGAACAAGATAAAGCTGCAGCAGAACGTGCGAAAGACAGAAAAGAGCAAGTTGGTTCCGGTGAGAGATCAGACAAAATAAGAACATATAATTACAAAGACAATAGAGTTTCAGATCACAGGATAAACTTGACACTAAAGAAATTAGACCAAGTTTTGGATGGAGACCTAGAAGAATTTGTTGTTGGCTTGATTGCAGATAATGAAGCAGCAAGACTTGCCAATCTAGAAGAATAATGAACATCCGAGAAATTCCTGAGCATGAGCTTGCAAGGCTTAGAGAAAAAGCTAAAGAAATTTCAGGATCACAGTCAGACTATCATTCATCCTATACTGAGCTACTTAACAGAAGACTAAATGGTGAGCCTCTTCAATACATAGAGGAGTACATTCCTTTCTATAGCATTCAAATTAATGTGGATCAACGATGTTTAATCCCAAGACCAGAAACAGAATTTTTAATAGAGTTAATTAAAAATAATTCTGATAATCCAAAAAAAATCTTAGATGTGGGTACAGGAACTGGATGTATTGCACTTATGCTTAAAAAGCTATATCCGGAGTCAACAGTTGATGCATGTGATATTTCCCTTGAAGCATTAGATTTAGCAAAAGAGAATGCTGCAATTAATAATCTAGAAATTAATTTATTTCAATCAGATCTTTTAAGCGATGTTGAAGAAGTTGATTATGACATAATTGTTGCAAATTTACCTTATATTCCAACAGAGACTCTCACTAGTCTTGAGTCTGAAGTAGTGGACTATGAACCACTCCTAGCTCTTGATGGTGGAGTTGATGGACTTTTATATATCAATAGATTAATAAAAGAAATTGAGGAAAAAGTCATTAGAAACCTTACCCTGTTTTTAGAAGTCGACACTAGTCATGCAACAACCGTTTTGAATAATCTTTCGCATTGGAAGCAAGTAGAATTAGAGAAGGACTTAGTTGAAAGAGATCGGTATATAATTGCAGAACGATAAATTAAATCTTGCAGTTGAAGCTATAAATAACAATCAAGTAGTAGGTATTCCAACAGAGACAGTCTATGGAATTGGCGTTAATCCTTATAGTCAAGAAGCTGTAAATAAAATTTTTGACCTAAAAGGAAGAGATGAAGATAAACCTTTATCGATACTTGTTTCTTCTTATTACGACCTACAAAAACTTGATATAGTATCAACAATTCCTGAAGTTGTAGAGCTTTATTGGCCAGGACCACTAACGATTGTCGTTGAGACAACAAAGGAATTTGCTGATGGTGTTGGTACAAAAAATCCATTTTCAATTGGGGTCAGAGTTCCTGACAATGAGCTAGCAATTGAGTTATTAAAAATTACTGGACCACTAGCTGTTACAAGCGCAAACCGTTCTGGTGAAAATGATGTCAAAAGTAATACTGAAGCAGAAGAAATATTTGGTTCAAATGTTACAGAATATCTTGAAGGAGCCTCTGTTCACGGGAGTGGCTCAACGATTATAGATTTTCGCGTTGAAGGTGGGGAAATTTTAAGAGAAGGCCCACTTAAATGGCCTCCAAGTTACTGTTAGAATACATATTATGAATGAAAAAGGCGCTTCCCAAGAATCACTCAATAATGTAGATGCAGAAATTTCTGAGTTAATTGATAACGACTTAAATAGACAAAATACACATATACACCTTATAGCATCAGAAAATTTTGCCTCAAAAGCAGTAATGGAAGCATCTGGCTCAATATTGACTAATAAATACTCTGAGGGTTTTCCAGGACGTAGATATTACGAAGGTTGTGAGACTGTTGATCAAATTGAACAGCTTGCAATTGATAGAGCTTGTGAATTGTTTGAAGCTGATCATGCTAATGTTCAACCCCATTCAGGATCATCCGCAAATATGGCAGTTTATTTGTCCACACTGGAACCAGGGGATACCGTACTTGGAATGTCACTTGACCAAGGAGGACACCTCACACATGGTTCACCAGTTAACTTCTCAGGACAAGTTTATAACTTTGTTGGCTACGGTTTAGACGAGGATACCGAACTAATTAATATGGAAACTGTTTACAACATGGCGTTAGAGCATAAGCCTAAATTGATTATTGCTGGATATTCCTCTTATTCTCAATCACTTGATTTTCAAAAGTTTAGAGAAATTGCAGATGAAGTTGGCGCACACTTTATGGTTGATGCAGCTCACTTCATCGGTCTAGTTGCTGGAAAAGTTGTAGATAATCCAACAAAATATGCTGATGTCGTTACCGCAACAACACACAAAGCTTTACGCGGACCGCGTGGTGGAATTATTTTAACAAGGGAAGAATTTGCAAAGGATATTGATAAAAACATATTTCCTGGAGCTCAAGGTGGAGCATTAAACAATCAGATTGCAGCAAAAGCTGTATGTTTTAAAGAAGCCTTAACAAAAGAATATCAAGAGTACGCAAAGCAAATATTAAATAACGCAAAAGCATTATCTGATTCTTTTCAAGAGCAAGGCTTAAGGGTAATTAGTGGAGGAACAGAAAACCACATAGTTCTTGTTGATACTAGAAGTGTAGATGAAGAACTAACCGGTAAAGAAGCTGGTATTTTACTAAACGATAGGGGAGTTACTTTAAATAGAAATGCAATACCATTTGATCCTCGATCACCTTTTATAACTTCAGGTATACGCATGGGTACACCTGCAGTAACAACATGTGGAATGAAAGAAAATGAACTAACTCAGGTTGGCTATTTAATATCTGAGATAATGAAAAATAGATCAGATGAAAATAAATTAAATGAGTTAGAGGCAGAAGTCAGATCACTTGCCACGAGTTTCCAACCATATGGCTAAAGCAAGAATCAATTTAGAAGATTTTGGCCCTGTTTCCACCTTTTCCACATCTATTTTGAGTGGACTCTTGATAGGGCTTTTAATACAAAACTTTTTTGGATATGCACCTTGGCCAGTAATAATATTTGTTTTAATTGGGATCTATGACGGATATAGAAGAATGTGGAATATTTCAGCAAAATTAGAGGATGAAAAAGATGAACGTAGAAATTGAACTAGCGAAAAGGATGCTTTTTTAGATCTTCACCTATATATGTGCTTGTTCCAGTATTATTTTATTTTAAATCTCAAGAAGCGTTCTTTACCTCGCTTTATTCTTCAGCAATTGTTGCCACAGGTTTTTTTCTAGGTGCGGTAATCATGTCATATGCAGCAAAAATCTCTCTAAATTTCTATTATTTTGCTGCTTTATTCGGATATGTTTTTAGATTAATTTTTATATTTGGGTTTCTCTTATTACTAAAAAACGTATATTCTATTGATGATTTGGCAATGTCTCTGACAGTGCCAATTGTTTTTTTTTAACTATGTTATTTATAGAAATGACTATGGTTATTAAGAGAAAAGACACAGATTTAGATTGGGCAAATGATAACAGCAGCTGAAACTTGTGATTTTATAAATGAAGTAGTTTGTAAACCTGCAAATGTAAAAGAATTATTCGAATTTGGTAATTTTGCAGGAACACAGATATCAAGAACTGAAGTTTTAATACTTCTTGCAGCCATTATTCCAGTAGTTGTTGTGTTTTTTGGATTAAGAAAAAAAATCAGTTGTACCAGGAAAACTTCAATCTGCGGTTGAATCAATATTCACTTTTGTAAAAGATGAGATAGCACTTGGTGTTATTGGCAGAGGAGGAGAGAAATTCACTCCTTATTTAGTCTCTATATTTCTATTTATACTCGTAGGAAACTTATTTGAGGTTGCTCCATTAATCAATTTCCCAGTTACATCTCGTATGGCTTTGCCTCTATTTTTAAGCTTGATAACGTACTTTATTTTTGTTTTTGTTGGAATAAAAGAAGAAGGTTTTGGTTATATATCACATCTCGTATGGCCTCCAGGCGTACCAGTTGCGCTTAAACCATTAGTAGGTGTCATAGAGTTAGTTTCAGTTTTATTAGTGAGACCATTCAGCCTTGCAGTTCGACTTTTTGCTAACCTTGTTGCTGGCCACGTCATGCTCAGTTTGTTATTAGCATCTGCATATTTTTTCTTAGTACAACCTGGCGGAGCTGATTACATACTCTCTAAAGCACCTATTGGATTAGCTTGGTTCACACTTGGTTTGGGAATCTACGGATTCGAACTTATAGTTTCAATTTTGCAGGCATACATATTTACATTGTTGTCTGCAGTATATATACAAACGTCTCTGCATCCAGAGCATTAATAAATAAGGAGGAAAATGGAAGCTGCATACGCGTTAATAGGATACGGATTGGCCGCAATTGGTCCTGGTGTTGGTATCGGGTTAATAGCTGGTAATGCCGTGCAAGCTATGGCAAGACAACCAGAAGCTGCTGGTATGGTAAGAACAACTATGTTCTTAGGAATCGCCTTTACTGAGGCGCTAGCACTTATTGGATTCGTTCTATTCTTCTTGGTATAGGAGTAAAAGAGTGAACATGAATTTAGAATTATTATTAGCGGAAGCTGAAGAATCAAGCTCAGGCATTGATCTGCTTTTGCCTGCAACATCTGAACTTGTTGCTGGTATTGCTGCTTTTGCAATTGTATTTTTTCTTTATTTGGAAATGGGCACTACCTGCATTGAATGAAACTTTAGAATCAAGAGCTTCTGCTATAGAAGGTCAGATAAAAGAAGCTGAGGAAACAAAAGCCGAAGCTGAGAAATCTAAAGCTGAGTACGACAAGCTTGTATCAAATGCTGATTCAGAAGTTCAAACAATCATTGATGAAGGTAAAGCTGCCGCTGAGAAAATTAAAGAAGATATGCTTGCAGAGGCTAAAAAAGAAGCAGAAGCAATCGTAGAAAAAGCTAAATCTGATTCAGAGGCTGAAAAAGAAAGAGTTTCTTCAGAATTGAAAGGTGAAGTAGCTGATCTCTCCTTAGAGATATCACAAAAAGTTGCATCATCTATGTCAAAAGATGACCAAAAGAAACTTATTGATAAATTTATAAAGGATATGGGGTAGCAGAAACAATGTCAGTTGAGACTTTTTCAAAAGGTTTAGTTGAAATAATTGCATCTTCTGATGATTCAGAGAGAGTTGAAAATGAAATCCTCCAAGTTTTCAAGTCTTTATCAGATTCATCAGAGGCTCTTGATGTATTTAGAAACTTTGGAATACCTGTAGAGAAAAAAATTGAAGCTGTACAAAACTTGTTGAGCACACGAGTTTTACCTTTAACGGTAGACTTGGTGACCCTCACTATATCCCAAGGTTATGCAGATAACCTAAATGATATTGAATCAAGTGTTGCTAATTTTATAGCAAACAAAAGAGGAGCTTCAGTAGCAAAAGTTGTAACAGCTATTGAGCTCGATGATAAAACACAAAAAGCACTACAAAAAGCAATAAAAAGCAAAGTCGGAACTGACGTAGAGCTAAGTATTGATGTTGATCCATCTGTTATTGGTGGAATAAGTGTAAGTGTAGGAGAGAGAACTTTTGACGGTCTTCTCTCATCAAAGTTTTCAGAAATTAAAACTGTATTAGAAGGTAGGTAGAATGAGCGATCTTAATATTGATGCAAAAGCGATATCGGATTCTTTAAAGTCTACTCTTGGTGACTGGAAAGATTCTGTAAAAGATGACGTAGTTGGTTATGTATCAGCGATTGCAGACGGTGTAGCAAGAGTTAAAGGCTTAGAAAATGTTATGGCATCTGAGCTACTCGAGTTTCCAGGTGGACTAGTCGGTGTTGCTCTTAACTTAGAAGAAGATTCAATTGGTGTTGTTTTGATGGGTGACTCCAATCACATTGAAGAAGGAAACCCTGTTAAGCAAACTGGTGAAGTGCTTTCTATTGGTGTTGGAGATGGATTTTTAGGAAGAGTTATCGATCCACTAGGAAACCCAATTGATGGAAAAGGTCCCATAGAGTTTACTGAAAGAAGACGTTTAGAGCTTCAAGCACCTTCCGTTGTTGAAAGACAACCTGTTGGAGAACCACTTCAAACTGGTATTAAAGCTATTGATTCTATGATTCCAATTGGAAGAGGCCAAAGAGAGCTCATCATTGGAGATAGACAGATTGGAAAAACTGCTGTTGCAGTGGACACCATAATCAATCAAAAAGATACTGACGTAAAGTGTATTTATGTTGCTATTGGACAGAAGTCATCAACAGTAGCTGAAGTTGTAGAGAGATTCGAAGAAGAGGGAGTGCTTGATAAAGTTGTTATCGTTAACGCTCCAGCTTCAGCAGCTGCAGCATTGCAGATGTACGCTCCTTATGCTGGTTCAGCTATTGGTCAGCACTGGATGTACAATGGCGAACATGGATTAATTGTTTTTGACGACTTATCCAAACAAGCTATTGCATATCGTCAGATTTCACTACTTCTAAGAAGACCTCCTGGAAGAGAGGCATATCCTGGTGACGTTTTCTATCTTCACTCAAGGCTATTAGAGCGTTGTGCAAAAGTAAGTGAAGAGCTAGGTGGAGGGTCACTAACTGGTCTTCCAATTATTGAGACAAAAGCTGGTGACGTTTCCGCATTCATTCCAACTAATGTGATTTCTATCACAGATGGCCAGATTTATTTGGAATCAGAACTCTTTTATTCTGGTGTAAGACCTGCTGTAAACCCTGGTACCTCAGTATCAAGAGTTGGTGGTGCAGCACAGACTAAGGCTATGAAAAAAGTTTCTGGTCCTTTAAGAATTAACCTTGCACAGTTCAGGGAGTTAGAGGCATTTGCTGAGTTCGGATCTGACTTAGATGCAGCATCTCAAGCACAGCTTGATAGAGGTAGAAGAGTTGTTGAGTTGCTAAAACAACCACAGTATCAACCAGTACCTATGGAAGAGCAAGTGGTTTCACTATACGCAGTAACAGAGGGATTCCTTGATGTAGTGGATCCAGCTGATATCCCACAAGCTGAGCAAGATTTGATTGATTTTGTGAAAACAAGACACTCTGATGTTATTAATTCAATTAAAACAACTGGTGAATTGCCTGAAGAAGAATTAAAAGCTGCTGTTGAGGCTTTTGTAAGTACATTGGAGAAAAAAGAAGAGTAAATTATGGCAAGTGCTGAATTACGAATCATAAATCGAAGAATTAAGAGTGTTAAATCCACCAAGAAGATAACACGTGCAATGGAACTTATTGCTTCTTCAAGAATTGTAAAAGCACAGCAGAGACTTACCTCTTCCAACAATTACACAAACTTACTCGCTCAGATTGTTGAAGAACTTACTGGGAGTGGTGAAATGCCTACTTCTCCTGCGATTGAAGGAACAAAAAAGATAACACTTGTTGTTATTACTTCAGATCGTGGACTTGCGGGTGCGTATAACACCAACATATTAAAACTTGCTGAGATAAGAAAAGGTGAGTATGAAAATATAGGCAACCAAGTAGAGATTGTCACTGTTGGAAAAAAAGCAAATGGATATTTCAAGTACAGAAATGTTGAACCTAAACAAAACTACGAAGGCATAACTGATGAACCTAATTTCGAAAATGCTTTACAAATAATGACTCCATTAGTTGAAGAATTCTACGAGGGAAAAACTAACCAAATTGAACTTGTGTATACAGAATATCAGTCTGCTATGACTCAAACTGCACTTTATAAAACTGTCCTCCCATTTGAGGTGGAGCAGATTGCAAAAGAGATTGAGTCAGTTGGAGGCTATACCTTTGAACCTTCAGCAAGCCAAGTTTTAAGTAATATTATTCCAAAATACACAAATGCAACAATATTTTCTGCATTACTTAATGCATCTACTTCAGAGCATGCAGCAAGAATGAGGGCTATGAAAGCAGCTACTGAGAATGCAGAGGAATTAATTAAGATTTTATCACGTCAAAGTAATCAAGCTAGACAGGCTGAAATTACTACTGAGATTTCAGAAATTGTAGGTGGAGCGGAAGCTCTAGCAGGATAAGGAGAAAAATAAATGAGCGATAGTTTAGGCAGAGTTGTAAAAATTGCAGGTCCAGTCGTTGACGTTGCATTTGCGCAGGATTCTTTGCCAGAAATTACAAATGCACTTGAAGTAGATGTAGAAATTGATGGTTCCAAAAGCACAATCGTTTTAGAGGTTGCACAGCACCTTGGAGAAGGAAGAGTTCGTGCAATTTCTATGCAAGGTACAGATGGTTTACGTAGAGGCGCAGAAGTCACTGATACTGGAGCTCCTATCTCCGTCCCTGTTGGACAAGAAACTTTAGGTCACATATTCAATGTTTGGGGTGAAACATTAGATGTGGAAACAAGCTCAATTGGTGTAAAACAAAAATGGCCAATTCACAGACAACCACCTCCATATGAAGAAGTAACCGCTCAAAATGAAATGTTCGAGACAGGAATCAAGGTTATTGATCTTTTAATGCCATATGTGCAAGGTGGAAAGATTGGTCTCTTCGGTGGTGCTGGTGTTGGTAAGACAGTTCTTATTCAAGAAATGATCAACAGAGTAGCAACACAACACGGTGGTGTATCAGTTTTCGCTGGTGTTGGGGAAAGAACACGTGAAGGTAATGACTTGTTTAGAGAAATGCAAGAATCTGGAGTTATTGATAAAACTGCACTTGTATTTGGTCAAATGGACGAACCACCTGGAGTGAGATTAAGAGTTGCATTGTCAGCACTTACTATGGCTGAATACTTCAGAGATGAAGAAAAGCAAGACGTTCTATTGTTTATTGATAACATTTTCAGATTCTCTCAGGCAGGTTCTGAGGTATCTACACTATTAGGACGTATGCCATCTGCTGTGGGTTATCAACCAACACTTGCAGACGAGATGGGCTTCTTGCAAGAGAGAATTACCTCTCTTAAAGGTAGATCTATTACATCACTACAAGCAGTGTATGTGCCTGCAGACGACATTACTGACCCTGCACCACACACAGCTTTCGCTCACTTAGATGCAAGAACAGTGTTGTCTAGAACTATTGCTGACCTTGGTATTTATCCAGCTGTTGATCCTCTTGACTCTTCATCAAGAATCTTAGATCCGGGCGTTGTTGGCGATGACCATTACAACACTGCTAGAGAGGTTCAGAGAGTGCTTCAGAGATACAATGACTTGCAAGACATTATTGCAATTCTTGGTATTGATGAATTATCAGAAGAAGATAAGCAAATAGTTGGTCGTGCGAGAAGAATTCAGAGATTCTTATCACAACCTATGTTTGTTGCTGAACAGTTCACAGGTATTGAAGGTAAATTCGTATCTATTAAAGACACAGTTGATGCGTTTAAGACAATTTTAAGTGGAGAGCTAGACTCAGTCCCTGAGCAGGCTTTTTATATGACTGGTGGACTTGATGAAGTCATGTCCAAAGCTAAAGAACTAGAAGAAAGCGTTTAATGTTTGTCGAGGTTGTCTCACCAGAGGAGAATTGTTTCTCAGGAGATGCAACTATGGTTATTTCAAGAACTCCAAATGGAGAAATAGGAATTCTTGAAGGTCATGAACAAACAGTTGCAACTTTAGTTCCAGGTGGGCTAACCATTGAACATGACAACACAAGAACAAGCTTTGCAATTTCTGGAGGAATACTTCAAATAACTGGAGAGAAAGTAATTGTTCTTGGCGAACTTGTTGAAAAGATTGATGGAGATCACGAAAAAGCTGTAGAACTTGGTCAAGAGTTAGCTAAAAAAGCCTTTCCAGAGGAATAATGTCATCTCTTTTAGCATTTCACGCTCATCCAGATGATGAGAGCGTCTCGACTGGAGTTACTCTAGCAAAATATGCTGACGAAGGACACAGGGTTGTAGTAGCTACAGCTACTGACGGTTCTGCTGGTGAAATTCATAACTACGATAATCCAGAAAAGCTTTTTCCTAAACTCGCTGAAATGAGAAAAAAAGAGCTTGAGGCAAGTCTTGAAGCTCTTGGTGTAAAAGAGTATGAATGGATGGGGTTTAAAGATTCTGGAATGATGGGTACTAGTGAAAATGATGACCCCGATTGTTTCTGGAGACAAAACTATTTTGATCCTGTTGGGAAACTCGTCGACATAATTAGAAAATATAAACCCGATGCTTTAATCACATATGACCCTTTTGGAGGATACGGTCATCCAGATCATATTCAGACACATAGAGTCGGAACTGCAGCCTTCTTTGCAGCCAGTGATTTAGACAAATTTCCTTTAAAAGAGGGTCAAGAAGTATGGACTCCAGAGCGTCTTTATTTCAGTGCCTGGTCTAAAAAAAAGAATGCAATCTAGAAGACAACAAATGTTTGATGCTGGAATTATTTCAGAAGAAGAATTTAACAGGTTTAACCCCATTGGAAGTGAACATGATGATATAGATGTTGAGGTTGATGGAACAAAGTATGTTGAACATAAAATTAAATCGATGAAAGCTCATCGAAGTCAGTTTAAAGATGACTGGTGGGGTTTTAATATTCCAGATGAATTTAAAGAGGACTTTTTAGGATATGAAAATTATATTTTAGCTTTTAATAGAGGAGATTGGTCTTCTCCGTCTGAACTTGTTTAAGTTTGAATCACTTTTAACTTTGGTTTACTTCATTTTTACTTACTAATTTTATATTTTTAATTAAGTAATAAAAATTAGAAAGGGAATTTAATGACTAAATTTAAATTTACATCATTAATATTGATTCTATCTTTACTAGTAGTTGCATGCGGTGATAGCAATGAAGCTAGTTCTGATACAGCAACAGATGATGAGGAATTAGTTACTCAAACAACCGTTGAATCTACAAATGAAGTTTCTGAGCCAGCAGCAGAGACACTTACTGGTGAGATATTGATTGATGGTTCTTCAACAGTTTTTCCAATTACCCAAGCTGTAGCTGAAGAATTTACAATTTTAAATCCTGATGTGAAAATTTCAGTTGGAGTTTCTGGAACAGGTGGTGGTTTTAAGAAATTTTGTCCTGGAGAGACTATGATATCAAATGCATCAAGGGCAATAAAAGATAAAGAAGTAGCGCTTTGTGAAGAGAACAACACAAAATATTTAGAGGTGCAAGTTGGTATAGATGCATTATCAGTAGTAATTCCATCTTCAAATGACTGGGCAACATGCTTGACAGTTGACGAGTTAAATTCAATATGGGTTGCCGATAGTTCAGTAAGTAGCTGGAATGAAGTAAGAAGTACATTCCCAGATGTACCAATAGATTTGTATGGGCCTGGCACGGACTCAGGTACTTTTGATTTCTTCAATGAGGAAATAACTGGAGAAGCAGGTAGTAGATCTGACTACACAGCATCTGAGGATGATAACGTTTTAGTAAATGGAGTTTCTGGCTCTGAAGGTGGTCTTGGTTATTTTGGACTTGCTTACTATGAAGAAAACAAAGATAAATTAAACGCAGTACAAGTTGACGCAGGAAATGGTTGTCAGCCACCAGAAGCTGCTTTTGAAGGAAATTACTATTTAGCAAGACCGTTATATATATATATTTCAGAATCTGTAAAAGAGGATCAAGTAGTTAAAGCATTCGTTGACTTCTATTTTGAAGCAATGGATATTATTGTTCCCGCAGTTGGATACGTACCTATGCTTGAAGATCAAAAAGCCAATGCTCTATCTGCTTGGCAGAACTTCAGTAGCTGAAAAAACAAAAGACGTATCTGTGTAGAGATACATAGATACGTCTTTGTTTAATTCCAAGATAATTTCAATTTACTTTCTATTTACCTTTTCTAATTAAATTCTTTATAAATAGAAATGTATAAAGATTTAAATCTAACTAAAACTAAAACAAAGCCCCTTGAGTCTGTTGTAAAGTTTTTTATAACGTTGTCAGCTTTTGCAGCAATTTTAATTTCAATAGCTATAGTTTTTACTTTGTTAACTGAAGCTATTAATTTTTTTCAAGATCCAGAAGTCACAATTAGAGAGTATTTTACTGCTACTCGATGGACACCAACATTTAAAAACCCAGTGTATGGGGTCTTACCTTTGATTTCTTCAACGCTCTATATCGCATTGATTGCATGTTTGATCTCTTTTCCTTTAGGTTTGTTTTCAGCAATTTACCTTTCTGAATTTGCTTCAAGAAGAACAAGAAAAAGTTATAAAGCCAATTATGGAAATACTTGCTGGTGTACCAACTGTTGTTTTTGGTTATTTTGCCTTAAATTGGATTACACCTAATATCGTTCAGCGTTTTATACCTGGATCAGGTGTTTTTAATGCTATTTCAGCTGGCATTGCAGTGGGTATAATGATTATTCCAACAATCGCATCAATTTCTGATGATGCGCTAAATGCTGTTCCAAAATCTTTGAGGATGGGTTCTCTCGCATTAGGATCTACGCGGAGAATAACAGCATTAAAAATAATGTTACCTGCGGCTTTGTCTGGGATCATTGCATCATTTATTTTGGGATTTTCACGAGCCATTGGTGAAACAATGATTGTGACCATTGCTGGTGGGCAGTATCCTGAGTTGAATCTTGATCCTAGAAAAGCTATGTATACGATAACCTCTTCTATTGTAAATGTTTCACTTGGAGACACTCCTCATGGAACAACAGCATACAATGCTTTATTTGCGCTAGGAATAACACTTTTTATTATGACTTTTGTTCTCAATATTTTTTCAGATTACATCGCTAGAAAATACAGGAAAGAATATGAACAGTAGCTCTGTGTTTGCCGAAACTAAAAAGGAAAGGCAATTAAAAGAATTGGCTTTTCTAAGTATTTTGTATTTTTGTGTAACAGTTGCAATTGTTACCTTAATGACACTTATTTATGATGTAATTTCAACAGGGTATTCAAGGTTATTTAACGATTATGAACTAGGGCTTATTAGTAAAGTAACAATTGATAATCCAAGAGATTTCTTAACAAGCTTAGATTCTCGTGATCCACTTAAAGCTGGAATAGGTCCAGCTTTTGCAGGAACAGTTTGGTTAATGATAATAGTAATATTTGCAACATTTCCTCTTGGTGCAGGTGCAGCTATATATATCTACAAGAATTTGCTCCAAAAAATAAATTAACCAGATTTATTGAGTTAAATTTAACTAATTTAGCGGGAGTTCCCTCAGTAATTTATGGACTAATGGGGTTGGCTGTTTTTGTCAGACTCGCAGGTTTTGGCAGATCTGTATTATCAGGAGGTTTAACCTTGACATTACTTATTCTTCCTGTTGTTATTGTTGCTTCTAGAGAAGCATTAAAAGCTGTTCCGGACACAATAAGGCAAGGTGCGTTGGCACTTGGTTCGACAAAATTTCAAGCAATTTTTTAGACAAGTAGTACCATCTGCAATCCCAGGTATGGTTACAGGAATGGTTCTCGGACTGTCAAGAGCCATCGGAGAGACTGCTCCATTAATTTTTATGGGTGCGTTAACCTATGTAAATTATTATCCAGACACACCACTTAGCGGATTTACTGCCGTACCAATACAAGTTTATAACTGGATAGGATATCCACAAGCAGAGTGGAAAGACACATCATCTGCGGGAATAATTTTATTGCTTGGTTTGCTTCTAAGTATGAATGCTTTGGCCTTAATTATTAGGAATAAATTTGAAAAAGACTGGTAATAACCAGAAAGGAATAAATGGAAACTGAAATAACAACAAAAAAAAGAATTAGATCATGTTTTTACAGTAAGAGATGTTTCAGTAAGTTATGGAGACTTTACTGCTGTGAAAAATGTATCTATGGATATGTTTAAAAATAATATAACTGCTTTCATAGGACCATCAGGTTGTGGCAAGAGTACTCTTATCAGATCATTTAATAGAATGAATGATCTGATTCCTAATGCTGTAGTAAACGGTGAGATAAATTATCAAGGCATAAACCTATACGATGAAGAAGTAGACCCAGTACAAGTACGAAGAAGAATTGGTATGGTTTTTCAAAAACCAAATCCATTTCCAAAGTCAATAAGAGAAAATATAACTTTTGGATTAAAAGTTAATAATATGACTGACAATTTAGATGACAGAGTTGAAAAAGCACTTACACAAGCAGCTCTATGGGATGAAGTGAAAAACGACCTAGATAAAAATGCTCTTGATCTTTCTGGAGGTCAACAACAGAGATTATGCATTGCAAGAACAATTGCAGTCGAACCAGATACTATATTGATGGACGAACCATGTTCAGCACTAGACCCTGTCGCAACTAAAAAAATTGAAGATTTGATGCAGATATTAGTAAAAGACTTTTCCATCCTCATAGTGACTCACAACATGCAACAAGCATCAAGAGTATCTAATTACTGTGCTTTTTTTACAACAAAGGCTACTGATGATGGAAGAAGGACTGGTGAATTGGTGGAATATAGTGATACAAAGACTATGTTTACAAATCCATCTGAAAGTTTAACGGAAGAATATATAAGTGGGAGGTTTGGATGAGTTTAGAGCAGAAAATAAATAATCTTGAAACTGATTTACACATCATGGGAACATTGGTTCTCGATTCGTTGGTAGGTGCTGTTAGAGCACTAGAAGATAAAGATACTTTAAAAGCATCAGAAGTGATGGATAAAGATGATGAAATAGATGATGCGTATATGAAGATTGATCAAGACTGGTTCGAACTAATGGCTACCGAACAACCTGTTGCATCAGATTTAAGACTCTCAACATCAATTTTGCAAGCAAGTTTGCACTTAGAAAGACTTGGAGATTTGTCGGTCTATTTAGGAAAAACAACTCACGAAATACATGATTTACCCATTCCAGAAAGTTTACATAAAATTGTTGTAGAAATGGGTGATATGGTCATAGACATGGCTTCTTCAGCGTTAGAAAGTTTAAAAAACAGAGATGCGGAGTTAGCCTTATCAACCGCAAGAAAAGATGAGCTTATCAATAGTCTTTACAATAAGATGCTAAATGAAGTTCCTAATATATCTGGTAATAAAGATTTATATAGTGGATTATTTAGACTAATAACATGTGTGAGAACTTTAGAAAGAGGAGGAGATCACGCTGTGGATATTTGCGAATTAGCCTCATTTCTAGTCACTGGAGAATTTAAAGAGTTCTAATGGCAAAGAAAATATTACTTGTAGAAGATGAAAAAAGTATTGCTGAAGGAATAATTTATAATCTTAAAAATGAGGGCATGAGGGTAACTCATGTTGATGAAGGTCCAATTGCTCTAGATCTTTTTGAAGAAGAACATTTTGATTTGGTGATACTGGATATTATGCTTCCTGAAATTTCAGGTTTAGATATATGCAGATCTATAAGGAAAACTTCAAATGTTCCAATAATAATGGTGACGGCTAGAGATGATGAAGTAGATAAAATTACAGGTTTAGAAATAGGTGCGGATGATTATATTACGAAACCTTTTTCTGTTAAAGAATTAATTAGTCGTGTCAAAGCTGTCATGAGAAGATCGCAGTTTTCACCTCCTACAAATGCAAGCCAAAAAACCAACTTTGCAGATAATGACAAAATAATTGTTGGGGATATTGAAATGAGTCCACTTAGATATGAAGCAAAAGTAAAGGGAGAGCTTATTGACTTAAGACCCAGAGAGTTTGAATTACTTTATTTTTTATGTGACAATGCTGGTAACTTAGTTTCAAGAGAGGAATTATTTGATCAAGTCTGGGGTTATAGTTTTGCTGGAAATTCCAAAACACTTGATGTGCATATACAAAGAATTAGAGAAAGAATAGAGGAAAATCCCAAAAAACCAAAAAAAACTTATGACTATTAGAGGTATGGGATACAAACTTATCGATGAGTGATAATACAGAAGAGTTCTTAGAGATTACTAGGATTAAAGAAGAGTTTATAGCAAATGCTTCTCATGAATTAAAAACTCCTGTAGCTTCTGTGAGACTTGCTGCTGAATCCGCACTAAGGTCCTTAAAGTTAAAGGATGGAATGGCGAAATCATTTTTGGAGCAAATTCTAAGGGATTCAGATCGTATGAACGAATTGATTTCTGATTTGCTAGACCTTTCTTCAATGGAATCCTCAGATATTGAAATGGAAATAATAGATTTACATGAAGTGATTTCAAATGAGATTTCATATCTTTCGAAACAAAATAAAAAGAGAGTGGGATATAAAAAGACAAAAGCTGAAATTTTTGCAAATTATGATGATATTTCCATAGCTGTTAAAAACTTAATCAAAAATGCTCTTAAGTATTCACCACTAGAAGAAAATATATTTATTAAAACAGAGACGAGTGATTCTGAGATAATTTGTTCTTTTCAAGATTTTGGGTCTGGAATATCAAAAGCCGATCAAGAAAAGATATTTGAAAGGTTTTATAGAGTAGATAAAGGCAGGTCTCGAAAACTAGGGGGGACTGGGCTAGGTCTAGCAATTGTAAAACATGCTATTGATAGAAATAATGCAAGAATCGAAATAGAAAGCAAACTCAGTTTCGGGTCAACATTCTCAATAATTTTTCCTAAAGTAAACGTAAAGTAAACGAACAGTAAATCTTAATTTAATTTAATTTAAACTCATATATAATTCATACGGAATATGAATTTAAAAGTCGTTAAAAACTTAAGCTTCGCATTATTTTTCTTATACTTCTTTCTTGTATCTATAAAACTTCTTGAAAAGGGTATCAAAACTCTTGGTGCAGAATATACTGATCAACTTTTTGAATCTGTTTCAAATCCATTTGCAGGATTGCTCGTGGGAATATTGTGTACTGTTTTGGTTCAATCCTCATCAGTTACGACATCTACAATTGTCGGATTAGTTGGTAGTGGAGTTTTAAGTCTTGAATATGCAATCCCTATGGTAATGGGTGCCAACATAGGAACGACTGTTACAAATACGCTTGTATCTTTTGGGCACGTACGAAGAGAACAAGAATTCAAGAGAGCGTTTGCTGCTTCAACTATGCATGACTTTTTCAACGTAATCGTTGTTATAATCTTATTTCCTTTAGATCTCATAACTGGATTCATTACCAAAATGGCAGAAGACGGAACAGAATTCATTTTGGCGACAGGCTTCACAGCTACAAAACCAGATAGCCCAATTAAAAATGCAATCAAATGGGGATCTAATAATATTCTTGATGGATTAAATGCAGTTCCATTTATTGGCAATCTCAATGAGAACTCTTATAGAGTCTATGCAGTGATCCTAATCGTTATTGCAATAGGTTGTATCTTTTTAAGCTTGAGAAATGTTGTTAAAAATATGAAATCATTAATGCTCAATCAAATTGAGATGGGTCTTGATAGAGCATTAGCTAAAGGTGGAGGCTTACTTGCTATCTTGATTGGAATATTAATTACTTTTTCAGTACAGAGCTCAAGTATCACAACATCCATACTTGTTCCAATTGTCGGTTCTGGAATATTATCAATTGAGAACGCTTTCCCGATAACTTTAGGTGCAAATATTGGGACAACTATAACAGCGGTCTTAGCAAGTTTTGCTGTTGATAACTCAGCAGGTCTAACTATCGCTTTACATCATGTATTCTTTAATGCAATTGGAGTAGCGATCATTTATCCAATACAATTTATTAGAAATATCCCTGTAAATCTAGCTAAAAGCCTAGCTGTTGTTACTGCTAAAAGAAGATACGTAGCAATCTTATATGTTTTAGTAACTTTCTTACTGCTTCCATTACTTGGAGTAGTACTATTTAATTAAGGAGAAAAGATGAGTAAAAATTCATTAGACAATATTGACGCAAAATTAAGCGAGATGTTAACTAATAGCACGCGTGTTTTTGATATATCGATGAATGCTTTATTAGGTGATACTAATTTAGACTCGGTTAGAGATGATTTATATGATACAGATAAAGCTATAAACGAACTGCACAGAGAAGTCAGAAGAGAAATGATTATTCACTCTGCAGTGAATTCAAGAAGTTTGGACATACCTTTATTACTTTCATATATGACTATGTCAAAAGATATCGAACGTATTGGAGATTACTGTAAAAATCTTTTTGAAATTGCTGAAACAGGAAATACTTTTGCAAAAGGTGATGATCTGGACTCATATATTGAGCTTCGAAATGATATTGGTAAATTAATTGTTTATCTTCAGTCTTGCATTGCGTTAGATGATGAATCAAAAGTTCAGGATTTAATTACTTTAGGGTCATCAATTTCAACTGATATTGACAAACGCATTACAGCTTTGCTAGAAAACAAAGAAAAGATTCAATATCCTGTAGCAACAACACTCTTTTTTAGATATTTAAAAAGAATTGTCTCCCATATAGTTAATGCTGCAACAGCATTGATTATGCCAACGGATCAAATAGACTATTTAGACGAATAAGTCTTAAATTAACTTACTTCCCAAGTTCCTAAAGAACGTATAAGCTTATCTAATTCGCCTTCACCTTTTTGTTCTTTAGCTACATCAATTTGATCATGAACCTCTTCGGTAAAGGTATCTCTCTGGACTTTTCTAAATACACCAAGTGGTGTTGGGCCATATGGACCATGAGAAAGTCTAGATAAAGAGAAAGCGATTGATGGGTTCTCTTCATGAATGTTATGAACATAGATTTCAGATTCATCGACATCTTTAGTATCAACAATTTGCGCAATACCATTTCTGATAACTACAGCTTTATGACCATCTTCCCCAAAAACTGTTTTCTCACCATGTACTAAATTTATTCTATTTGCTACTTTGGTCTCTTTATTGGTCAACTGTTCGAAGGCTTTATCATTGAAGACATTACAGTTTTGATAAATCTCTACAAAAGCAGAACCTTTATGGTTTTTGGCTTCTTCTAAAATTCCTGCAGTAAGATCTCTATCCATATCAATGGACCTTGCTACAAAAGTTGCTTCAGCACCTATTGCAAGACTCATTGGATTGAGTGGCATTTCTACTGAACCAAAAGGTGATGACTTTGTCTTTTTACCTTCCTCACTGGTAGGAGAGTACTGGCCTTTAGTTAGTCCATAAATCTGATTATTAAACATAAGAATTTTGATGTTTACGTTTTTACGTAGTGCATGAATTAAGTGGTTACCTCCAATAGACAGTGCGTCACCATCACCAGAGACAACCCAAACAGATAAATCTGGATTTGATACTGATACACCAGTAGCTACTGCTGGTGCTCTACCATGAATTGAGTGAACACCATATGTGTTCATGTAATATGGGAACCTTGCTGCGCAACCAATTCCAGAGACAAAAACTATTTTCTCTTTTGAAATACCCATCTCAGCCATGAAATTCTGGACTGACGCAAGGATAGTGTAGTCACCACATCCAGGACACCACTTGACTTCTTGGTCGCTTTGTAAATCAGTTCTCTTATAGGTAACAGGTATTTTACTCATTTATAATTGCCTCAATTTTATCAGTTAGCTCCTGAGCAGTAAATGGCTCACCGGAAACTTTATTAATTCCTCGTGCATCAACTAAAAATGCCTCTCGAACTAATTTAAGTAGCTGACCAGTATTTAACTCAGGAATGATTACTTTTTTAAATTTAGATATAACTTCAAGTGTGTTGTCTGGGAAAGGATTGAGATGAACAAAATGCGCACTCGCAACTTTGACACCTTTTTCATTCAATCTATTTACGGCTTGTGTAATCCCTCCATAAGTTGATCCCCAACCAAGAACTAATGTATCAGCTGATTCATCACCATGAATTTCTAACTTATCAATATCATTTGCTATGTTGGAAACTTTCCATGCTCTCATATCTGTCATATATTGGTGGTTTGCAGCGTCATAAGAAACATTTCCTGTTCCCTCTTCTTTTTCAAGACCACCGACTCTATACTCTAGTCCTGGAGTACCAGGCAGTGCCCATGGCCTAGCAAATGTATCAACATTTCTTAAGAATGGCAAAAACCCATCTTCTGTATTAAGTTTTGTAATGATGTTTGTCTCTAATTCATTTAGTTCTTCAGTATTTGGAAGGTTCCATGGTTCAGAACCAGTTGCAACATAGTTGTCAGATAATAAAATCACTGGAGTCATATATTTTAAAGCAATTCTGGAAGCTTCATAAGCTGCATAAAAAGCATGAGAAGGAGATTTAGCAGCTACAACTGGAAGAGGTGACTCACCATGTCTTCCATATAATGCAAACATTAAATCTGATTGTTCAGGTTTCGTTGGAAGTCCAGTAGATGGCCCACCTCTTTGTACGTTCACAATGACTAATGGCAGTTCTGCAGATAGCGCTAATGAAATCGTTTCACTTTTGAGAGCTAGTCCTGGACCACTAGTACCAGTAACTGCAAGCTTTCCTGTAAATGAAGCACCAACAGAAGCAGCTGCAGCTGCGATTTCATCTTCTGCTTGAAAAGTAATGACATTAAAGTTTTTGTGTTTTGAAAGTTCATGCAAAATATCTGATGCTGGTGTGATCGGATAGCTTCCATAAAATAAATCTAGATTTGCTTTCTTTGCGGCAGCAATTAAACCCCAGCTCAAACCTATATTTCCATTAATATTTGTATATTCACCAGCAGGAAGAGCTGCTTTTTCAACAACGTAGGTATGATGAAATGCTTCGACAGTTATTCCAAAGTTATAACCGGTTTTTAATGCTTTGATATTAGCCTTAGCAATCTCTGGAAGTTTACTAAATTTATCATTTATCCAATTTTCAGTATCTTCTAGAGGCCTGTTAAAAGTCCATGATATTAATCCAAGAGCGACCATGTTTTTTGATCTCAAAACTGCTCTACCAGGTAAATCGAATTCTTCTAAAGCTTCCTTGGTTAGTTTTTCCATTGGAACTTGAAACACTCTGTATCCGTCTAATTCACCAGATTCTCTCGGGTCTACTTTATATCCGGCTTTGGTAATATTTTTTTCTTCAAAAGCATCTTCATTCAAAATCAGCATTCCATTTGGTGCTAAGTCATGAAGGTGAGCTTTTAATGCAGCAGGGTTCATTGCTACTAGGACATCTGGATTGTCACCTGGTGTTAATATATCGAAATCAGCAATTTGAACTTGAAATGAAGATACTCCAGCAATAGTTCCTTGAGGTGCTCTGATCTCGGCAGGGAATGCAGGAAGAGTCGCTAAGTCATTTCCAAAAACGGCAGATGTATCGGTAAATCGTGTACCAACTAGCTGCATACCGTCACCGGAGTCACCGGCAAACCTGATGGTTATAGCTGGAATAGATTCAACAGTTTTATTTTCAGTACTCATTTATATTCTATTTTTATTGTAATCTTTGCGGGGATAATGTGATTTCATTTTGCTGAGTTCCCACACAATTATCAACATTTTCTCCAGAGCAACATTCAGCTTGATTTAATCCAAACATAGAACAAGAGTTATTTATGCATGCTGCATGCCCATGGATATATGCCATTTCTCCTTTGCACCAACTACAAAATAGGGAATTACTCATATGCCTTGATTCTCTGATATGGCCAGTACCTATACTTCACTTTTAAACATTGAGATGAATCTATTGCACCTAAGGTTCTAGAGTCACTAGTAGATAACCTTCGTTGATCTCCTAAAACAAATACTTCATTTTCATTGACTTTACAATCTATGAAATCATCTGTTACAGTCTTAGCCCAAGAGTCATTAATTGTGTTTCCATTTATTTTTAATTCACCGTCAGATGCTGACACAGTTTCTCCAGGTAGACCCAGGACTCTTTTAACTACAGAGATACTTTTTTCAGAATTCTCAAAAATGACCATGTCGCCTCTATTAAATGGTTCATTTGTTTTAACTGCAACAACATAATCCTCTGGTAGTAATTCCGGACTCATACTTTCTTCTTTTATCTCATATGTTGTTATTGATTTGTCTTCTTTTTTAAGAAATACATATACGGCAACTAAAATAATAGTTTTTAAATTTATGAATCTTCCGAGTGTTTTTAACATATGCTCTATATAAAATTATAATATATAAAAAAAGGAGTTTTATGAAATTATTTAGGCCAACTAAATTTGCCTATGCGCATTGTGATCTTCCATGCGGTGTTTACGATCCTGCACAGGCAAGGATTGAAGCAGAATCTGTTTTAAATGCGTCAAAGAAATACCAGGATTCAGACGATCCTAGTTTTCGTCAAAGATGTGTGACTATAAAAGAAGAAAGAGCAGAAGAAGTAAAGCATCATCTCTGGGTATTGTGGACAGATTATTTTAAACCAGAACATCTAGAGAAGTATCCTAATCTTCATGATTTGTTTTGGATGGCAACAAAAAAAGCAGGAGAAGCTAAAAAATCAGAAGACCCAGCAGTTGGAGAAGAGCTTTTAAAACTTATTGATGAAATCGATGGGATTTTTAAAGATTCAAAGTCTTAATCAAACTTATTAAACAGGAGTCCAATTTCTTTTAATTCGACTCCTGTTTTTATTTTATTTAAACCCCATAAATTTTCAGTTTCTCTTGGAATAGCAGATCTAACTAAATCGCTGGTTGATGGCATGAATGGATAAAGTAGATTTGCACAACTATCAATTGCTTCCAAAGCAGTATATAAAATTCGGCCAGCACGCTTTTCATCTTCTTTAATAACTTTCCAAGGTTCAGTTTCATTAAGATAACCGTTAACTTTTGATACATAACGCATTGATTCTTGTAAAGCTGCTTTTAATTCCACTTTCTCAATTAGTTGCCCTACTATGTCATAAGATTCTGACATTTCTTTTAATAGTTTCTTATCAACTTCATCTGCTTCATCTATTTCACTTATCTTTGAAAAATTATTTTGAATTTGTGTAAAAACTCTTTGAACTAAATTTCCCCATGCTGCAACAAGTTCTTCATTATTTCTTCTAATCATTTCATCTTCACTAATCTCAGTATCTGATTGTTCGGGCAATGCAGAAGCCAAAGCATATCGTAAAGCGTCTGGATTCCATTCATCAAGATATTCTTGGAGGGTTTTTCCGACACCTCTACTTGCAGAAGCTTTTTCCCCTTTTACTAATATATATTGATTAGCTGGAACATTTGTTGGCAGGTTTAACCCTTCATATGCAAGCAAAATGCTTGGCCAGATTACAGCATGAAATGGGACATTATCTTTACCTATAAAGTAATATGTTCCAGCAGATTCATTATTCCACCATTCCGTCCACTCTTTTTCGTTTCCTTTATTTTTTGCCCATTCTTTTGATGCAGATAAATAACCGATGACTGCTTCAAACCAAACATATATTTTTTTTCCAGAACCAAGATCATCTACAGGTATTTCTATGCCCCAATCTAAATCTCTTGTTATTGCTCTGTCTTGTAATCCGTCTTTTACGAATGATTTAGCCCAATTTATTACATGAGGTCTCCATCCTTCTTTTTCATCGAGCCATGAAGCTAACTGGTCCTCAAGCAGACTTAGTTTTAAGAAAAAATGTTCAGTCTCTTTAAATTCTGCTTTGTTTCCAGATATTTTACTTATTGGATTTATTAATTCTTCTGGATCAAGAGTTTTACTACAGCTATCACACTGGTCACCTCTTGCTTCACTATAAGAGCAGTAAGGACAAGTGCCCTCTACATACCTATCTGGTAAAAATTTATTTTCCCCAGGGTCATATGCTTGTAAAGATTTTTGCTTGTCGATAAATCCTTTTTCTAGAAGTTTATTGAATATATCGTGGACAACCTCTATATGAGTATCAGTCATTGTTGTTGTATAGTTATCCCAAGAAATACCAAGTTTTTCCCAATACCCCAAAAATTCATTGTGATATTTATTGACTATATCTATTGGTTCCACACCTTCTGCATCAGCTCTAACAGTTATTGGGGTACCGTGAACGTCGCTTCCTGACACCATTAAAACATTGTTACCAACAACTCTGTGGTACCTTGCAAAAATATCAGCAGGCAGATATGCTCCACCAATATGGCCTAGATGTCTAGAACCACTTGCATAGGGCCACGCAACAGCTACAAGAATATTTTTTGACATGCAATAAGGATAGCGATTTTTACATTCATTAAATAAAAAATGACTTCAAATTTGTAACATTTAAGAAACATTTCAGTAATAATCATTTAACTTTTTTCTAACAATTTAATTTATTCACCTAGTAGATTTGAGACTTAATAAAAGGAGAAAAAATGGAATCAATGATAGTAAATTCAGTTGACAGCCTGTGGGTAGTCATCGCAGGTATTTTAGTAATGTTTATGCAACCAGGTTTTATGTTGGTTGAGACAGGGTTTACAAGATCTAAGAACTCAGTAAATATTGTTATGAAAAACTTTATGGATTTTTCTGTTGGTGCAATAACTTATTGGGCTTTTGGTTTTGCTTTAGCTTATGGAGGCACAACACTCGGAGGTTTTCTAGCGTATGGTAACTTCTTCCTTGAAGGGGACTCTTTAACATATTTCTTTCAAGTCGTATTCGCAGCAACTGCTGCAACTATAGTTTCTGGTGCCGTAGCTGAAAGAACTAAATTTAGTGCTTATCTATTGTTCCAACCTTTTATTTGCGGTTTAATATATCCAATTGTTACCCATTGGGTATGGAGTGGTCAGGGATGGCTTGGCGATTTAGGATTTATTGATTTTGCCGGTTCAGGAGTTGTTCATATGGTTGGTGGATTTGCAGCTCTTGCTGCAGTTACAGTTGTAGGCCCAAGAATTGGAAAGTACGATGATCAAGGTTCACCCCTTCCATTACCAGGCAGCTCCATGGTTGCTGGTGCACTTGGAGTATTTATTTTATGGTTTGGTTGGTATGGATTCAATGTTGGTTCAGCATTAGCTGCTGTTGATGTTGATCTCGCATCTATTGCAGTTACCACAACATTGTCTGCTGCGGCAGCATCTATTTCTGCAATGTATACATCTATGATCTCTGGAAAGCCTGACGTGAGCATGACTTTAAATGGTGCTCTTGCAGGACTTGTAGGCATTACAGCAGGTTGTGCTAACGTGAACAATTTGGGAGCAGTATTAATTGGTTTAGTCTCAGGTGTTCTAGTAGTGTATTCAATCAATTTCATTGAAAAGAAAGGTTTCGACGATGCAGTAGGTGCTATCTCAGTCCACGGAGTATGTGGTGCATGGGGTGTTCTTGCTGTTGCTATATTTGATACTAATGATGGTTTAATTAATGGAGGAAGTTCATTATTTGTGCCTCAAATCATTGGTATGCTTGCAATAGCTGCATGGGCATACATAACATCATTTATTGTCCTAAAAGCTATTGATTCAGCAGTTGGTTTAAGAGTAACCCCAGAAGAGGAAATTGCGGGCTTGGATGCTTCTGAGCACGGGACTACCGCTTATGGAGATTTTATTCTTAAAAAATAGATAACAAAGGTTGAAAATCAGCCATATCTCATAAGGTTTCCCCCTTTTTGATTGTTTGGCTGATTTTCATCTTTCAATTTGGGCTTAAATGAATTACAATATTCTGAATTATGTTTGATTTTTCTGAAAAAGATTCATGTGGTGTTGGATTTATAGCCTCTAGAAACATTCCTCCTACACATGGAATGACTTTAAAAGTTTTAGAATGCTTAGCTAATTTAGATCATAGAGGAGCTAAGTTTGCTGATGGTACTGGAGATGGTGCAGGAGTTTTAACTGAAATACCATTTGAGTTGATTAGAGCAGAATTAAAAGAGCTTAGTATTGACCTTGATGAAAAAACTAAAATTGGAATCATCTCATGTTTTTTTGACCCTAAAAATGTTGATGAATCTATAGATTTAATTAATGAAGAACTAGAACAATTCGGCATAAAACATTTATATTGGAGAAAAGTCCCAACTGATAAACAAGTCTTAGGTGATCTTGCAAAGAAATCTAAACCTTCAATTTATCAAGGCATAATTAGTGCTGAAAAAGAAAATCATAAAGAATTCGAAAAAAAACTTTTTCTATTTCGAAAAACTTTAGAGAAAAAGATTAAAGAAATTGATTTTTTAAATATACACATAAACTCATGTTCATCAAAAACTGTTGTTTACAAGGGACTGTTTACAGCAACACAAACATCAGATTTCTATTGGGATCTTCGTAATCCACTTTATAAAACTAGATTTGGTATATTTCACCAAAGATTTTCAACGAATACTTCTTCAACTTGGGATAAGGCGCAACCATTTAGAATGTTGGCTCATAATGGCGAGATCAATACGATACAATCTAATCTGTCTTGGATGAAAGCAAGGGAAGTTGATGCTTCTTCTTCATTTTGGAAAGACGATATTGAGAAATTAAAACCATTTATTGATGATGGAATCTCTGATTCTGGTCAATTAGATAATGCAATAGAGCTATTAGTTAGATCTGGCAGAACTCTTGCTCATTCTCAGGAGATGTTAATACCATCTGCATGGGAAAATAATCCAAGATTTACCAAAAAAGAGAAAGCATTTTATCAATATCATGCATTTCTCACGGAACCTTGGGATGGACCTGCAGCAATTGTTGCATCAGATGGTAAAGATATCATTGCTGGTCTAGATAGAAGTGGATTAAGGCCTTTGCGTTGGATGATATCAGACAGATATGTCTTAGCAGCTTCTGAAGTAGGTATTTGTCCTTCTGTTGAGGCTGGTGCATTTAAAACTGCGCAACTTGAACCAGGTCAAACAATCAGATACAGACTAGAAACGGATGAGCTTTTAGATGAAAGTGAAGTAATTCAGAAACTAAGTGATAAAAACCCATACGAAGACTGGGTAAGCTCAAGACCTTTAATAGTAGATCAAAAATACAGCGACAAAGAAGACGTTGCAATTGATTTAGAAATGTTATCTGAGTATTACGCTTATACACCTGAAGAAGACAGATTAATTTTATCTCCAATGCTCAAAGGAGATATTCCAACTGGATCAATGGGCAATGATACTTCACTTGCAGTAATGAGCAAAAATAATCCCCGTTTGAGTCGCTATTTTCATCAAATGTTTGCTCAAGTCACAAATCCACCAATAGATCCAATTCGAGAGAGATTTGTTATGTCCACTAAGACATATTTAGGTAAAAGAGGCTCAATTCTGAAAGAGACTTCTCAACAAGCCAATTTAATAACTCTAAATTCTCCAATATTGAGTGGTAGCTCTTATGACGCTTTAACTAATGATAAGATATTAAAAAATAAGACTGCAGTATTTTCAACAACATATATTAAAAATAAAACATCCCTGGAAAACTCTTTAATTAAATTGTGTGAAGAAATTAAAAAAGAGATTGTGGAACATAAAAAATCAGTAATTATTTTGTCCGATCGAACAATAAAAGAAGGAGAAACAGCAATTCCTTCACTTATGGCACTAGCAAAAGTTCATCACTTTTTAATTGATGAAGGTATACGATTGAAAGCTTCATTAGTTGTAGTATCAGGAGAAATAAGAGATTCCCACGATCTAGCTTGTCATATTGCTTATGGTGCATCTGCAGTTTGGCCTTATCTAGCACTTGAAAGAGTTCGTCAATTGTCACTTCTTGCGCAAGATTTAAATTTATCACCAGAAGAAGCTCAAGAAAACTATAGCAAGGCACTGAATAAGGGTTTGTTAAAGATAATGTCAAAAATGGGTATATGTACTATCTCTTCATACAGAGGATCAGAACTTTATGAGGTAATTGGTTTAAATAAAGAAATAGTAGATAACATATTTAAATTTACTAAAACAAGAACAGAGGGTTTGGGTTTTAAGTTTTTTAATGACGAATTAAAAGTATATGGTGAAAGCAATACAGAAGAAGATGGTGTTGGTGGGTTTTACAAACACAAAAAAGGCGCTGAAACTCATGTAACATCTCCTAAGACAGTTTTAAAGTTACAAAAAGCTGTGAGATCAGGAAATCTCGAAGATTGGAATGAGTATATGTCTACTTTAGAAAATCGTTCAGATGTTCAATTGAGAGATTTATTTACTTTACCAACAACACTAAAACACAATCGAGAGTTTAATGATGAAGTATTAAGCGACATATTCAGTAAGTTCACAGTAAGCTCTATGTCTTTGGGTGCTTTGTCTGAAGAAGCACATCAAGCCTTGGCTGAAGCTATGAATGAGATTGGTGGAAAATCTGGTTCTGGTGAAGGTGGTGAAGATCCATCTAGATATGGAACAAATAAAAACTCTAAAATAAAACAAATTGCTTCAGGAAGATTTGGTGTTACACCAGATTATTTGGCTTCTGCAGAGGAGTTTCAGATTAAAATGGCACAAGGGTCAAAGCCAGGAGAGGGTGGTCAGCTACCAGGCTTTAAAGTTGACAGCCACATCGCTAAATTAAGACATACAGTTGAAGGTGTTACTCTAATATCACCTCCACCACATCATGATATTTATTCAATCGAAGATTTAGCCCAGTTAATTTATGATTTAAAAACCTTTAATCCTGATTGCCCAGTATCAGTTAAATTAGTTTCAGAACCTGGTGTAGGAACAATTGCTGTTGGAGTAGCAAAAGCAGGTGCAGATATTATAACAATTGCTGGAAGTGATGGTGGTACAGGTGCTAGCCCATGGGTAAGCATTAAGCATGCTGGATCTCCTTGGGAATTAGGTTTAAGTGAAACTCATCAAGCATTAGTTAAAAACAATATGCGACATAAGGTCCTTCTTGAGGTTGATGGCGGATTAAGGTCAGGAAAAGACGTGATAATTGGTTCTATTCTTGGTGCTGATAGGTTTGGTTTTGGAACTTTACCTCTTTTGGCTTTAGGTTGCAAAATGGTTCGTCAATGTCACGAGAATACTTGTCCTGTAGGAATTGCAACGCAGGATGAAAATTTAAGAGCAAAATTTCCAGGTGCACCTGAACAAGTTGTGCAACTATTTAGGTTCATCGCAAATGATATTACATCATTTTTAGATGAATTAAATTTAGATAATTTAGAAGACTTAAGAGGTAGAGCAGATTTGCTAGGGTTAAAAATTTCAAATAACGATCTCTCGAAAAGCCTTCATAGATTATTAATGAATTTCTCAATAGAAGAAAAACACCCAGGTTTTATTCGACACAGTGAAGGAAGATTGTCTAGAAGGATTACATCAGAAGTAATAAAGTTATTAGAAAGTGGAAGCAGTTCATTTTTGCAGTATCCAATAGCTAATGAAGATAGAAGCATAGGAGCAAGATTATCTGGAGAAATATCAATAAAGAAGTACCAAGATAAACTAATTGCAAATCCCACGTATATAAATCTGTCAGGTGCTGCTGGACAAAGTTTCGGTGCTTTTATCAGAGAGGGTATCAATCTTAAATTAACCGGCAATGCTAATGATTATGTTGGAAAAGGCATGGCTGGGGGAAGTATAACTATTATTCCTCAAGGTAAAAAAATGCAAGGAGCATATCATGCTGCTGGAAATGCTATCTTATACGGTGCAACTGGAGGTCAATTGTTTATTTCAGGAACTGTTGGTCAACGATTTGGAGTAAGAAACAGTGGAGGAATTGGTGTAGTTGAAGGATGCAGTGCGCATGGTGCTGAATATATGACCGGAGGGACATTAATAGTCTTAGGTAAAGTAGGTTTTAACTTTGGTGCTGGAATGACTGGTGGCAAAGCTATCGTTTTAAGTACTCAGAAAAATTTTAAAGAATATGTCTCTAAAGCTGCACCCGAGTATAGAAAACTCAACGAAATTGATATTTTGGAATTAAGAACAATTTTAGAGCTGCATATCGAAAAAACTGATTCAAAAGTTGCAAAAAAGATACTTGAAAAACAAGATAATTGGACAAATATGTTTGCTGTTTTTGGAGGCTTGGCTGATCTAACTGAAAGTGAAGTAAGTCAAAAACCAGAACATGTCAAGGCATTAGATTAATTACTACTACTAAAAACACCACTTATCATTTACCATAAAATTATGAATAATAAAACAGCGGCTCTAAGTATTAAATGGGAAGATATTTTAGAGCTTGTATTTGATTCAAGGATTGATTCTGTTGGCTTGAATGAGAGAGTTGACTCTTTGGCTACTAGAAGTATTAAAAAAGATTCTAAATTAGATGCACTTAATATGATTGTTTCAATGTGTGATTTAACAACACTTGAAGGTGAAGATACTGAAGGCAAGATATCACAAATGGTAGCAAAAGCAATTACTCCTGATCCAAGCAATCTTGATATAAAAAACGTAGCTGCAGTTTGTGTTTATCCTTCTTTAGTCAGCATTGCAAAAGAAAAAGTAGGAAATTCTGGCGTCAAAGTTGCGGCGGTATCTTCGTATTTTCCTAGTGGCCAGGTTCCAATGGAGTCAAAGTTATTAGACACTAAGTATGCAATTGATTCTGGAGCTGATGAGATAGACATTGTTATTAATAGAAAAGCTTTTTTAGAGGGTGACTACAGAAAAGTATATGATGAAATAGTTGCTTTAAAAGAAGCTTGTGGGGATGTTCATCTAAAAACAATTCTTGAGGTTGGAGATTTGAAAACTTATGAAAATATAAGAAAAGCTAGCTTAATTTCTTTAGCTGCTGGATCTGACTTTATTAAAACTTCAACAGGAAAATTATCAGTTGGTTCATCTAGACAGGCTTGTTATGTGATGGCTAAAGCAGTATTAGACTTTAAAAATCTAACAGGGATCTCTGCAGGAATCAAAGTTGCAGGTGGCATAAGAGACTCAAAAGATGCAATACGGTATTTAGTTTTAATTAATGAGGAAATGGGAGATGAGTGGTTAACTCCAGATCTATTTAGATTTGGAGCGTCAAGTCTTTTAGATGATGTTCTTAAACAAATTAAAAAACTAAAGACAGGTGCATATCAAGCTAGTTATTATTTTCCTAGGGGTTAAATCATATGGTAAATTGGGAATATTCAGAGTCAGTTGAGTCACAAGAAATTGTGAATATTAAAGACAAATATCAAAATTTTATAAATGGAAAATTCCAACAACAAAATAGCAAAAAATATATAAACACAATCTCTCCATCAACTGAAGAGGTTCTTTCTAAAATAGTAATTTCAAATGAGAAAGATGTTGATAATGCTGTCCAATCTGCGCAACTAGGCTTTGAAAAGTGGTCAAATACGTCGCCCCATGAGAGATCAAAACATCTTTTTAAGCTTGCGAGATTAATTCAAGAAAGATCTCGAGAGTTTGCAGTTTTAGAGTCAATGGACGGAGGAAAGCCTATAAAAGAATCAAGAGATTTTGATTTGCCTCAGGTAGCTGCAAATTTCTTTTACTTTGCTGGCTGGGCTGACAAGATAGATTTATCTTGGGGTGCTAAAAGTTTAAAACCACATGGAGTTGTTGGGCAAATAATTCCATGGAACTTCCCATTATTAATGTTGGCATGGAAGGTTGCACCAGCTTTAGCTACTGGCAATACTGTAGTTTTAAAGCCTGCAGAAACTACTTCGTTAACTGCTTTATTATTTGCAGAACTTTGCGAACAAGCTGGTTTGCCAGATGGTGTAGTAAATATTATTACAGGCGATGGCACTACAGGTTCTTTAATCGTAAACCATAAAGATATTAATAAAATTGCATTTACTGGATCAACTCAAGTTGGAAAATTAATTCAAAAATCTTTAGCAGGACGAGATGTAGGTTTAACTCTAGAACTTGGAGGAAAAGCAGCAAATATTGTGTACGAAGATGCAGCAATAGATCAAGCTGTTGAAGGTGTTGTTAATGGTATATTCTTTAACCAAGGACATGTTTGTTGTGCAGGTAGCAGGTTGTTACTTCAAGAGTCAATTCATGATGAATTTGTTGCAAAATTAGAAAAAAGGATGCAAACATTAAGAGTAGGTAATCCACTTGATAAAAATACAGATATTGGTGCTATCAATTCAAAAGAACAATTAAATAAAATTGAGGGACTTGTAAATGAAGGAGTTTCAGACGGCGGAAAGATTTTTCAAACTGAATGTGAACTTCCTGGTAATGGGTTTTGGTTTAAACCAACTTTATTTACAGATGTCCAGCCATCATATTCAATCGCAAGGGAAGAGATATTCGGTCCTGTACTCACAACTCTTACATTTAGAACTCCTCAAGAGGCAGTTGAGATAGCAAATAATACAGAGTATGGATTATCTGCTGGAGTATGGACTGAGAAAGGTTCAAAAATACTATGGACTGCTGACAGACTTCAAGCTGGAGTAGTCTGGGCAAATACTTTTAACAAGTTTGATCCATCATCTCCATTTGGTGGATATAAGGAATCTGGATTTGGAAGAGAGGGAGGTAGGCAAGGTCTTCTCTCATATTTAAAGGCAGAATCATGATTGAAATAAAAAAAACTTATAAAAATTATGTTGGAGGTAAATATGTAAGATCTGAGTCTGGCAAAACGTTTACCTTAAATTTAAAAAATGATTCTTTTGAGGTTCCATTGACCTCAAAAAAAGATATAAGGGATGCTGTAACTTCATCTAAAGTAGGATTTGAAAAGTGGAGTGAGATTAGCCCTTATACAAAGACTCAAATTTTGTATCGCTTATCTGAGATGATAGAAGGAAATAAAGACAGCTATGTTGATCTTTTAGTTTTATGTGGCAGTACAAAAAATCAGGCAAAGAAAGATGTAGAAACTGCAATTGAAAATATTGTTTGGTATGCAGGCTTAGCTGATAAGTGGGAGCAAATATCAGGTAATTTAAATCCAGTAAACGGTGAATACTTTAATATTTCACATCAAAATCCAATTGGGGTAGTTTTTTCTTTAAATAGCAACGACAATTCATTAACTTCATTATTAAATAGCATTATTCAACCTTTAACTGTTGGATGTTCTGTTATTTCATTTTCTGAGGAATCATCAATTATTGCACTTAAGTTTGCTGAAGATATAAATAATTCCGACTTTCCTCCTGGCTCATTAAATATACTTTCTGGTCAGTTTGAAAATGTTTTTGAAGATGTCAGTAAACATGTTGAAATTAATTTAATTTCAATTTGTAAAGAAATTCCTAATGAAATGCTCACAAAAATTCAAGAAAATGCTTCAAATTCAGTTAAAAGAATTGTAAATATGCCTTCTATAGATGGTATTTCTTCAATTCTGTCATTCTTAGAGACAAAAACTGTGTGGCATCCAAAAGGCACATAAAATTGTCATACCAAGAATTTAATATTTAATTATTCATACCCTGTATTAGCTACTTTGATTATGTCAAAGTAGCTAATTTCATTAAAATAGAAAACCTATGGAAGATAAAACTTGGGGTACATTACCCACACCAAAGATATACATTGAACTCCAAGGAGAGTTTATTGATTTTAATAAAGAAGAAGAGTATCTTATTTGTAAATTTCCAGTTCAATCCAAATATTTTAATCCAATGGATACTACCTTAGGTGGGATTATCGACTCATACATGGATGTAACAATGGGCCCTTTAAGTTGGCTTCTGGGAGAAAGAGTAGTTACAAAATCTTTTTCAGCAAAATATATAAGACCTGTTACAGCAGATTATAAATATGTTACTGCAAAAGCATGGAGAGAGTCAGTCTCGGAGAAAGGATCAGTTTATAAAGCTGAACTTTACCTAGATACAGATGAATTAGCTGCAGTTTCCGAGGGGCTTTTTGTTCAACCAAAAAATTAATTTTTAATTTTTGAAAACCTATAAGCGGATAATACGACAATAACGATACCAATAAGTTGAATATTATTTGTGTACTCGTTAAGAAAAACAAAACCAAATATTGTGGAAAAAATCGGAATTATGTAAACAGTAATTGATCCTGCCACTGCTCCCACATCATTAATTAAATTGTAAAAGGATACAAAAGCAATTCCAGTACTACCAATCCCTAATAATAAGATTGGGAATAATGAATCTGAAATACTAGGTAATACAATATCTGAATTAGGCAACAACATAATAAATGAAAACAACGTTGCATATCTTAAAGAAATTTTTAATGTAGGAATTGCTCCATAATCTTTTATTAAAGGTTGTACAATATTCGCAGCAAATCCATAGCTAATTGATGCAATTAAAGCTAACAAAGCACCGATGTTCAAATCATTTAAAAAGTTATTCAACTCAAAGGAAACAAGATAAATTCCAACAAACCCTAGACCCAAATAAAACTTTTGCATTCTTGTTATATTTTCTTTATAAATTAATACAGCAATTAATCCAATAAATATTGGAGTAGAGCCATTAATTAGTCCAGCTAAGCTAGAGGAAATAGTTTCTTCAGCCTTTGCAAATAAATAAAAAGGTAAAGCCATCCAAAGCATCCCAATTGATGCTAAATTCTTATGAGTATTTTTTGGGAAAGGAGTCTTTTTTATAAAAATAATATTTATAAAAATCATACCAATAAGAATTCTGTAGAAGGAAATCTGAAAAGGGTTTAAGTCAACTAATGCATATTTCATCATTAAAAAAGACGATCCCCAAAGTGCTGAGGTCAAAAGCATTTGTAGATAATTTACAATTTTCAATGAAAAATCCTTATTAATAACAATAGAGCCACCATCCAACAGGGTAGAAGGATTAGTGTAGTGGTTCAAACTGACACAAAGGCGACTCTGATTTAATTATATTGAGTTTATATTTTTTGGTCCGTTACAAGGACAGTTTTTTTTCGATGTTTTATTAAGCGATTTACAGGTAATCCGTTATCCTTACCAATTTCTTTCAAAATATCGGACTTGTTTTCGCCAGTTACTAAGAGATATACATTTTCAATATTAGAAAGTAATTCAAAAGTTGATGTAATTCTCCATTTGCTTAATATATTTACTTCATTTGCAACAAATCCAGTTGATATATTATTCAAAGCAGTTGTATTTGGAAATAGAGAAGCTATGTGACCATCATCACCAACTCCAAGAATTGCGCTATTAAAATTTTGAATTTTTGATAATACTAATTTTGAATATTCGTCTGCTGATATGTTTGGATTTTCATTAAATTGTAATTCTAAAATGTTCATTTTTGTTTTACTAAATATCTCATTTATCATTCTTTGATTAGAATTTTCATCGTTTATGGGAACATGTCTATCATCTATTGTCCATAAAGAAATATCACTATTTTCTTGATAAGTATTTGCAAAGTTTTGATAGAAAAATCTTGGCGTACTTCCGCCTGACAACCCTAAACTAAATTTTTCATTATCCTGTATAAACTTGCCAATCAACTCTTGAAGTCTTAAAGATGCATCTTCATGACTGTTTTCTTTTATTATCTCAAGTGAATCAAACATAGTTAACCATTACAATTGTTAAATTAGTAGTATCAATGTTAGTGGAAAAAAGTATTCAAATAAAAGGTAAGAACCAATTAACTGGTGAAATAGAAATCTCTGGTGCAAAGAATGCGGTTCTAAAACAGATGATTCTTCCAATACTTTGTGAAGGACAATACAAAATTGAAAATGTTCCTAATATTGCTGATGTATTTTACATGCAAGATGTACTTGGTGTATTAGGTATTACTTCTAATTTAGATGGAAAAACCCTTGAGATAGTATCGCCTAGTGATATTTCCGTTGAAGCTCCATATGAAATTGTTCAAAAAATGAGAGCTTCAATTATTGTTCTTGGACCGTTACTTGCTAGAAAAGGGGAAGCAAAAATTGCTTTTCCTGGAGGAGACCAGCTTGGACCTAGGCCTGTCAAAATGCATATTGAAGCACTTGAAAAAATGGGAGCATCATTTGAATTAGACCACGGAGTTTTGATTGGTAAAACAGATGGCTTAAAAGGCGTTGAAATTAATTTACCCTATGCATCTGTTGGTGCCACTGAAAATACATTATTAGCGGCAGTACTTGCTGAGGGTACTACAGTCATTGAAAACGCAGCACGAGAACCTGAAGTAGTGGATCTAATAAAAATGTTAAAAAATATGGGTGCCGATATAACAGGTGAGGGCAGTAGCGAAATAGTAATTAATGGAGTAAGTACATTAAAGAGTACAAATCACAAAGTCATTGGAGACCGCATAGTTGCGGGAACATATATTGGTGCTTTTTTATCAACAAATGGAAACGGTAAGATAGTTGGAATTAATCCAGATCATTTACCTATGGAAATTAAAAAGTTTACAGAGATGGGAGCAAAATTTGAAATTAGCAGCGATTCTATTGAGGTTGAATCACCTAAACAACTATCGCCAATTGATATATCTACACTTCCATTTCCAGGCATTGCTACTGATTTGCAACCAATATTTGGAGCCTCACTATTAAAAGCCAATGGAACATCAATAATCACAGAAAATGTTTACGATCAACGTTTTCAGTGGATTCCAGAAGTGCAGAGAATGGGTGCCGATATTCAAATAGGGTGGCAACATGCAATGATTAAAGGTGTAGATAAACTATCAGGAGCACCTGTTCACTCCACAGATATTAGAACTGGTGCAAGCCTTATAATTGCTGCTTTACAAGCAGACGGTGAATCAACAATTTCGGGAATAGACCATATAGAAAGGGGATATGAAAATATTGTCTCTCTACTAAGTTCTATTGGTAGTGAAATTGAATATAATTAAGTTATGGCAAATATAGAATTTCCAGAAGTTAAAGACAGAGATCCAAATTCTGAAATAGATATGGACATCTTAAATGACACGATCGAGTACATAAGACCCGCTGTTCAGGCAGATGGGGGCGATATTAAGTTAGCTTCTGTAAATGACGGTGTTGTTAACATCGAAATGCTAGGAGCATGCCAAGGTTGTCCATTATCCATTGCAACTTTAAAAAGTGGAATAGAGAGAATTCTTAAAGATAAAGTTCCAGGTGTAGTTGAGGTAATAGCTACCTAATTAATCTAACTGACTTGTGTAAAAATTTAGACCAATCAATAAACCCTTATCAACTAATGGCTCAATAATGTACTGAACATTGTTTAAGGTTAAGCTACCGCCTAATTGATCAGGCGTAGAAACCTCATCATATAAACCTAATTTACTAAGTACTGATTCCCTTCCATCTTTATCAAGAGTGTCGTCAGCCATAGCAACAAGGATTAAAAAAAATAATTTTGTTCTTTGTGATGCGGTCTCATCACTGACAACTGGTGAAAAGAACTCGACACTAGTTACAGTATCGTCTTCAACTATCAAATTTATAGCAAAAGAAACTGGTGTTTGTTCTAATTTACCAAACTGATAAAAAAGAACTGTTTGTTCAGGACTTGCCCATCTCACTTCATCAGGATTGATAGAGAAATATAAAACGGTATCTTCATCATTTGCAATTTCCGAGATTAGTTTGTTCCAATTCGATACATATTCAGATGTAGATTTTCCTAAACCTTTAGTAAATATTATTACATCGTTAGTTTGTGATTCCGTTTCAGTTGTTTCTGTATCTGTTGAGCTACAAAAGGAAATTAATAACGCAAACAAAAGAAGAGAAGTAATTTTTTTCATTCGATTATTTCCTTTAAGTTTTTTAAATTCTTTTTCCAAATGTATTTTAAAACATAGCTACCAAAGAACTCTCCAATGACACCCCCAAGATAAATGGGAAATTTTAAAGTTTCTTCCCATTTAAATTCTGTCTGAGATTCATTTAGTGCTTTCAAATAGAAAATACCTTCTCCTGTGACAATTCCTTCATGAATAACCCCAATAGATTCTTTTTCTTTCCACTCAGTAACAGTAATTATATCTGTTAACTTTATCGGACCTACCTTTGTTAATACATTCATTTTTGTATCAATTCCAGAATTATTTTCTGAGAGAATATCAATTTTTACGGCATCTTCCATCCAATTTACATGGTTTTCCATAACCCTTACTTCTTGCCAGACTGTATCTAGTGGTTTATTGATAATTATTGAAGTTTCTATTCTTTTACTCATTGCTTGTTAAACAATATTAGTTCATAAGTAAAATAAATATATATATGAAAAGAAATGATTATCTTTATTTAGATCATGCCGCTACAACGCCAATGCGTGAAAGCGCACTTGAGGCATTTAAAAATGCTGAAGAATTTGCATATGCAAATTCCGCAGGTGGTCATGAGTTATCCAGAAGAGCAAAAAACTTACTTGAAGAATCAAGAGATTTCATAGCCAGCTATTTTGGTGCTGCACCCAGCGAAATTACATTTACAAGTGGAGGGACAGAAGCTGATAACTGGGTTATAAAAGCGCCTTTTATTAATTCTAAAAATAGTCAAAATTTAGTAACTTCAAAAATTGAACATGAAGCTGTTCTTGCATCAGCTGAATGGCTCGAAACCCAAGGTCAGGAAGTTAATTATGCTAGTTGCAATAAAGACGGGCAGGTAGATATCAATGAATTTTTAGATAAATGCAACAAAGATACAGCTATTGCTTCTCTAATGTATGCAAACAATGAAACTGGGGTAGTTCAACAAATAGAAAAAATAGCTAAAGAGGTAAAAATTAAAAATTCAGATATTTTATTTCACTCAGATGTAGTTCAAGCAGTTTCTTCAGAAAAACTAGATTTTCATAAATTAGGGATTGATAGCGCAGCAGTTTCAGGGCATAAAATAGGTGGTCCAAAAGGAATTGGAATTATGTTTTTAAGTTCAAAATATAAACTTCCTAACTATTTTCATGGTGGAAAACAAGAATTAGAGAAAAGAGCTGGAACGGTAAACGTTTCAGGTGTAGCTGGCCTTGCTGCTGCTCTGAAGGAACATCAAGACAATTTTGATAATGAAAAGAAAAGAATACTTCAAGAAAGAGAAATATTTGAAAATGAACTAAAAAACGCCCTAGAAATAAAAATTGTTGGTGAAAAAATTGATCGATTATGTCACATTTCAAATATACAATTTAAGAGTGTTAATTCAGAAACATTAATGGTTGCACTTGATCTAAAAGGGTTAGGTGTTTCAAGAGGTTCTGCATGTGCAAGTGGTGCTCAAAAACCTTCCCATGTATTAGTTGCTATGAATGTCCCTGATATTGACGTAAATAGTCATCTACGTTTTAGCTTTGGCTGGAATACTAAAGAGGGTGATGGGAAATATGCATCAGAAATTGTAATAAATACGGTAAAGGAAATTCTATGAGGATTCTAGTAGCAATGAGTGGTGGAGTAGATTCATCTGTAGTTGCAGGATTATTAAAGTCTCAAGGCCATGACGTAATTGGTGTGACTATGAAATTATGGGAAGGACCAAATGGTGAAATGCCTGAGACTGGATGCTGTACAGCAGCTGACTCAGAAGATGCCAGAAAAGTAGCAGCAAAACTTGATATTCCTTATTATGTTCTAGATTACACAGCATCATTTTCTGAAAATGTTATTGATAATTTTGTAGACATGTATTCACAAGGCCTTACACCTAATCCTTGTGTTGAATGTAATAGATCAGTTAAGTTCGACCATTTCATTGATCAAGCTAAAAAATTAAATTGTGAAAAAGTCGCTACTGGCCATTATGCAAAAATAGTAAGAAGTAAAGATTCTCTAGAGCTTCATAAAGCTGATTATCTTGAAAAAGATCAGTCTTACGTTCTTCACATGTTAACCGCAGATAAACTACCAAAAATTGATTTTCCATTGGGTACTATTTCCAAACCTGAAGTGCGGCAAATAGCCGCTTCACTTGGTCTGAAAACTGCATTCAAAAAAGATAGCCAGGATATATGTTTTGTAGGAAAAAAAGATTATAGAAATTTTGTAAGTAGTCGAATAGATTTTTCTTCGAGTGGAGATATAGTTGATAAAGACGACAATATTATTGGAACCCATGAAGGTGTTCATGAATTTACAGTTGGACAGCGAAAGGGAATACCAGGAGGACAAGGACAGCCGAAATATGTCACAAAAATTGATGTTGAAAATAACAAAGTTTTCATTGGCTCTAAGGCTGATCTAA
>CACJPC010000001.1 GCA_902595195.1 uncultured Candidatus Actinomarina sp. | reverse complement strand
CAAACGATAGAGAATCAATATACACTGGTGTTGGATTGGGTCTCGTGTTTGGATCCTCTTCGGCTTTCTACGTAATAAATAGCATCGGTCAGTCAATAGAAGGAATTCTACCAGAAGATCCAGTTACAAATCTTATAAGCGTCGGAGGGGCATTTTGGAGAATAGTAATTTTAGCATCAATCATACAGGCAACAATTTCTGTACTTACTATGATCTTAGGAGTTCCAAAAGGCTTAGAATATGCAGATATCATTTGGTGCGAAACAAACTCACCAGATTTAGGTTTTGCAAAAGAGTTTGCAGACGAAATAAAAAACCAGTATCCAAATAAAATATTAGCTTATAATTGCTCTCCGTCTTTCAATTGGTTGGATAAGTTTAGTAAAAAAGAAATCGAAAATTTTCAAAAGAATTTAAATGAGTATGGTTATAAATTACAATTTGTATCTCTTGCAGGATTTCATTCAATGGCTAGCTCAATGTATGATTTAGCGAATAAGTACAAGGGTGGAAATATGAATGCAATAATTGAGCTTCAGAAATTTGAAACAAATCTGTCAAAGGAAGGTTACACAGGCATTAAGCATCAACAAGAAGTTGGTGGAGACTACTATGAAAAAATTGGTGAAGCATTACTTGGTGAAGAATCAGACCTACTTTCAAAAAAAGACTCTACAGAGAATACACAATTTTAATAGAATATAAAAATGACATATTTTAAAAACAAAACAGTAATTATGAGTGGAGGCTCTCGTGGAGTGGGTCTCGAGATTGCAAAAGCACTGGGCAAAGACGGAGCAAATATTGTAATCCTAGCAAAAACTACAGAACCACACCCAACTCTTCCCGGCACGATCTTTACTGCAGCAGAAGAAATTGAGCAAGTGGGAGGTAATGCACTGCCAATAGTCTGTGATATTAGATATGAAGAGCAAGTAGAGGCTGCTGTGGAAGAAGCTGCAAGTAAGTTCGGTGGTATTGATATTTGTATCAATAATGCAAGTGCTATACACCTTACTGATACTGTCAATACCCCAATGAAAAGATACGACTTAATGCACAATATTAATGTACGAGGAACTTTTATGTTGAGTCAAAAATGCATACCCCATCTTAAAAATGGAGATAACCCACATATTTTGACGCTCTCTCCGCCTCTAGATATAGATCGTAAGTGGTTTGGTATTACTCTTGCTTACACTACCGCAAAATATGGCATGTCTTTAGTGGCACATGGTCTAGCTGAAGAACTTGGAAAACATAATGTTGCATCCAATTGCCTTTGGCCCAGAACCTCGCTAGACACAGCAGCAGTAAGAAACGTTATTGGTGCTGAGTTAGTAAAGGGGTCAAGAAAACCTTCTATTTATGCAGATGCTGCTTATGCAGTATTGAAAAGAGACTCCTCTACTTGTACAGGTAATTTCTTTTTAGATCAAGATGTTCTTGAAGAAGAAGGTATATCTGATTTTGATCAGTATGCAATCGATCCAGAGGCAACTTTGGTGTCTGATTTTTTTGTTGATGACAATCCTGAAGATTGGATTCAAGCTTTATAATTTAAGCTATGAGAGAAGCGTTTATAGTCGATGGATTAAGAACACCAATAGGAAAAAGGGGTGGTTCACTAAAAGGAATCCATGCTGTAGATTTATTAGGTCTAGTAATTGAGAACATTGTTAATAGAAATTCAATTGACCCTAGTTGTGTTGACGATGTAATTGCTGGATGTGTTTCTCAGCTTGGGGAACAAACGGGTAATGTTGGAAGAAATGCAGCACTAGCTGCAGGTTTACCAGAAACAGTGCCTGGCACAACTGTTGATAGACAGTGTGGTTCTTCTCAACAAGCTTTACATTTTGCAGCCCAAGGAATTATTGCAGGCTCTTATGAGGTTGCAATTGCATGTGGAGTTGAAATGATGTCAAGAGTGCCTATGGGGTCAACATTTAGTTATGAGGGTCCAGAAGGTGCTTCTACTGCTTTCGGTCCAAAAATGTATGATCGATATCCTGGATTAGTTCCTCAGGGAATATCGGCAGAAATGATGGCAGAGAAATGGAACTTAGACAGGAATGAATTAGATGAAATATCGTATTCCTCACATCAAAGAGCTTTGAATGCTTGGGAGAATGGTTATTTTAAAAAGCAAATACTTGAAGTGCCTGAAGCATTACATAAGGATGAAGGAGTAAGAGAAGAAACTACAAAAGAAATACTCTCTCAATTGAAACCAGCCTTTAAGCCTGATGGTGTAATTACAGCAGGTAACTCATCACAAATTTCTGATGGAGCAGCAGCGCTTCTATTAGTCTCAGAAGATATACTCAACAAATTCAACCTTGAGCCAATAGCTAAAATAAGAAGCATGGCTGTTGTTGGAACAGACCCAGTCCTTATGTTAAGTGGACCAATACCAGCGACAAGAAAGGCTCTAGATCAAGCAAAATTAAAACCTGAAGATATAAACCTTGCTGAAATAAATGAGGCATTTTCATCTGTAGTGGGAGCTTGGAGAAAAGAATTCCCAGAAATTAATTATGAAAATGTAAATGCCAATGGTGGTTCTATAGCAATAGGTCATCCTCTAGGAGCAACAGGTGCAAGATTAATGACAAATCTCATTCATGAAATGAAAAGAAATAAATTGAAATACGGCCTTCAAGCAATTTGCGAAGGTGGCGGTACAGCAAACGCAACAATCGTAGAGCTTGTTTAATCATGAAACCACTTGAAGGGGTTAGAGTATTAGAAATTGCCTCAATTGGGCCTGGACCTTTAGCTGCAAATACTTTTTTAGAATTAGGTGCAGAAGTAATTAGGGTGAATAATCCAAAAGCTGTAGACATGCTTCCTTCAAATGCTGACCCTGCATTGAAGAACAGAATAAATATAACTGTGGATTTGAAATCAAATGATGGAATTAAATTAGTAAAAGAGTTGATCAAAGGTGTAGATATTTTACTGGAAGGTAATCGGCCTGGAGTTATGGAAAAAATTGGATTAGGTCCTAAAGATATCCACAAAGTAAATACAAAAACTGTATACATCAGGCTCACTGGATGGGGTCAAGAAGGGGAAATAGTAAATGATGCTGGTCATGACATAAATTATTTAGCTTTATCTGGAGTTTTAAGTCTTTTAGGAAAAGATGGATCTCCACCTATTGCTCCTATAAATCTAGTTGCGGATTACGGTTCAGGAACTATGTTTGCAGTTATTTCAGGTTTACTTGGAATTTATGAAGTTAAGAATAACAACAAAGAGAACATTGTCTATGATGTAGCAATGTTTGAAGGAGTTTCATATCTTGCATCTTTAATGTTTGGATTAAATGATATTGGAATGTGGAATGATAAAAGAGGAGCTAACTTATTGGATGGTGGCGCGCCTTTTTACAGATGTTATGAAACAAAAGATAATAAATATGTAGCAGTGGGAGCTTTAGAAAATAAATTTTTTAGAGAACTAGTCACTAAATTAGAACTTCCTGAAGAAATGATAAATGAGCAAATGAATCTTGATAGATGGTCAGAATTTGAAACTAAATTTAGTGATTTATTCCTTACAAAGTCTAGGGATGAATGGTCTGAAATTTTTAAAAACTCTGATTCATGCGTAACTCCAGTACTTAGTTTAGATGAAGCAAGAAGTCATCCTCATGCAATATCAAGAAACTCTTTTTTTAACAACTTTCCAAGAAGCGATAATATGCTGCAAGAAAAAAATCACAAAGTAACAAAAAAGTCAATTCAATCTATATTTGAAGAATTAAAAATTAGCAAAGATTTTGTTCAGCAAGTTCAGAAAAATGGAACTCTATTAATAAACTAATCATATGCCAATTAATCCAGACATACTGCTTAATAAAGATCTTGAAGAGGTGGAAGGCTATTGGTCTGAAGAAAGAATTATTTTATATAATATCGCCGTTGGAAGCAGCCAAGACCCAATGAACAAAAGTGATTTAAAATTTACGGTTGGTCCAAGTCCAAAAGTTTTACCTTCTTTTGCAGCATGCATTTATCCAATGGAATCAGTTTTTTCGATTATAGGAAGTGAAGGACTTGAAGTGTCAATGACATCACTTCTTCATGGAGAACAAAAAATAACAATACATAAAGATATACCTTCATATGGTAAGGCTCGTGCCAGATCAAAGATTACTGCTGTTGAGGACTATATCAAATTTGGATCAGTGACTATTAAATCTGATTTATTTATGGATAATGATAAAATTGCTACTTCTGAGTCCGTAATGCTGTTTATTGGTGAGGGAGGTTTTGGAACAAAACCTAAAAAGAAAGATAGGCTGACTTCTCCAAAAACAGATCCTCAAAAAGTTCTTGAGTACAAAACCCTTGATAACCAAGCAATACTCTATAGAGTCCCATCAGGTGACAATAATCCACTTCATGTAGATCCGGACTTTGCAAAAGTAGCTGGGTTCGAAAAACCGATATTGCATGGATTGTGTACATACGGGATAACTTGTAAAAAGCTAATTGAAAGTGAATTTAGCAATGATCCGAGCAGAGTTTCTGAAATATCAGCAAGATTTAGCGGTCCTGTAACTCCCGGTAATACTTTGTTAATTAATGTCTGGAATCAAGATTCCTATACAATTGCTAACGTTATCGAAAAAGAAACAAATTCTGTTGTATTAAAGGACTTTATAGTAAAATCTAGATAATCTAATTTCCTAGGAAATCAACTACGCTTTCCCATCCTTTAGAAACCCCTTTATAAAACTCTGTGTAATTACATTTTGAGCAAGTTACTGCTAAAAACTTTCTATTCTGTATATTCATAAATCTTGACCAAGTTTTACCAGTCATTGTCACTGTGTCTTCAGAATATTCAGTTGATTCACATTTAGGACATATCCAAATTTTTTGTTGTGTTGGATATCTTTCTTCCATATCTTTATACTAATTATTTTTTTAGATGGAATCTGCAATTAGAGAAAGGTAAAATTTGGTATGCATAATATTCTGCGCATACTTTTTTTATCTTTTCTTATGATGCTTTTTGCGTGTGGAGGTGAAGAATCTGCGAGTTTGGATCCACAAGTTATAAGGGTCGTCGATGATGAGTTTTCTCCAAAAGTTTTAAGAGTTGAACCTGGTACTACAGTAATTTGGGAATCTGGTGGAGCAAATGATCATAATGTGATTGCGAGTGATGGTTCATGGCAAGCAATATCATCAGACTATTTTGAATATGGAATTATTACAAAAGGCGATCAATATGAACATACATTTAATGAGCCAGGAGTTTACGATTATTACTGTCCATATCATGGAACTAACAACAAAGGTATGGTCGGTACAGTTATTGTAGGTGATGTTGATTATGCAGTTGAGCCTGAAAAAGTAATCGTCAGTTTAAGTGAAAATGTTTTGAATGTTGGTCAAGGTGAAAAATTTACAAAAATTCAAGACGCTGTTGATGTTGCACAAGAAGGAGATTTGATTCTAATTAACCCAGGAGTTTATAACGAAAGCATAACTGTGACTACTTCGTATTTAACACTGAGGGGCACTGATAGAAACAAAGTGATAATAGATGGTCAGTTTATGAGTGAAAACGGAATACAAATTTACGAAACAGACGGAGTAACAGTTGAGAATTTATCTGTAAGAAACTTTACATTAAATGGGGTATATTGGAATACAGCAAAAGGGTTTAAAGGTTCTTATTTAACTGTTTACAACAATGGAGATTATGGTGTTTATGCATTTAACTCAACTGATGGCGTATTTGATAATGTATATGCATCTGGACACCCAGATAGTGGAATTTACATTGGACAGTGTTATCCGTGTAATTCTTTAATCTACGATAATGTAGTTGAGGGCAATGCATTAGGGTATTCGGGAACTAATGCAGGAGGTCACCTGTATTTATATAACAACATATGGCGCGATAATATGTCAGGTATTGTTCCAAATACTCTTGACTCTGAACTCAATCCTCCTGGCAGGGAAACAACAATTGTAGGAAATCTTGTAATTAATAATAATAACTACGAAGCACCTACAAACCGATTTGGCGTTGTAGCTAAAGGTATGGGAATTGTTGTGCCGGGAAGGGTTGGAGATGTAATTGAAAAAAATCTAGTAATTAATCATGATCGTTATGGAATTGTCGCAAGCCCGATGCTTGATGCAAATTTATACTTTTCACAACATGTAAGTGTTGTTAATAATGTTGTTTTAGATTCTGGTTATACAGATTTGGCATTAGCCGGTCCTTGGGGTCCTGGAAACTGTTTTGAAAATAATGTTTACCAAACAAGCACACCTCCATTACTTGAGCAAGTACATAACTGTAGTTCTATAGATTCAACCAATATACTTGCTAGGTTTCCACTGCAAGGTGATCCTTCGGGGCTTATGATGCTTGCTGGATTTTTTGCTGATGCACAAACTACTGATTTAGACAAAAATAGATACAAAGAATACCCTTGGCCAAAAGAACAAGCGAACATGGAGTTTTCTGATATTAATAAGCCGTCTCCAGCAATAAATTTATTTTATGTACCAAACTTAGAAGAGATAAATGTACCTACAAACTTACTTAATGAGGATTTAGAAAATTACTACAATGCTGAAAAGGAGATAATTATGAGCGGAGTTCCAATTTCAAGCCCAACATTATGGCAGCTGTTATTTCAACTTTACGGATACTTAATGCCGTTTGTGTTGTACGCTGCTTGGGCTGCTTTAGCAATTAAAGATATTGACTCTAACGACAAAGTAAATGGAAGTATGAAATATGTGTGGTTGGGGGTGGTTTATCTAGTGCCGTTTTTTGGTGTTCTTGTTTACCATCTTGCTGGACCAAGTGCTATATCGCGCAGCATGAAGCTAGCGGCTATAGTTGGTGGCCTATTTAGCTATATTGCAATACTTGTTGCTGGCGCAGTAATTAGTGGCTTAGTTTAAAGTAAAACTTAAATTTAATTTATGTCTTTTAAAAAGATACTCTGCTTTGGATCATTAAACCCTGATTTAATTTACTTTGTTGATGAAATACCAAAAAAGGGTGATGATATCAGAAGTTCAAATTCACTTATCAGAGCAGGTGGTACAGCAATTAATTGTGCTGAAAAAATTGTTCTTTGGAACAAATCTGTTCATGTAAGAGGAAATAGCATTGGTAAAGATCCTTTAGGAGAATATTTAGTAAATCATCTAAAGTCAAAAAATATTAATCATCATGATTTAATAATCAATAAAGATGTCACGCCGACTTGCTCAATCTTTGTAGACAAAACAGGAGAAAGAACTATTGTTTCTTCAGGGTACCAAAAGTCAAGTTGGAACAACTTTGATGATATAAACTCATATGACTCACTAATGTTGGATCGATATTCAATTGAATTTGTAAAAGAAGACCTTATTGAAATTCAAAAAAATAAAAATTTGTTTGTTAGCCAAGCGGGATATGAACACAAGATTGATTACAAATTAGATTTTTTAACCGTAAGTAAGGATGAAATTACTGTGAATGAAGCAAATGATTTAGTAGATTCAAAAACCGTGAGATATATCTTATTAACATCGTCAAATCTTCCAGCAAGATTAATTAGTCTTGAAGGAGCAATAGAGATTGTTCCTCCTGATTTTAAAACCATAAATGCAAATGGAGCTGGTGATACAACAGCTGCCTATATTGCTGCATTTGGTGTTGAAGATTTGATTCCCAACATTAAAAAAGCGTGCGCAGCTGGTGCAATTGTGGCTGGAACTAATGATGAACCTACAATTGAAAAAATAGAAGAAATTGCTGAGCTTGTTGAGGTAAAGCCACGATAGCGATTTATACTTTTTAAAAAAATCTACTAATATAGATAAATATGGCAGTTCCCTATAAAGCACCCGTCAAAGACATTGTTTTTGGCTACGAAGTTATAGATTCTTATAATGTATTAAATAAAATATCTGAGTTTAGTGATTTTTCTGAAGATATTGTAATCCCAACTATGGAGGAATGTGCAAAATTTTCTGAAGAAGTGCTAGCTCCCATCAATGCTATAGGCGACCAACAAGGTGCATCTATTGAAAATGGAAATGTAACAATGCCTGAGGAATTTGTTGATGCATATAAAAAGTTTATTGAAGCTGGATGGGCATCTATATCACTACCTGAAGAAATAGGTGGAGGAGGAATGCCAATAACTCTTTCTGGTGGTACGTTAGAGATTTTAAGTACTGCAAATTTAGCATTTGGATTGGCTCCTGGATTAAGTGCCGGGGCAATATCTGCAATCAATTTTCATGGAAATCAAGAACAAAAAGATAAATTTCTTCCAAAGCTTGTCTCAGGAGAATGGACAGGAACGATGAACTTAAGTGAACCTCAATCAGGTTCTGATTTGGGAACTATAACAACAAAAGCAGAAAAACAAGATGATGGTACATATAAAGTTACTGGTACAAAAGTTTGGATTACTTTTGGTGAACATAATATGACTGAAAATATAATCCACCTAGTTCTTGCAAAAGTGCCTGGTTCTCCAGAAGGAACTAAAGGCATTTCTATGTTTATTGTTCCAAAAGTTATGGTTAATGACGATGGTTCGTTGGGTGACAATAATAATGTGTCTTGTATATCCATAGAAGAAAAGCTTGGTATACATGCCAGTCCTACATGTGTAATGGAATACGATGGTTCGGTAGGCTATTTAGTTGGCGAAGAAAATAGAGGGCTAAACTACATGTTTACCATGATGAATGAGGCGAGAGTTTGGGTAGGTGGTCAAGGTTTAGCTTGTGCATCTGGTGCATTACAAGGAGCATCTCAGTATGCTCGAGACCGAGTTCAGGGAAGACCAGTCGGAATGTCTAAAGAGGATGCCAAAAAATCAACAATTATTGATCATGCGGACGTAAGAAGAATGCTTATAACAATTAAATCTTATGTAGATGCTATGAGATACCTTATGTATGATAACCAATTAATGCTTGACTTAGAGTACTTCGCAGAAGGAGAACTAAAAGAGTTTGGTGAAGAGAGATGCGGTATTCTTACACCTATAACTAAAGCCTGGATATCAGATTTAGGTGTTGAATTGTCTTCTATTGCCATTCAAGTTTATGGAGGAATGGGCTATGTAGAAGAGACTGGTGTGGCTCAATACTTAAGAGATTCTCGTATTGCTCCGATTTATGAAGGAACCAATGGTATTCAAGCATTAGACCTTATGTTTAGAAAGCTTCCCCTTGACAATGGACAAGCGATGCAAAGATTGCTTGCTGATGTAAATAAAGTTATAGATGAAATGAATGAAGGTGGAGAAGTTTTATCAGATATGGCACAAAAATTAAAAGTTGAAGTTGATAGACTTTCAGAAGTCACTTTATGGTTAGGTTCAAAAATGCTTGAAGGTGAACTTGTAGATGCAAGTGCCGGTGCGACACCGTATTTGAAGATGTTTGGACAAGTTCTTGGAGGCTATTATATGGGCAAAGCAGCAATTTTAGCTACCAAGAAACTTGAAGAAACAGGTGATGAATATTACAACGAAAAAATCACATTATCAAAGTTTTATATTGAACAACTCCTGCCTTTAGCTTCTGGTTATGCTTCTTCTGTCACTGCTGGTAAAGATGATTTATTCAATATAAAAGCTGAAAGCTTTTAATTGCTTGATACTTTAAAAAATAAAAAAAATCTTATAGCTTTAGTTGGTGCAAGCAATGATCCAAAAAAGTATGGCAATAAAATTCTATTGGATCTAATTTCAAAAGGATATAACGTCGCTCCAATTAATAATCAAGAAGAAATGATATCTGGTATTAAATCATATAAGAATGTTATGGATCTTGAAATATCCCCCTCAATAATCAACTTTGTAGTACCTCCAAAAATTGGATTTGAAATTACAAAAGAATTAGTAGAGAATAATTACGACAATTTTTGGTATCAACCGGGTGCTGAAAGTCAAAAAATTTCCACTTATCTAAATGAAAACAATAAAAATTTCATAGATGACAAATGCATTATGGTCGTCACAAGGTTGTCAGAACACTACTGATTTTCAGAGGATTTATTTACCTCGTCTAATTCATCAAAAGACTTTTCTAGCTTGTTAACTCTTGTTGTTTTTAATACTTCAAATGATTGAACAGTTTGGTCTAATCGCTTAGTTACATCATCGAAAGAATCTATAAACTTTCTAACTTCATTTTTAACCTTTTCGTGAGTAATTAAGATATTTTTTGTATCAGTTTGTAAGCTAAATAATTTCATGGAGTGCCTAATTGTTTCTAAATAAGCCATTAAAGTTTGAGGACTAACAAGAATTACTTTTTTTGAAAAAGCATACTGAATTACTGGTGTTTTGTTCGATCCTATCACTGAAGTCAGTAGGAAATGATAAAGATTTTCGAGTGGAATATACATGAGTACAAAATCAACTGTACCCTCTTCAGATGAAATATAACCTTCCCTACTTGAAGTTTCATCAATTTTAGTTTTTATAGCCTTATCTAGAAATTCTTTGTTCTTATTTTTAATTAAATCATTTATTTCTTTTCTTGAAATTTGATCAAGAGTCTCATCATCTAAGTCACGATTTAGCTTGGCGATTTCCATATAATTTGTTAGTGGAAACTTTGAATCCATATTAATTGTTTTATTATCAGGAAGGTAAAAAGTAAAGTCTGGTTTAGTTCCACTTTTCATTATTTTTTGTGTTTCATAATGGATTCCGTCTTTGTATTCCATTATTCCCAAAAGATCTTCTACTTGAAACTCAGCCCACTGTCCTCTACTTTGATTGTTATTAAGAACTGAAATTAAATTTCGCGTTTGCTGATCAACACCTGTTATAGAGCTTTTGATTTCACCAGTCTTTTCAATGAAATCTTTAACTGTTTGATCAGATTTATTAAGTAATTTATATATTTGAGACTCTTCATTTTCAATAATTTCACTAACAATTCCTTTGATCAAATACTCATCGTCTTTGTTGCCTTCATCTTTTTTTCTTGATACAAAATACAAGTTCATACAAAGGAGAAAAACTATTAACACATAAAATATAATTTCCATGCCTTAAGAATAGCAATAAAGGCAGACAATTTAATAATTGGGTTAAGTAAAGCTAAATTATGTAGAGACTAAGTCAATTAGTTTTTTGTAACCAAACTCGAAATTGGCAACACTTTGGTTTTCTTTAACAAAGTCTTGAGAATTCAATCCTGTTTGTAAAGCACTTTCATAATTGTTCATAATGTGTTGAATTTTGTTTGATAAATCATTTTTTATTGTTGTTTTCAAATATATAACCAGTTTCATTTTCAATAACTAAATCTACCATTCCGGTGTTACTTGAAACTAAGACAGGACACGCTGTGGATTGTGCTTCAATTATTACCCTACCTAGTCCTTCAGATTTTGAAGGTAAAATAAATAAATTTGCTGATGAATACTTTGAAATTAGTTCTTCAGCTTTGATAAAAGGTGTCATAGTTATGTTTTCTGCATGCTTAGAACTAGAAATGAGGTTGTTTAATTCTTTTAGATATTTTAAATTAGGTGTTTGTCCAATTATTTCCAATGAAACATTCCCATCAATTGTCTCAAGTGACTCAATGATTATCTTTGGGTTCTTTCTTTCTGTAACACTTCCTACAAATATTATTTTAAATGTATCTGAGTATGATCTTTTAATATCAGCATTTAGATAATTATCAATATTTATCCATGCAGGGAAACGAACAAATAAACCTTGATATCCAAAATTCAAAACTTGTTTTTCCGTAAATTCGGAAATAGATCTAATTAAATCTGCTTTTTTGATTGAGTATTTTGCTAGATAGCTAAATAGTGAAGTATAAAATTTTGGTAGTAATAAATTTTTTTCTAATCCAATAGTGTCTATAAAATCTCCATGAGTTTCGACTACAATTTTTACAGGTAATTTTCTAATCTTTAAAGAAAAGATTGTAAAGAAACCAGTAATGGGGTCTTGCAAACAAACAATATCTATATTTTGTTCTTTTACAATTTTTGGGATTTTGAAAAAGAATAGAAATATAATTTTAAGATAATTTAAAAACCTATTTTTATTCTTTTTATTAAAAATAGCCTCAACACCTTCAACACTAGAAGTAAATTTTTCCTCACTGAATGCATAAACTATAGGATTGCAAACATTAGAAAGAGATTGAAATTTTTTTTGAATATCTTTTGTTAAAGGATTGGAGTAAACAGTTGGAGAGACGAATAAAACTTTATTCATTGTTTAAAAAGCTATTAATCTCTTCTAATAGTTCATCTGCGTGAGTCCACGGAACAGAATGACCGGCATCATTAATAACTTTCGATTTAACAGTATTTAAACGGTTTATGACTTCATTAGATGTTTCTTCAGGGACTAATTTGTCTTTACCACCAGTAATAACCAATGTGTCAGAATGTATTTCATGAATCCAAGGTCTTGCGTCATAAGGAACAACAAACCTTCCTCCGTCACCATATATAAAGTCATCTTTTGACCTATGTAAATTATTCCATGCCCACTCTGTATACTCATCTTCAATAGATTGGGATTTCCTTAAGAAAGAAAATTTTGATTGAGGATTAAAATTTGGAAAAAGTCTTTCTCGAATTCTTACAAAACTTATAAATACCTTAAATGCTATTTTGTCACTATAAACAGCACCTCCCAGCCAACTAAATGGGGTTATTAAAACTAATTTTCTAATCAAGGATTGTTTTTTTCTAGCAACAGACATCCCAACAGCGCTTCCCATCGACCAACCAACAATATCACACTCTTCTATGCTAAGTTTTTCTAGAATGCTTATAACCAGATCAGCATTTTCGTCTACATCCCATCTTTTCCAACTTGAATCTGACTTTCCATGATTTCTTAAATCAATTGCAATAAATGAATTTTTATTTTTAATTTTTGGCAACACTTTAAACCAACTACCTAATGAATCGGACCCCCAGCTATGTAAAAAAACAATAGGGGTTGTTCCATCTACATATGATTCTCTAATAAAATACTCTTTTTCCCTTACAAAAATAGTTCTGCCAGGAAACTTACTTGGATGAATTTGAGTATTACCAGAAATATCTCCTTTTTTTGTTTCAAGCAAGTTTTTCAAAATTGTTGCAAAAGCAAAAAATTTAGTAATTGTTTTTATCATTTGCTATTAATGATATTGACTTTATTTTTATATCTAGAAACAATATCTCCAATTTCCCATATATTTAATCCAAGTCTGTCAGATATATCATCTAAATCAATTGAATTATCATTTGGTGCTGAAATTAGTAAACCACCACTTGTTTGAGCATCTGATAAAATTTTTACAAAAGATTCTTGATCGTCACTATAAATTATATTTTCTTTAGCTGAATCAAAATTTCTTTTAGACCCAGAAGGATAAACTCCATTATTCAAATATTCTTTTGCATGTTCAATAACAGGTACATTATCTAAATAAATATTTACTGTCACTTCAGAATCTCCAATCATTTCTATTAAGTGCCCTAACAGTCCAAAACCTGTGACATCTGTTATTGCATTTGCATTTAACTCTTTGGCAGCTTCTAATGCTTTGTCATTCAACGTTGTCATTACTTCAGTTACTTCAGATATCGCTTTTTCACTTGCTATATTCTTTTTTATAGCAGAAGAGATGATTCCAGAACCTAAAGGTTTAGTCAAAAAAAGTTTATCGCCTACTTGAAGATTTCTTTTTTTATAAATAGCATCATTAATTATTCCTGTTACAGCAAAACCATACTTTGGCTCTTTGTCGTCGATACTGTGTCCTCCAATGATGTTACAACCAGCACTTTGCATGATCTCTAAACCGCCTTTTAAAACCTCAGACAATATTTCAAAACTTAAATCTTCTCTTGGCCATGAAACAAGCTGTAAGGAAGATATTGGGGTTCCGCCCATTGCGTAAATATCAGATAATGCGTTAGCGGCAGCAACTTTTCCCCAATCAAACGGGTTATCTAATATAGGAGTAAAAAAGTCTACAGTCTGAACTACTCTGATTCCATTACCAATATCAATAACACCTCCGTCATCAGGCGAATCAAGACCTACCAATATTTGTGAAGTATCAGAATTATTTTGTTGTTTAAAATGCGTCAGTACCTGAGCAAGCTCTTTTTGTGAGAGTTTACATGCTCAACCAGCACCATGTGAGTACTCAGTTAATCTCATTCCACCTCCTTTTAAGGGCGCTCAATATTTACTTCGTTTTTAAAAGTTTCTTGAATTTTATTAATTAAGGGATGGTGAGAGTAGTCTATTTCATTTATTTTAGAAACAGGTATTGCATGTTTTGCAGTAGATAATACAAAACCACATTGTATAGTTTCTAATTCATCTTCAGCTAAACGTCCAATAGATACATCTAATTTTTTTTCTTCTCCAAAGCGAATTAAATATTTTCGAGTTATTGAATCTAGGATTCCAAGATCTAGGTCTGGTACATGTATTTTATCATTCAATATCCACCCGAAAGTCCAAGTAGGACCTTCAAGAATGATGTTTTCTCTATTAACTAATAAAGCATCCGTATACCCATTTAATTCAGCTTGTCTTGTATGACTTATGTTCATTGCGTACGATGTAGATTTTGTACCAATATTGAATACATCTTGTTCAATAAAGTCTCCACCACTCTGCCAATAGGCTTTGTGAGTTTGTAAAGTAAAATATGCTGGTACATCTATAGGTGGCTGATAAAAGCAAAATACATTAAATGTATCTTTTTCATTTCTTAAAATTAACGTCCTTACATATCCATTTTGAAAATTTTCTGCCACCAGTAAAATATCGTTTTTTATATTTTCAAAATTTATATCGTCAAAAAATACCTTAGCAGCAGATTTTTTGAATCTTTCGATGTGTAAATCTATTCCAAACGGATAACCTTCGTGAATTCTAATTGCTTCAAAAATTCCATCGCCTCTCCATACTCCAATATTTTCTACAGGAAGAATGAAATCTTCTTTTTCAACTTGGACCCCATCAATTAAATACATTTTATTCCTTTTGTCTTATGTATGTGTTTGTAATAGGCATTCTCCTGTCTTTTCCAAACGCTTTTTGAGTTAGCTTTACTCCAGGAGCAACTTGTTTTCTTTTGTATTCATTTCTGTCTACTTTTTCAAGAACATCAAATACTAAATTTGGATCAACTCCTGAAGCGATAATTTTTTCAGATGAACTATCTTCCTCAATATAAAGATTCAATATTTTATCAAGTACTTCATAATCTGGAAGCGAATCACTATCAAACTGATTAGGGCGAAGTTCTGCACTTGGCTCTTTAGTGATAATATTTTTTGGTATAGCGTCAGAAATTGAATTTATGTAGTTTGATAATTCATAAACTTTAGTTTTATATAAATCCTTTATCAATGCGAATCCACCGGCAAGATCGCCATAAAGGGTAGAGTAGCCAACTGCCATTTCTGATTTATTACCAGTAGAAACAACCATTGCACCGGTTTGGTTAGATAATCCCATTAAAATATTACCTCTAACTCTTGATTGAATATTTTCATCAGTTATTTGACCAAGATCTTCGTTGAGAGAATTCGTAAGAGTTTCTCTAAAATCATCTACTAGTTTTTCAATCTCAATTGTTTTTAGAGTTATTCCTAAATTATCTGATAGTTTAATTGCATCGTCTAAAGAGTCTTTGGAATTGTATTTAGAGGGCATAGCTACTCCAATTACATTTTCTGCGCCTAATGCATCAACACAAATTGCAGCAGTTAAAGCTGAATCAATTCCACCTGAAATGCCTATTAATACTTTTGTGAATTTATTCTTCCTTACATAGTCTTTAAGTCCCAATTTTAACGCAGAATAAATAGATTCATTCTTACTCAATGAAGCCTTGCTTTCAACATCTTTCAATTCAATTGTTTTTGGCCTGATTATTAGCGGGGATTTGTCATTTTGCTTATTAGTTTTTAAATCAATATCTAAGTGGAATACTTCTTCTTTGAAACTTGAGGCCTGGTAGATAATTTCACCAAGGTCATTTACAACAAACGAACCTCCGTCAAAAACTAGTTCATCCTGACCTCCCACCATGTTCAAATATATTATTGGTACATTTAGTTTTAATGCCTTTTTCATGACTATTTCTTTTCGAGTTTCGCTTTTATGAATATCATAAGGTGATGCATTTATATTTATAATTAGTGATGCACCTTGTTTCACTTGCTCTTCTGCTGGTCCGTCTTCAATCCAAATATCTTCACAAATATTAATCCCAATAGCAATGTCGTCATACCAAAATAAAGTATTCGGTTCTGTACCTTTGGAAAAATATCTAGCTTCATCAAAAACTGAATAATTTGGTAAAAATGATTTATGATATATTCCTCTAACGTCTCCATTCTGTACAATTGCAGCAGCATTTGCTATCGTCCGTTTATTATTGTCTTGATTATGAGAATCGTTCTTTCTATCAACAAAACCAATAACTCCACTTGTGTGAGATGAAAAAGCTGCTATTTCCTCCAGTACTGCAAAATTTTTACCAATAAAACTTTCACGAAGTAACAAATCTTCTGGTGGGTATCCTGTAATTGCTAGCTCTGGAAAAATAACGATGTCTGATTCTACTGATTCAGCTTCTTCAAAACAATTGAGTATAGTTTCTTTGTTTTCTTGAATAGCACCCACTGAAAAAGAACACTGAGCACCTGTTATTCTTATAGTTTTTTTATCCACACTTTAATGATAGATTCTTGTTGTTATTAAGAAGAAACCTTAATTTCTATATGTTGAGAATCTTCTATCCATCTATTAACTCTTTTAATTGAAGGCATTCTTTCAACAATTTTGGCTTTAATATTTATTTTTTGCATTGATTCATGCAATGATTCAGGGTTACGTCTTCTTAATTCAGAAACGCTTTCAACACCAACTGCTTCCAGTAAGTCAGCATAATCTCTACCCAGGTCTTTAATTTTCATCAGTTCAGCTCTTCTTGCCCAGTGAAGAAGCTTTGGTGAGCTAATCCCTGTCTCTTTTGTCAATAAAGCCCTTCCAGATCTAGATGAAGCTATCTGAAGGAATGTTGTTGTTGTTCTGACTCTTGCTCTTCTTAATTTTGTTGCCTCAGTATGAGTCATGCCATTTATTGAATCAATTGAATTCATGTTTTTGATTTTACAAAATTTATTTTATAAACAAATGCTTTTTTTTAAGAGATTTTCCCACTCTCAAAAATCTTTTTCTTCGTCATAATCCGTTGGACCAAGAAAATTAAAATTAAGTTTTTCAATTTTTACCTCAGATGAAACAAAATAATCAATTAGATCAAAATCTTTGTATGCTGATATTTCAAATTCACCAGGATCATCTTGTGTCAACAATTCTAACTTTGACCAAAATGGACGCGGGACTAAAACTGGAAAACCCAACTTGTATCTATATTGAGGAATTAATATTTTTGATTTGTCCATTTCATTATTTTGTAAAGCAATGATGACTTCATCCCTTACTTCAGGTTGGTCTCCCAAAAAAAATACAAGATTTTCTATTTGCTTTTGTTCTTGATAGAAAAATAGAGCTGTTCTAATTGATGAAACTATTCCTTCTTCCCAGTTTTCATTTATTAAAATATTTGAATTATAAAAATTTATTTTTTCTTCAATAATTTCATTTTCGAACCCCAGAACTACAGTCGATGACTCAAAGTAGGAGTTTACTTTTTCAATTACAAGTTCTAGTAATGGTTTATCTTTAACTTCAGCAAGCTGCTTTGGAAATCCCATTCTTGTTGAGTCACCAGCTGCGAGTATAACTCCTGCATTCATTCTATGCACCACCTAAAATACTTGTCCCAAACGTTAATGAAACGACCAGTAGTATGACTTCAATATTTCTCAACATATAAACTTGTTTAAGCCCTGAACCGAAAGAAACAATTGAATATATTGAGACTGTCAAAATTAAAAAACCTTGAAGAAAAAGCGATGAGACAAATAGTGCGGGCACAACAAGCAAGCATGGAGTTGATGCAAAAAAATTAATCATTAGAAGATCTTTAGGAATTGGCTCTTTCCTGAAAAGAAATCTGAGTATTAAGTAAATTATCACTAATCCTATAACCGTGGCAACGAGAGACGAGAAGGCCGAAGAAAATAATGAAGTAGTAGTGTCTGAAGAGTTTATAAAAGTTTGCAACTCTTCAATCAATGATTGAAACAAATTAAATTCTTCTGGAGAAAATTCTTGTTGAAACTCCTGTTGAAACAAAATTAAGTTTTCTTGTAAATAATCTAACAACCCTGAAATAAATCTAAATCCACTCATAGTTACTAAAATTGTCGTGCTTACAAAGATTGCAATGGATTTTTGAAAAGCTCCATCTTGAACCAGAAGCTCGTTATAAATCTCTTTATCAAGACGTAATATGCGGGATATTATTTTTTTATCATTCATTTTTTTTTGATTTATTTAAAATCTACTTAATGACTATAACAAAATTAATTTCATACGTTATAAGTGTCTCAATGATAGGAGTAATAATTTGGGCACAAAACCAAGTTTCATTATTTGACTCGCCTATTCCAGATTTACCATGGGGTATAGTTTCCCTTGTAGATCTCTACGGTGGATTTATTCTAGTTTGCTTGTGGATTGCCTATAAAGAGTCGTTGTCTGCAACAATTATATGGTCATTTTTTGTTTTAATTTTGGGCAACCTTACTACTGCAATATACGTGATCTATAGCATTAATAAATCAAATGGGGATATTGCATATTTTTTTATGGGAAAAAATTCCTAGTCTTTTTTAAGGTTGTCTAAAAGTATTAAAGAAACGTCTCTAACTCTTACATTATCCCCATAGCCAAGTTCTTTAACACCGTCATCCATCATTATGTAACAAAATGGACAAGCAACTGCGACTTCATCAGCACCGGTCTCAATTGCTTCTTGGGATCTTTCAATGTTTACTTTTTTGCCAACAGACTCTTCCATCCACATTCTTCCACCGCCAGCACCACAGCAAAAGCTCTGAGTTCCTTGGCGCTTCATTTCTCTAATTTCTATTCCACCAATTGAGCCGACGATTTCTCTCGGTGCTGTATAAATGTCATTATGTCTACCTAAGTAACATGAGTCATGATATGTAATTTTGTAAGGCTTGTCACTTGTTCCAACTTCTATTCTCCCAGACTGAACAAGTTCTGTTAGTAATTGACTGTGATGAATAACTTTATACTCGCCGCCTAGTTGAGGATATTCGTTTGCAATAGTATTAAAACAGTGTGGACACTGTGTAATGATCTTATCTACTTTTAGATTGTTCATGTTTTCAATATTTTGTATCGCAAGTTGTTGAAAAACAAATTCATTACCTGTTCTTCGCGCAGAATCTCCTGTACAAACTTCCTTGGGCCCCAAAACAGCGTAAGACACTCCAGCTCGCTTTAAAAGTGTCGCAACAGCTTTTGTCACAGGCACATTTCTATCGTCGAAAGCTCCGGCACATCCGATCCAGTATAAATAATCGTATTCTTCAGAGTTCGACTCATCAATGACAGGTACCTCAAAATCGAGATCTTCCGTCCACTTCAAACGATCGTTTTGTGATGCCCCCCAAGGATTAGATGAATTCTCCATTGCAACATAAGCTTTACCAAGTTCTGAAGGAAAATCTGATTCCATCAAAGCTAGATGTCTTCTCATATCAAGTATCTTGTCCAAAATTTCTATATTTACAGGACATATCTCATCACAAGCTCTACACGAAGTGCAGGCCCAGACTTCTTCGGAAGTTATTCTTTCAAAAACATTTGATGAGTTTACTTTTAGGGGTCCTGGAGTGCTGATAGTTGCTGGAACAGAGGGATCTCCAGACTCTGACATTACTTGCCCTACTTTTAAGATTATCTCTCTTGGGTCAAGAGATTTACCTGTTTGATTTGCTGGACATACTGAAGTACATCTTCCACAAACTGTGCAAGCATCTAAGTCCATAAGTTGTTTCCATGTGAAATGGTCAATCATTTCTGTGCCAACATTATCAATATCTTCCGCCTCTAGTAGGTTTCCAATATCTCTCATAGCGCCTTTATGTCTCTCCTTAGGTGACATAAACATGTTTATTGGAGATGTAATAATGTGGCGTAACTTAGAGATAGGTAATGCAATCAAAAACACAAAGAACGAAACAACGTGTAAAACCCAAGAAACTCTGTGAAATAAATCAGGGTTTGATAAATTTAAGAAATCAGCAACAAAATATCCTATAAATGACCACTTCTCATAATTGGGAAAATTTTCAAGTGCAATTCTTCCAGCTTCTGTAGTAATGCCGGATATGCCAATAAAAATTAACAGAGACAATGTTAGATAATCATCAATTGTTGTTTTTGTTTGTATTCGGTATTCTGCACCTCTTAACCTTCTGATTAAAGCCCAGAAAAGTCCAACTAGATAAGCAATGGTTGCCAACTCCAGAAGGAATGAATAGACAATATATGTTGTTCCTTGTAAAAACTTGAGACTTGGTGGCATTAAATGGTGGATCTCAAGCGTAATAGTTCCAGCAAACAAACCGAGAAAACCTATGTATATTAACGAGTGCATCAGTCCAGCAGCTTTAAATCTAAGTACTGTTCTCATTGTTACTCCATCAAAGAAACTCCAAATACGAGCAGAAAATTTTACGTTTCTTTTTTCTTCTTTTCCTCTTGTCCAGTTTTTAACCCTAAGAGAAAAAAGGTAACCAGATAGAAAAATAGTAGAAGCACTTAAGACATAAAATATATATTGAATTACTTTAGGAATATTTTCAAAAACACGTCTGCCTTCAATTATCTCTCCTTCAGGAAAAATATAGCTAGCTGCCCATAGAAATAGAGTGCCGATTGAAGCTCCTGCAGACAAAAGTAAAACATAATCATTGCCCTTTAGGCTTTTTAATTTATTCATTTTTTAATTCAGCCGATATCTCAATTGATCTATTTGTTGACTTTTGAATTGCATTGAAAATTATTGTATCAAAGGAATCATCATTAAGCGAATCAAGTCCTGCTTCAGTTGTTCCTTTTGGTGATTTCACTTTATTTACTAACTCCCCAAAAGAATCTTCTGTGTTAATAAGGTTTGGTAAAGCTTTGATTAATTCTTTAACAAGTTCTTCAGCATCAACTTCATCCATGCCTAATTGAGTAGCTGAATTTGTAAGTTGCCTTGAAAGCTCATAGTACCACGCTGGGCCACTTCCTGATATTGCTGTAACAAGTGGAAAAAATTTCTCAACAAATTCTTTAGTTGTCCCTAAAGAAGATAATGCTATTTCTAAAAAGCTTAAGTAGTCACCATCATAATTTTTAACATATGGAATAAATCCATTATTTTTTCTAATTAATAGATTTGGCATTATCCTGATGATTCTATTTTCAACATATTTGTGTATTGTTTCAATTTCTAAACCAGCAACAGGCGAGCAAATGAGGATATCAGTGCTTATGTTTTTGGAAAACGAATCAAAAAAAGTATTTATGCTTTGTGGTTTAATGCAAAGTATTAATACTCCTGAATCAAGACTATCGATATGTGAAGCAACTTCTACACCATATGATTTGGAAAAATCAGTTCTAATTTGATCATTTTCCTCATATAAATGTAGATTAAGATTGTTGTTTGATTGCAAACCTTCAAAAAAAGCAGTTCCTAAATTCCCGAGCCCTAAGATATTAATATCTATCTTTTTCATTATTCAATAATATCAGGTGGATTAATAATTACTAAAATTGCACTTTTTTTATCTTTTTTTTAAAATTTTTTGCATAAATTTACAAATGTGTTATCTTATTTATAAATCTAAGTATTTATACTTAGATTATATATCAAAATATAATTAGATAAGGAAGGTTAAAATGAGCGGAACATTAACTGCCTCACAAGTTAAGCCAGGTGTTAGAAGATCAAAAAAATATACCACTGGTAGAGTTTGCGCATTTGAAGCTTGTGAGACTGTAATTAGTGTTTATAACAAAAAGAAATTTTGCTTTCTGCATGCTCCTATCTCCTATCCAAGAGTAAGAGGACATTTGCCGAGAGAGCAGGAACCAATTTAATAATTTTATGAAAGGAAATATACAAGATGGGTAAGGCTGTAGGAATTGATTTGGGAACAACAAACAGTGTTGTAGCAGTGCTTGAAGGTGGTGAGCCAACTGTTATTGCTAACGCAGAGGGAAATAGAACAACACCTTCTATTGTTGCTTTTAAATCAGAAGAAGTTCTAGTTGGTGAACTTGCAAAAAGACAAGCGGTAACAAATCCGGATAACACTGTTAGATCTATCAAAAGACATATTGGAACAAATTGGAAAGAAAGCTTTGAAGGTAAAGACTATACACCTCAAGAAATATCTGCAAGAATATTACAAAAACTCAAAAGAGATGCTGAGTCATATTTAGGCGACGACGTTACAGATGCTGTAATTACTGTTCCAGCATATTTTAATGATGCTGAAAGGCAAGCAACGAAAGAGGCCGGTCAAATCGCAGGATTGAATGTCTTAAGAATTATAAATGAACCTACTGCTGCATCCCTTTCATACGGGCTAGAAAACAATGAAGATCAAAAAATACTCGTATTTGATTTAGGTGGTGGTACTTTTGATGTTTCTATATTAGAAATTTCTGAGGGTGTGTTCGAAGTAAAGTCAACATCAGGAGATTCTAAGCTTGGTGGAGATGACTGGGACCAAAGAGTAATGGACTGGTTAATTGAAAAGTTTAAATCCTCAACTGGAATTGATTTATCAAATGATAAAATGGCAATTCAGAGAGTTCAAGAAGCTGCAGAAAAAGCTAAGATTGAACTTTCATCTACCAGCGAAACAGAAATTAACTTGCCATTCATTACTGCTAATGATGCTGGACCTCAACATTTGCTTGAAAAATTAAGTAGATCTGAGTTTGAAAAAATTACTGCAGATTTAGTAGAAAGAACTAAAGAACCAGTCGAAAATGCATTGTCTGATGCTGGAATGAAATTTTCTGATATCGATCATGTCATATTAGTTGGTGGTTCGACTCGAATGCCATCAGTCCAACAACTTGTAAAATCTCTTACTGGTAAAGACCCTCATAAAGGTGTTAATCCTGATGAAGTTGTTGCATCTGGAGCTGCTATTCAAGCTGGAGTACTAAAAGGTGATGTAAAAGATGTTCTTTTATTAGATGTTACACCTCTTACTTTGGGTGTTGAAACTAAAGGTGGAATCATGACCAAAATGATTGAAAGAAATACAACAATTCCAACTAAAAGGTCTGAAGTATTTAGTACGGCTGAAAACAATCAAACCCAGGTTGAAATCCATATCTTGCAAGGTGAGAGAGAAATGGCTTCTGGGAATAAGTCCCTAGGAAGATTCACATTAACTGATATACCTGCAGCAATGGCTGGTACACCTCAAATAGAGGTAACTTTTGATATCGATGCTAATGGTATTGTGAATGTCAATGCTAAAGATCTAGGAACTGGTAAAGAACAAGCAATAACAATTACTGGCGGTACAGCACTTGAAGATGATGAAATCGAAAGAATGATAAAAGATGCTGAACAGCATGCTAATGAAGATGCAAAAAAGAAAGAGCTTATTGAAACCAGAAACATGGCTGAAGGTATGGTTACCTCAACTGAAAAAATGTTGGAAGAAAATAAAGACAAGGCAACAGATGAAGAGGTAACAGCAATCAATGATGCAAACGATAAACTGAAAAAACTTTTAGAGAATGAAGAATTATCGATTGATGATTTGAAAAATGGTATTGATGAACTTGCAAAAGCCAGTCAATCATTTGCCGAGAAATTATACGCGGAAGCTCAAAATGACACAGCTAATCCATCTTCAGATGAGTCAGATGACGTAGTTGAAGGTGAAGTTGTAGAGGATGAGTAAAGAAGAAGAGTCTTTGATTGAGGAAGTAGATAATACTTCTGGAGAATCTTTAGATGAGAAAAATGTAAATGAAGAAACTTCAGTACCTCTTTCACAATATGAAAAAATAAAAGACGACTATCTAAGACTTGCTGCAGAATTTGATAATTTCAAAAAGAGAACTGAAAAAGAAAAAGAAAGTATAAGTGCAGCATCTGTTGCTTATTTTGTTAACTCTCTTTTCCCACTAATCGATAACTTTGATATGGCTATGAATCAAGAAGAAGTTTCAGAAGAACTTGAAACTTTCAACAACCTTCTAACTTCAGTTTTAGAGGGTCTGCAGGTTGAAGAAATTGGAACTATTGGAGAAAATTTTGATCCCTCTATGCATGAGGCTGTTGAGCATTCGGGAGAGGGAGAAACTCAAGTAGTTGAAACAATCTTAAGAAAAGGTTATCTATTTCAAGGTAAATTAATTCGCCCTGCAATGGTAAAAGTTAAAAGTGAGTAGGGACTGGTTAGACAAGGATTTTTACGCCACACTAGGTGTCTCAAAAGATGCTAGCACCGAAGATATAAAAAAAGCGTATAAAAAATTAGCCAGAGAAAATCACCCAGATTTAAATCCAGGTGATACAGAAGCAGAAAAGAAATTCAAAGAAATTTCAGAAGCAAGCTCAGTTTTGGGAGATGAAAGAAAAAGACAAGAATACGATCAAGTACGTGCAATGGGAGCTTCGGGTTTTGGAGGCTTTGGTGGTCAGGGATTCAATGTAGACGATTTTGGTGACTTGTTTGGAAATTTAGGTGATATTTTTGGATTTGGAGGCTCTGGTGGAAGAAGAAAAGGCCAGACATATCAAACAAATATAAACATATCTTTTGATGAAGCAGCTAAGGGCGTAGAAACTGTAATACCTCTACGTAAAGAAGTTGCTTGTTCGGCTTGTAAAGGCACTGGAGCTGATAAAGGAGAGGCGTTTCATAGATGTAACATTTGCAACGGAAGTGGACAAACTGCCTCTAATCAAGGTTTTTTTTCTTTTGCACAAACTTGTTCTGCCTGTAAGGGTCAAGGAAATGTTATTGATAAAGCATGTAAAACATGTAGGAGTTCTGGTTCTGTTGTTGAAAATGAATCTATAAAAGTAAAAGTGCCTGCAGGAGTTGATAATGGAACAGTGATTAGATTACGTGGAAGAGGAGGTCCTGGGGATGCGGGTGCGCCAGATGGAGATTTATTAGTTCAAGTTGCTGTTGAACCACACAAATTTTTTAAGAGAAGTAACAGTGATCTTATTCTTGAAGTTCCTTTGCTATTTACAGAGGCTGCTCTTGGTGCAAGTGTAAAAATACCAACGCTTGAAAAATCTGTAACATTAAAAGTTCCTGCAGGTACTCCAAGTGGTAAAACGTTCAAAATAAAAGGTGAGGGAATTGCTCCGCAAGGCAGAAGGCCTGGAGATTTATTTGTAAAAGTTTACATAACCCCTCCAACAAATTTATCAAGGTCTGCAAAAAAACATCTAGAAAACTATAGAGATCAATTTGAGTCTGGAGATTCCCCAAGGGATTATTTGTATGAGTAACGAAGATTCAAAAGCAATATATTTTATTTCTGTAGCCTCAAGCTTGTCTGGGATTCATCAACAAACTATTAGGACATATGAAATGAAAGGCTTAATAAAACCATATAGAACTGGTGGTGGTACAAGACGATACTCTCAAGAAGACATCGATAAATTAATTCAAATTCAAAACCTTTCTCAAAGGGGAATTAATTTAGATGGAATAAAAATTATTTACGAAATGAAAGACAAAATAGAAGAACTACAAAATAAAATTCTCTTGCTTGAGAATGAGATTTCAAATCAAAAAATTGACTCTAAAAATAAAGAAAAAGAAATTCACAAAAGTTACAGAAACGAAATCGTTAAAAAGTCAGATAAATCCATACGAAGATAGTTATACTTTTGCTGAAATGAATTCAGCTCAAAGAATTACAAATCTTGACTTCATAAGAGGCATCGCACTTATGGGAATATTGGTGATGAATGTTGTTTCATTTGGATTACCTGATAGTGCATATATGAATCACTTGAGCTACGGTGTGGAAAATCTACTGGACTGGATAGTGATAGTAATTTCTGCAGTATTTTTTGATAGTAAAATGATGGGGTTATTCTCAGCTCTTTTTGGTGCGGGCATGGTAATTTTTTACGAAAGAGCGAAAGGCAAAACAAGTAAGCCTTTAATACTATCTTTATGGAGAAACTCGCTTTTACTTTTTTTTGGTATTGCTCATTTTTTTCTATGGGAAGGAGATATTCTTACTGCATATGCAATTTGTTCAATCTTTATAATTCTTACTCAAATTGTAAAAATAGAAAACACAAAGATTTTATCAGCTATAACTGCATTTATTTTCTCAGGATTGCTTTATATAACACAATCAGTTAACAGCTTATATGATGAAAATGGTTTTTTAATTGGAGAAGGAATTTGGATTGAATTATTTAGCAAAGGTGGAAGTAAAAGCTTTGGAAAATTATGGTTTCCCGAGACTGAAGGCATAGGGAATATAATTGCTTTATGGGTCTTAGCTGACGGTTTCATTAGAGCACTTGCCTTAATGATTTTTGGTATGCTTCTTTATCGTTTGAATATCTTTCAAGGCAATAAAAATACACTATTCTATAAAAAATTTTTTTACTATGGATTTGGAATAGGAATTCCTTTTGCTGCATACGGATCCTACCTCTTAATTTCTGGAAACTATGCAGCTTCTACATTTTTACCAAGTAGGTTTTTTAATACTATCTCGATAATTCCTATGGTATGTGGATACATTGGCTTATTAACCATAATAAATTCTAGAAATAATCTTTTTGCTCAAAGAATCAGAGCTTGTGGCAGGATGGCTTTTACAAACTATATATCACAGACACTACTGAGTCTCTTCGTATTAAATTTAGTTTTCACAAAAGGTCAATTTACTAGGTCGGAATTGATACTTTATGTAATCACAATTGTTTTTCTACAATACTTTTGGTCCAAACGCATATTGGAAGTCTTCAAGTTTGGGCCCTTAGAGTGGCTTTGGAGAAAGCTTACCTATATATTTGTTAGTTAAAAAGATTAATTTTTATATTTATTGATAAAATTCTCAATCTTATTTTCTAAAATAGGAAGCGTTATTCCACCATCGCACAAAACTTCATCATGGAAATATCTTATGTCAAACTTATCACCGAGTTCAGTTTCTGCTTTTCTTCTAAGCTCTTCAATCTTTAGCTGGCCCATCTTATAAGAACATGCTTGTCCTGGCCAAGCAATATACCTATCAGTTTCAATATTTGCATTTATTTCTTCAATTGGTGAGTTGGCTTTGAAAAAATCAATAGCTTTATCTCTAGACCATCCCATACCATGCATCCCCGTGTCAAGAACAAGACGACATGCTCTCCAAGCATCATTTCCTAATCGACCGAGTTGTTGTACATCACTTGAGTAAAGTCCCATCTCATTTGCTAATTGCTCTGCGTACAGTCCCCAGCCTTCAACAAATGCTGTTGATGCTACATATCTCTGAAAATCTGGAACATCTTGTAGTTCTACTGCAATAGTTCTGTCAAGATGGTGACCAGGTATAGCCTCATGAAACGCAACCGATTCAGCCTCAAAAATGCTTTTTGTTTCTGCTTTATATGTATTAAGAAAATAAGTACCATCTCTTGACCCATCTGGTAAAGGTGGGTAGTAATAAGCAGGCGGAGCATGTTGCTCAGATTCAGCCGGCACTGGGAGCACTTTGCATGGAGATTGTGGAAACACTGTAAACCATTCATCCAAAGGTTTATAAGCTCTCTCTATAGTATCAATTGCGAGCTGTAGCATCTGCTCTTTGCTTTCATATCTCATTGAAGGTTCTGTTTGCATTTTGTGTATTACATCTTCAGGAGTACCAACTCCATCAAATACATTTTTTCCAATTTCAAAAAATTCTTTTTTTAATCTCTCTATCTCTGATAGACCTATTTCATGCACTTCTTTTACCGTTGTTGCTTTGTGTCCTGTGTATTTTCTTAATGATCTTAAATAAGACTCTTCTCCACCATCAATCCACATAATCCCACACTTGTCATCTCCTCGCCCTTTAGGAAGATGCTCAGTTTTTAATTGATCCAAATAAGCTGATACAGTTGGCCTAATATTTGCTTCAATAATATTTTTTGCTTTATCTTTCCATTCAGATATTTCTGAACCTGAAACCTCAGGTGAGAAATTGACTAAAAGCAATGGGTCCTGATCTAAAGAAGAAGCTAGGTAGTTTTCTAACTGATCAATAGTTCTTAATAAGTTTCTTTCAGTTGCAACTCTATTGTTATTTAGACCCTCTTTTTGAACTTCGGCAATTTGGGTGTAAAGTCTCTTGTATAATTCAAGTCTTTTTAACATCATGTCTGCCGATTCAGAATCAGGAACAAACATTTGTTGATTGTAATCAATTAAAAATCCAGTAAAACCAGATACTCCAGCTCCAAATTCCCAACTTCTATCAAGAAGAGAGTCTTGGTTTGAACTAAGAGCAAACTCTAACATTCCATGAGTTACTTGTTCTCTGCTTGTTAGACTGTCTTTCTCAATAGCATTTAAACGTTGAATAAAGTTATCAACAGTTTCTTTTTCTTTTTGAAATTGATCTTCTGTTAGTTCTTCTATTTGATCAAAATATTTTTTATGTCCTCGCATGATTGCAGAAGTTGGAGATGAGTCCAAGGAATTTTGAAAAAAATCTTCAGCAAGACCGATTAATTGATTATCTGACATTGAGAGCTCCTCTTGTTTTAAAAAATTAATTACATTATTAAGTCTATCTTTTATTTTTATTTTTAATTGTCTAACTTTTGGATATTTTCAGAAGAGACCTTAATATGAGATTATGAACAGGGTAGTTTTTATATTTTTATCTATTTTATTAATTGTTTTTCCACTTACTATTGAGAATCTTGAAAATGAAAATGTTAACTATTTCGAACTTGTAAAAAATATAACAACTGAGTTAATTCATACTGTAGTTAAAGCTCAGGTAAAAAATCCTCAAGAAATAAACTTTACTAATGATCAAGTAGCTCTTCTGAAAATCAAATTAGATGAACTAGAGGTAACTGATTTAGAGTTTGAAAGTAATTTAATCCAAAATTATGAAAGCTCAATTATTCAAATTAACAAAGAATTGAATAGAAATTTAGCAATTTATGAATATAGAGAATTTGTAAATGAATTTGGTGGAATCAAAGGGATTTATTTAAATAGCTATGACTTTTTAAATTTAGACAAAATGTCATCTATTAAAGCAATAATTGACGAAACCATTGTGAATACTCTAGTAATTGATGTTAAGACAGACCATGGTCATTTAATGTATGACAGCAATGTTCAAGAAAGCTATGAAATTAATAATGAAAGAGTAAAATTTAATAAGACATCTCTCGAAGAACTTAAAACTAATCACAATTTATATTTAATTGGAAGAGTTGTTGCTTTTCAAGATCCTCTATTTGCAAAAACATACGAAGATTCATCTGTATTTAACTCTAAAACTAATTCTATTTTTTCAAAAAATGGACAGTATTTTCTTGATCCAAGTGATCAAAAAAGTAGAAATTATATATTAAATATTGCAATAGAAGCATGTCATTTAGGTTTTGATGAAATTCAATTTGATTATATTAGATACCCAGATGCAGTTAATAACCATCTAGTTTATGAAGAAGAAAGTAATTTTGAAAATAGAACACGAAATATAAATTCATTTTTATATGAGGCAACAAAAATACTTCATGGAGAAGGCTGTTTAGTATCTGCAGACATATTTGGATATGTTTTACAATCTGAGTCTGATAATGGAATTGGTCAACATTTGGAAACTATTGTTAAGTCAGTAGATTTTATATCACCGATGGTTTATCCGTCTCATTATTCAAATGGATCCTTTGGTTATAAATATCCAAACAAACATCCCTATGAAGTTGTTACTGCTGCACTCAGTGACGGACTATATAGAGGAACTAAGGTTGAACAGTTGCGGCCTTATTTGCAAGGATTTTGGCATACCTCAGAAGATGTGAGACTAAATATAAAAGCTGCAGAGGATCTTGGGCTCGATTGGATAATTTGGAACAATTCGAGTATGTATGATGCAAATTATTTTACTAAAATCGAATCATGACCAATAAAGAAAAGTTCAAAGATACATTAGATAGTCTATACAAAGAGCTTTGTGATGTAAGTGATTGGATGTACCACAACCCAGAACTAGGTTTTGAGGAATATGAAACTTCAAAATACTTAGTAAATTTTATTGAAAGCAAAAATGCAAAAGTTAATTATCCTTCACATAGTCTTGAGACGGCTTTCGATGTAACTTTTGGAGATTCTGGACCCCTTGTTGTGTTGTGCGTTGAATATGATGCTCTACCTGAAATTGGGCATGCATGTGGACATAATATCATTGCAACTGCATCAATTGGTGCTGGTTTAGGCTTGCAAAATTTAGCAAATGATTTAGGTATTAGAGTAAAACTTCTTGGAACTCCAGCTGAAGAAGGTGGTGGAGGAAAAATTATTTTACTTGATAATGGTGCTTTTGAGGATGCTAAATGTTCAATGATGATTCATCCAGGATACGAAAATGTAGTTAACCCTACCTTTACAACTATACAGCAATACACTGTTGAATTTTTTGGTAAAGATGCTCATGCTGCTGGAGCACCTCAAGAAGGAATTAATGCTCTAGATGCGCAAATCCAACTTTTTGTAAATGCATCAACATATAGACAACAAATGGTACAGAGCAATAGAATGCATGGTGTTATCAAAGAGGGCGGCTTTAAGCCAAACATAATCCCTTCATATACAAAATCTGAATGGTATTTGAGATCCTTAAATAAAGAAGGGCTAGACAAACTTGAAAGTGATTTTTACAATTTTGCTAATGCAGCAGCTTTGTCTACAAAGTGTGAAGTAAAAATAACTTTTCCTGATTATCGCTATGAAGAAATTGATAATAATAAAACAATGTATGAACTATATGTAGCTAATTCTGCTGATATAGATCGAAAAATGATTTTGCAAAAAGACGCTACAAGCCCTGGTTTAGGATCCACAGATATGGGAAATATTTCTCAAGTATTCCCGTCAATTCATCCTATGTTGTCTATAGATGCTAAAAACGCAGTAAATCATCAACCAGAATATGCTGCTGCAACTATTACTTCAGGTGGTCACAAAGCTATATATGACGGTGCTTATGCAATGGGGACTACAATTATTGATTTAGCTGAAAAAAATCTCTGGGATAATCTTTAGAGAATTTGACTCAAAAATAGCTTAGTTCTGTCACTCTCAGGATTATTAAAGAATTCTTCAGGAGTGTTTTGCTCTACAAGTTGACCTTCATCAAATAACATGACTCTATCTGCAACTTCTTTTGCAAAGCCCATTTCATGAGTAACAACAATCATTGTCATACCAGATTGTGCTAATTCTTTCATAACATCTAATACTTCTTTGATCATTTCAGGATCTAATGCAGAAGTAGGTTCGTCAAAAAGCATAATCTTTGGCTCCATAGCTAGTGCTCTTGCAATAGCTACTCTTTGTTGTTGACCACCAGAAAGTTGCCCAGGAAATTTATCAGCCTGCTCAGGTATACCTACCCTTTCAAGCAATTCCATGGCTTTCTCTTCTGCTTCAGATTTACTTTTCTTTCTGACCCAAATTGGAGCTAGTGTGATATTTTGTAAAACTGTTAAATGTGGAAACAAGTTGAAGCTTTGAAACACCATTCCAACTTCGGATCTAATCGCTTCAATATTTTTTAAGTCATTTGTAAGCTCTATTCCGTCTACAATAATTTGACCATCTTGATGTTGCTCAAGTCTATTAATGCATCTAATAAAAGTTGATTTGCCTGAACCTGATGGACCGCAAATAACTAGTACTTCTCCTTCTGCAACATCCATTGTTATGCCTTTTAAGGCTTGGAAGTCGCCGTACCATTTTTTTACGTCAATTGATTGTATTATGCTCATAATTTGATTATCTTTCTCCTAATCCTAATCGTTTTTCAATTTTCATGCTTCTTCTTGCAAAGCTGTAAGTAAAAATCCAATAAAATATTGCACAGAATAAAATATTCTCTTGTATTGTTCCAAGAAAGTTAGCTCCTTGAGATTGGTTTGGAATAACTTTAGAACCTATATAAAGCAAATCAAACAGTCCAACAATTGCAACTAAGCTCGTGTCTTTAAATAAACTTATGACTTGGCTCACTATTGGTGGAATAACTGCTCTCAATGCTTGAGGCATCACAATTAAGGAAATTCTTTGTAAAGTACTTAGGCCAACAGCATCAGCTGCTTCAAACTGACCTTTGCTTATAGACTGTAATCCTCCTCTAACATTTTCAGCTAAATATGCAGCACTGAAAATAGATGTAACAACTACTGCCCTTACAACTTCATCAAACTCAACTCCTGCTGGCAAAAAGAAAGTTAACATAACGCTTCCAAAGAAAAGCCATGTAATGAAAGGTACAGATCGAACAAGTTCAATTATGGCGGTACAAATTATTCTAATAATAGGCAAGCTTGAAGTACGTCCTAAAGCAAGCATGACTCCAAAAGGAAAAGATATTGCAATTCCAAAAAACGCTAAAACCCAAGTCAAAGCAAAGCCACCGTAGATTGAAGAACCAGGTACAACTATCAGGGTTTCTGAAGTTCCACCTCTCATTAGTAAGATTAAAATTGTAATAGCTACAGACCAAACAATAAATAAGCTTCTTGCAGATTCTTTAGAGTTTGCAATTGTAGGAGCAACAGAAATTAAAATCCATAATAGAAAGAAAAGCAGTTTCAATTGTCTAAGTACTGGAAGTGAAAAAACAAATACTGCAATTATTAATGAACCATAAACAAAGTACCTCTGATACTGCATGAGTTTTTCAGAATTTAAATAATTAATTACAAAATAGCCTATTGCTGAAAAACCAAGGATAACTGGCAAGTCAACAGTAGTTATTTGTGAAAGCGTAAAGTCAGGTTTTCTGTAAATCCAAGTTACAACAATTAATGGTGTTAAGAGCCAAGAAACAGGCAGAATTCTCTTGAATGAAGTTAAATTTTTTGAATTCAAATATCTACCAATAAAAAATGTAACTACAAGTAGCAGGTATAGAGCTGTCCATGGATTTTTTGTTGAAGCTGCGAGAGGCAAAAGAGGGTCAGGCTCTATTCTGACATTTGATGAATCAAAAGTTACAGTAGGTACTTTAATTAACCAAATTGAAACTACTAAAAGGCCAACATAGCCAATATTTAAGTAATCTTTTGAAACTTCCTGACTAGCAAGTTTTGTTCTTATGAGATAAGACACCAAAATTAATCCTGCCAAAACTGCAAGTAAATAAATCCTTAACTCCTGTTGGAATACGTCAACAACTGTTCCTTCAACCTTGTCAATAACTACAGATGTTGGAGCAATTAAGACAAGTAAGAATAGAGATGAGAAAACTTTCATTAAAGTTGTGCCAGTTGATTTTAAGCTTGATTTTTCATTTACACTATTAAATCCCCAAGTTAAACCAAGTAATCCCATAACCAAACCAATTGTTATCCATACTCTTATGAAGTCTGATTCAGGATAAGCTTGAACCATATAAAGCCTAAGATTATAAGTAATCGCTGTCCATTCCCGTTCAGGTGAAATAAAAAATCCGATTATAGATCTAAACAATCCAATCAATGCACCAATAGAAACAAATGTAAGAATTGCTGAACCTGTGCTAGAAAAAAGATTTTCTCTTAACCACCTGTTAACTCCAGCAAATTGTACTTCTGGTGGGCTTTCCTGAATGTTTACATTATCTACCATTATCTCTCCACAATTTTCATTTTTCTATTGTAATAATTAACAATTGTTGAAAGGGTTAAACTAATTGTCGAGTAAAAAGCCATCCAAACAATAAATACAGCAATAGTCTGCCCTTCCTGGTTATAAAGAGTTTGGCCGACCGCGACTATTTCAGGATATGCGACAGCTATTCCTAACGAAGTATTTTTGGCTAAATTTAAATATTGGTTTCCCATTGGTGGAAGCATAATTCTCAGTGCTTGAGGGAGGACAATAAGTCTTAAGAGAGTCCTTCTTCTTAAACCTAGTGAGAGTCCAGCTTCGCTTTGGCCTTTAGCCACAGCCATAATTCCAGATCTAACAACTTCAGATATAAAAACTGAAGTATATAAAATTACACCTACCCAAGTAGCGAAGTATCCTACAGACATAATTTTTCCTACGTCAGGTGAATACCTAGTAAACTTCGAAGAGCCTGCCTGGATTGCTTCAGGATAACTAAGTGTAAAAGGTGATCCAGAATACTCCCAGTTAAGCTTATTTTGAATCCCATCAAAAAATTGTGGTATTCCCCAATCAGCTTTAAAAAATAATTCATTTCCTAATAGAAAGTCCATTAATGAGTTGCCTAGAGGCAAAAATAACCCAACAATTAAAATAAGTACAAGTAAGGCAGCAATAATAATTCTAAATATGTCATCATCAGTTAATATTCCTCTATTCTCAGCACTTCTTGTTCTTTTAATTTCTCTAGCGATATAGCGATAAGCATAAAATGAAGCTGCAATAATAAATGTAAGTTGAAGTCCTATCCTAGGAAGTAAGTCAAACAACATTGAAACATAAGAAGCAATAAATCCAATAACCCCAACTGCCTTATAGCCACCAAACCAACCGGCGACATTCCAAATAACGAATGCACCAATAGCAAATAATACAGGTCGTGTATCTACTCCTTCTCTTTCAAGCTTTGCGACTCTTAATTTAAATACTCTTCTAGCGATAGAAAAAGATAATAAAAACCATACTCCAAATAACCAGCTTGCTTCTCCTGGATCAAGCCATGGAAATGCTATTCCTTTTGCACTTATATGTACTACGTGTTGACCTCTGTCTACTTCTTCAAGTCTTGGAAATGAAAGAATGACTGCTTGCCAGAAAAATATTTGAACAAGCAAGGGAATATTTCTTACGGTCTCAACAAAGCCGGTAGTAGCTCTTTCTACAATCCAGTTTTTGGAAAGTCTTGCGACTCCCATTAGTGTACCGAGGAAAGTTGCAAAGAAAATACCGGAAACAGTGATTCTAAGCATGTTCGCCATTCCAATCTGAAGAGCTTGTAAACCAGATTCAGGATAAGTTACGAAACCCTCTGAAACTTGAATCCCTGGGGTAGAACCTAGAAATCTCCATGAAAAAGGTAAGTTTGTTGCATTTAGATTTGTAATTGCTTGACCAAAAAAGTTGCGGATAAGGTTAAAAATTATTATTAAGAATATAATTTGGCCTGCCCATTTAAGGAACCTAACATCTCGCCAAAACGCTGTATTTAACTTAAATTTATTCATATTTTAATAAGTAAATTGATAATACCACTCTAACTTTTTCATTTCCATTCGTCTTACAGAAGAAATGTGAAAGGGGCCTCACGGCCCCTTTCTAAAAAACAATTAAGTTTTTTTACCTTGCTGGAGGTGCGTAAATTAATCCGCCTTCAGTCCAAGGTGCGTTTGCAGAACCTTCTCTATAAAGTCCGACAGGATTTAAGTTTTTAGAATAAATCTCGTCATAGTTACCAACTTGCTTGATAACGTTATAGAAAGCATCGGCACTTAGGCCCATGACTGTTTGCAATTCGCCGTCGTTCTTGCCCATGAGTCTTCCCATTTCTGGATTTGCATCATAGTCAAAAGAATCAACGTTGGCTCTACCTACACCATATTCATCAGCGATGAATGTAGCATAAACAGTCCAGTTAACGATGTCTGCCCATTGGCTATCGTTTGAACGATATACAGGACCAAGAGGTTCTTTAGAGATTGGTGATGCTGGGAAAATTGCCCAGTCATTCAATGCACCCTCTTTAGCTCTGTTACCAACAAGACCAGATCCGTCTGTAGTTACAAGGTCACACTCACCAGCTTTGAATTTCTCCATAGCTTCTGGGAATGCTTCAACTGTTACAAGCTCAATTGCTGCTCCAGCTAATCTTGCACCTTCAGTAATGTTCTTCTCTGTTGTTGTACCAGCATTAGTACATACTCTTAGACCATCAATGTCTTTAAGAGTAGAAGAAGCAGAAAGACCATCAGAATTTCTACCCATTAATTGTTGTCCGTCATAATAGGTTGTTGGTCCAAAGTCGTTACCAAGTTCGGTATCACGGCTTTGAGTCCATGTTGTGTTTCTGACTAATAGGTCTACTTCACCAGCTGATAGGGCTGTGAATCTTTCAGCAGCTGTTAGTGCTGTAAATTCAACCTTGCTGTAATCACCGAAAATTGCTGCTGCAACTGCATAACAGTAGTCAGCGTCAATTCCTGTTACAGAACCGTCAGCTTGTGTCTCAGAGAAAGCAACTGCAGAACCTGAAACACCACACTTAAGGAATCCTCTTTCTTGAACTTGTTCAAGAGTTGATTCATGATCGTGTTCGTCCTCAACAGTAACTTCTTCTTCTGCTGCTTCAGTAGCACATGCAACTGCTACTAATGCAAAAACAAGCAGATATACGATTGATTTTTTATTCAATTTTTATCTCCTTTTAATTAAAAGTAGACAGCTTCGTTAGAAGCCGACATGCTCTTAATTTAATATGGTTAATATTTTGAATCAATGAATTTAATGTGAAAAAATTAAAAAATTTGCATTTTTATTTAAATTCGCTAAGAAACCTCTACGGATTGTAAAAAAAGTGCATTATTATCTTATGTTGTATCTAAGGAGAAAAATTGTCCACTACCGTAGTTCTCGGAGCCCAGTGGGGTGATGAAGGTAAGGGTAAAGTAACAGATTTTTTTGCCTCAACAGCTGATTATGTAGTCCGTTTTCAAGGTGGAAACAACGCTGGACACACTATTGTTGTTGGAGAAAACAAAATTGCACTGTCGTTAACACCCTCTGGAGTTCTCTACCCTAACTGCACTCCAGTAATTGGATCGGGTTGTGTTGTAGATATTGGATTTTTAAAGCAAGAACTTGAAATGTTAAATGAAAAAAATATCAATACAGATAAGCTAGTCATTTCTGCAAATGCTCATGTAGTAATGCCATATCATAAACTACTGGATGAACTTATAGAAGAAAGTTTGGGGGAAAATAAAATTGGAACAACAAAAAAAGGTATTGGTCCATGTTATGCAGATAAAATTCAAAGAAAAGGAATTAGAATTCAAGACTTATTAGATGAAACAAATTTTGAAATAAAAGTTAGAAAAAATATAGAAGATGTAAATTTAACTCTTACAAAAATCTATGACCACTCTCCATTAGTAGTTGATGATATTCTTGATGAATTTAGCACTTACAAAGATATCGTTACTAATCATGTTGCAGATGCATCTTTACTAATAGCCAATGCAATAAAGAATGGAAAAACAATTTTATTTGAGGGAGCTCAGGGAACATTGTTAGACATTGACCATGGGACATATCCTTTTGTGACAAGTTCAAATACTTCTTCTGGCAATGCAGCTATTGGCTCGGGTGTAGGTCCTAAAAATATAGATAGAATTGTTGGTGTTACAAAAGCCTACATTTCGCGTGTTGGTAGTGGTCCTTTTTTAACAGAACAAAAAAACGAAATTGGAGATTTTCTTATTGAAAAAGGAGCAGAGTTTGGAGTAGTCACTGGGAGAAGAAGAAGGTGCGGATGGCTTGATTTAATTTCCCTTAAATACTCAGTAAGAGTTAACTCTTTAACAGAGCTTTTTATAACTAAACTTGATGTACTTTCAGGTCTTGAAGAATTAAAACTTTGTGTAGGTTACAAAGATAACGATGAAGTGATCACTGACTATCCATTTAATCAAAATGTTTTAAATACCGCTGAACCAGTTTATGAAACCTTCAATGGTTGGACAGATGATATTTCAACAGTTAAATCTTTTGAAGATTTACCAAATAATGCCCAAAGTTATATAAAAGCGATTGAAGCTTTTATAGAAGTGCCTATTACGTTTATCTCTGTTGGGCCAGAGAGAACAGAAAATATAATAATTTAAATGATTGATAGATACATAAATAATAAAATTAATGCAATTTGGAATGATCAAAACAAATTTGATACATGGAAGCTCATACAGGAGAAGTATGTTGAAACCCTTGAGCAGCTAAAAATAGCTAAAGGTGGTGTTGCAAAGAAAATTCATGAAGCTGAAGTGTTAAAAGAAGAAGTTTATAAACAGGAAGAAATTACTAATCATGATTTAGCTTCATTTGTTGACATACTTCAAAATAAAGTTGGTGAGGGCTCTAATTGGGTTCACTATGGTCTCACTAGTTCGGATATTGTAGATACTGCAAATAGTTTACTTATAATACAATCTATAGAAGTAGCTCAAGAATTAATTCATGATTTGCTTAAAGAACTCAAATTAAAAGCAATAGATGAAAAGGATACCAAAATTATTGGCAGGACTCACGGGGTATATGCCGAAGAAACCTTTCTTGGTAATATTTTTGGAAACTGGTATCTAGAAATAAAAAGGTCTCTAGTTAGAGTTGAAAGAGCGAAAGATTCAATTGCCTTTGGAAAGCTAAGTGGCCCAGTTGGAAACCATACTGTTGTTACAGAGGAGATGGAAGAGCTAACGCTAGAAAAACTTGGACTCAAATCTGAAATATTTGCAAGTCAAATAGTAAATAGAGATAGGTATGCTGAAGTATTTACATCCCTGTCTATTCTTGCTTCAACCTATGAGAGAATCTCAACTAATTTAAGAAGTTATCAAAGATCAGAAATTTCTGAAATGTATGAACCATTTAAAGATGGACAAAAAGGCTCCTCTGCAATGCCACATAAAAAGAACCCTATAGGCAGTGAAAGAATTACTGGGCTTGCAAGAATTATGAGAGGATACACATTAAGTGGTTTAGAAAATATGGTGCTTTGGAATGAAAGAGATATTTCAAATTCTTCAGTAGAAAGAATTGCGCTACCAGATTGTTTTAATTTAATTTGCTTCATGACTTCAGAGCTAACATCGATTATTAGTGACCTTGTTATCAATTATGAACAAATTAAAATTAATTTAAATAATGCAAAAAGTAAATCAATGAGTCAACAAATGTTATCTCATCTTGTAACTGAAGGCGTTAATAGAGAAGAGGCTTACAAGGTGATTCAGGAAGAATCATTTAAAAACTTAAGCCCGAACGAAATTAAGACCAACCTCGAAAAACATTTTAGTATTGAATTTCCTGATTTTGACACTCCTGATAGTCAAAACATCAGTAAAGAATCTTTTGAGGATAAATTAACTTAATTTGGAAAATTTTAAAAACAAATTCATAGAGATTAAAGATGAAATTAAAAATCTCAATCCTAACAATGAATCAATTACAGATTCAATAATTGCGCCGATATTTTTTGTTATAAGTGCTAATTTTTTAGAATTGAATCAAGCGATATATAGTACAGCAGCACTATTATCTGCATTTCTTTTTTACAGAGTATTCAAAAAACAAAATTTAAAATATGTATTTTATGGTTTTATCGGATCTTTAATTGCTTTATTTATTGCCAGAATACAAGGAAGTGCATCTGGATTTTTTCTGCCAGGAATTATTAGAGATGGCGCAATAGCTTTTGTAGGAGTTGTGTCAATCATATTAGGTAGGCCTTTTACAATATATAGTTCAAAAGCTTTTAGAAATTGGCCAAAAGAATGGTACTTACATAAAAAAGTAAAGCCAGCGTACACTTTGGTAGCTATTATCTGGACATTGTATCTTTTAATAAAGGCAGGTCTACAGATTTACTTTTACAACACCCCAGAAATTCTTATAGTAATAAAGCTTGCAACTTCTAATCAAAGCACTCTAATTTTGTTAGTTGTTACATATATTGTTGGTCAAAAAAGACTACAGAAATTAAATGGGCCAAGTGTGGAAGAATTCATAAACAACACACCTGAGCCATGGACAAGTCAACAAAAAGGATTTTAAGGTTATTATTAAATTATGGATAATTTACTAAATTCAGATGCAACAACCGCCTTAATTCTATTAGGGATATTGATTGTTTCTTATGGAATTTTAAGATCTATTTTTTTTCCAGCTGTAAAAAAATTAGCAAATAAGACATCGACGTTTATTGATGATTTATTTCTTGATAAAAAATTTTTAAATAGGCTCTCCTATGTTGTAGTTTTTATCGTCTTCAATATATTGACCGCAACGCCAGAATTTAGTATTGACCTATTTAGCAATGTTATTGTTTCGAGACTAATAGATGCTGCATTTGCACTATTAGTCGGATTGACAATTTTAGAAGTCTTAAGCGTTTTCAATAAAATTTCTGAAAAAATTGATGTTTTAAAAGATAGACCAATAAAAGGTTATATACAAATTTTAAAAATTATTATCTCTGCTTTTGTGGTGATTATTATTTTCGCAATCGTAACTGGACAGTCTGTAGCTTATTACATAAGTGGACTTGGTGCTCTTACAGCTGTTTTACTATTAGTTTTTCAAGATACAATTTTGTCATTTGTAGCTTCAGTTCAAATAGGTCAAAATGACATAATAAAAATTGGAGACTGGATTGAAGTTCCGGAATTTGGAGCAGATGGTGATGTAGTAGATATTGCTCTTCATACTGTAAAAGTTCAGAACTGGGATAAAACAATAACAACAATTCCGACATCAAAAATTGTAAACACTTCTGTTAAGAATTGGAGGGCAATGTCTGAGTATGGTGGAAGAAGAATTAAAAGATCTTTACTTATAGATATTTCAAGTATCAAATTTTTAACGGCCAAGGAAATTTCGGAATTAGAAAAATTAGCACCATTAAAGGATTACATATCTTTTAAAAATAACGAATTATCTGAATTTAATGCTTCTATTGAAAATCCTGATAACAATATTGAAACTAGAAAATTGACGAATATAGGTACATATAGAGCTTATGTTGAAAACTATTTGAAACAAAATTCAAACTTAAATACTGAAACTATGACTTTCCTTGTTAGGCAACTTCCATCCTCTCCAGAAGGCGTGCCATTAGAAATCTATACATTCACAAATACGACTGAGTGGGAGGCGTATGAAAAAATTCAGTCTGATATCTTTGATCACTTATTTGCTATTCTTCCAAAATTTGGCCTAAGAGTTTTTCAGAATGGACTGCTTGAAGCAGTAGCTGTTAAAAATTTACCCTTTAATCAGTTGGACGAATAAATTTTTTACTAAAAACAATGACCCCAAATAATATAAAAATATAATTTAAATAATTTCCATATCTGCTGTAAGGTGTTTCTTTCTGTTTTGACTCAAGTTTTTCAGTAAGTACTCCTGTTTCAAATAATTTAGTTTTAGCAATCACTTTTCCGTTATGATCTATAAATGCTGATTTACCAGTTATAGCTGCATGTACAATCGGCCTACCGTTTGAAATTGCGTTTGCCCTAGACATTAATATAAATTGATCTGACATACCGCTTTCTCCGTAACTTGCTTGGTTAGTAAGTATTACAACTAATTCTGCACCATCCTGAACACTATTCCTGATATATCTTTGGAACGATCCTTCAAATGAGATAACAGTTGAAATTTTCGTATTGTTTACCATAAATATTTTTTGACCATCACCCCTGATCATGTCACGTGGAACTAGTGCTAACGGAGGAATCCAGTCTAAATATTTTCTAAATGGAATATACTCTCCAAAAGGCACCGGGTGCTGTTTTAAATATTGATCTATAATCTCACCATCTTTGTTTATAAAGACTCCATAATTTTCAAAATATTGATTTTGTATAGGTCTGTCTCCTCCTATTAAAAAATATGAATCTAGCCTCAAAGCTTCGGTAGCAATATCGTTTTGAACTCTACTATGTATTCCAGGATCATTGTTAAATCCTGTTGAGCTCTCGGGCCAAACTACAAGGTCAAAATTTCCGTCAAGAGATTGTGTTTGAGTTAAATGGCTATCGTATATTTTTTGTCTTTCATTACTACATCTATTTTTGGCACCAGGACATGGACTGTTTCCTTGAATGATTGCGATGTTTAGTTCTGATGCTCCTAATTGAGCATCATCGTAATCAGTATTAATAATTACAAGACTGAAAACGTATATTGAAAAAACTACTAATGAAAATATCATATAATTTTTAAAATAATTTTTTTGTTTGTTTTTTGAAAAGACACCAAGTGCAATTATTAAAGAAAAGGATTGTAGTAAAAGAGAAGATCCCGTTGGTCCAAAGCCTTCAAAAGATAAACGAGCATCTAGCATGAACCAACTGTCTATAGGACCAGTTAATAAAACCGTTGAGGGAAAACCCCAAGGAAAACCGCCAAATGGAAAATATGCTCTAATCAAATCATAAATCGCTACAACTGACAACAATACATAGAAATTGTTATCAGATTTTGTATTTAGATAAGAAAACAGTTTTGCGAATATTCCATACATCAATCCCATTAAAATTGTTAATGGAATCCATGCTTCAAGTCCTATTGATTGAATTCCTAATAAAATTACACCATAGGTGACACTCCCAAATATAAACCCTGTAAAAAAAGATTTTTCATCTGATAACAATGAGTAGTAAAAAAAATACAGTGCTGGAAAAATTAAGAACCAGAAGTCAAAAGGAGGAAAGCTTAAAAAATATAGTACCCCTCCTAAGGATGCTCGTATTAACATATCTTTTTATGTTAATAATTAGACCTGATGAAATAAACTAATTTATATTTCTTAATATCACATATAAACCAGAAAAAATAGAAAAATAAGTCACTGACGCAGACAGAAAACTCTGAGAAACTTTAGAAAAAATTAAGCTTGATAATCTAATTCCTAAAAAAACAAATGGAATATTGATCAAAAATAAATAAATGTGATCAATGTAGATTCTTCCAGTAAAGGCAAGCAAAGATAAAGTGATTATTATTCCAATTATAAAAACACTATTTAATGATGGTCTAAATTCGTCTGGATCAGCATCTCGATACAGAAGAGCAATTGGAGGGCCTCCTATTGCGGCAATCATTCCAAAAATTCCAGAAAATGTACCTGCAATGAAAGAATTGGTTTTGTTTCTTTTAATTACCCATCCAAAAAAAGAAGCTATTCCAGCTAAAAAAACTATTAAACCTACAGAAATAGAAAGATATTTTTCATTTAATATTGATAAAAACAACAAACCGATTGGTCCCCCAACAAACCTGCCAGCAACTAAAGGTTTTACTGAACTTAAATCGACTTTATTTCTTTCTCTTATAAATACTCGAATTGCTAATGGTAAACCCAATAGTGATAAGAGTTGAGGAACTAACAGTGCTTCAATTTGTACAACTATAGGTGATGCTATAACAGCAAATCCAAATCCCAGTATTCCTTGAACTGATGATCCTATAAAGATTAATAGAGCAATAAAGATTAATTCAAAAAGGGTTAGGTCAAAAGGTAGACTCAATCAAGCGCTTCTTCTATGAGCTTAAGAATCTCACCGTCCTCAGTGTGTCTACCTAGTTCTTTTTTTGAAAATAATAAATTGTCATCTAGGTAGAACTCAAATACTCCTCCACCACTTGGAATTAAATTAATCGAAGTTACTTTGTTTCCGTAAATTTCTAAGATGTCTTCTATCGTACTAACTGCACGAGGGGTGTAGTTTCAGACTACACAAAACTCTAATTTTATTTCCATAATTTAATAGTATCATAACTTAGATTAAGGAGGTTTATGTTTAACTATTCTGAGGCAAACCTAGAGAGCTTGAATAATGATTTGGATAACACTTTAGAAGAATGTAAAAAATTAGTTGAAAACATAAAGTCATCAACAAGCGTTAATTTAAATGATTTTAATGATTTAGAAAGTACAGTTTATGACGTTTCAGGAAGGATTGCTTTTCTTGGAGATGTACACCCTGAAGAAAAGATTAGAGATTTTGGAAATGAAGCAGATTCTAAAATACAAAATTTTGCACTTGAAATATTTAATGATGATGATCTTTACAAAAAATATAATGAAATTGATATTTCAGATGCAGATAAAGAGAGTATTGAGTTTCACAAAGATTTAGGCATAGATTTTAAAAATGCTGGTCATGGTTTGTCAGATGAAAGCAGAAATAGGTTAATAGAAATTGATAAAAGGCTTATAGAGCTTGGTATCGCTTTTTCAGAAAATATAGCAAAAGATAAAACAGAGCTTAGATTTTCAGAAGTTGAATTAAGCGGTTTAAGCAAAAATGAACTTAACAACTTAAAAAAAGATGAAGAAAAATTTATTATTACAATGGCATATCCAGATGTAAATGCAATATCTGAGAACTGTAATGTCAGGAACACAAGAGAAATAGTTTGGAAAGCTTTTAATAATCGGGCTGTAGAAGATAATATTCCAATCCTTAAAGAAGCTGTTTTGCTAAGAAATGAAAAATCTAAATTGTTTGGATTTGAAACATGGGCTGAATATAGATTGCAAAACAGAATGGCAAAAAATCCAAAAAATGTTGATGCTATGTATAAAGATTTAATTCCTAAGTTACAAAAAGCTGCTGAGAAAGAAAAAAAAGACCTTGTAATAGATGATATTGAAATTACTGATATCTCACCATGGGATATTCGATACTTTATTTCATCAAAAAGAAGCAAAACTAGCAATATAGAAAATAGTGAATTAAAAAAATATTTTTTTATTCATGATGTAAAAAATGAAATGTTCAAAGTTTGTGAAGAAGTTTTTGATTTAGAAATTAAGTCAGAATCAAATGAAACTGCGTGGCATGAAGATGTTGAACTTTGGTCTTTGTGGGAAAAAAATGGTGAACAACTAGCTTACTTTTATTTAGACCTCTATCCAAGAGAAGGAAAGTTTACCCATGCAGCAGTATTTGATATTTCTTCCGGTGGTTCCGATAGGCAAGAGTTACCAATATGTTCAATGGTCGCAAATTTTCCAAATCCTAATACAGGAGATGGACTTATGACTTTTGATGAAGTTGAAACCTTGTTTCATGAATTTGGTCATGTCTTGCATAATGGAATTGGTAAATCAAAATATACAAGGTTTGTGGGTGCAAATTGTGAGTGGGATTTTGTGGAAGCTCCTAGTCAGATTATGGAGCACTGGGTTTGGAAAGTAGAGTGCTTAAAAAGGATTTCAAAACATATTGAAACTTCAGAACCATTGTCTGAACAACTATGTAAAAAGTTAAACGAATCAAAAAACATTGGAGTTAGTTTGTTGGCATTAAGGCAAGTATCTTTTGGGCTTGCTGATCAACATATGCATGGTGAGAATTTCAATGATGACCTTTTACAAATCGAACAAGCTTCTCAGGTAGTAACTAATATCGCCTATCCCAAAGATACAAATCATTTGGCAGCATTTGGTCATTTACTTGGTGGATATGATGCTGCTTACTATGGATACTTATGGGCAGAAATTATTGGTGATGACTTGTTTAGCAGATTTGAAAATGAAGGAGTGCTTTCAAATTCAGTAGGTGTTGATTACAAAAATAAGATTCTCAAGCCTGGAGGTACTATTCCTGCAGAAAATATGGTGGAAAGCTTCCTAGGTAGAAAGTGGGATGATGAAGCTTTTTTATTTCAAAAGAACTTGCTTATTTAAAATTGTATTCTAAAATATTTATGTTAAGCTTGTGAATATATTCACAAAGTATATAAAGGAATAAAATGACAGACGGATTAAAAGCGAGTCAAATAAAGGGCGGAATTAGGCCATCAAAGAGTTTTGACCAGGGCAGAGTGTGCAAAGATGAATCTTGTAGTACTCAATTAAGTATTTATAACAAGAGAGATCACTGCTTCAATCATGCTCCTGTGAAATATCCTAGAGTTAGAGGCAGAATTCTACAAGAAACTGCTTAAGTTTTAAAGACCCCCCTAACGAAATCTCCCCCAAGAGATTTCTTATAAGCCCCTAAGAAATTAGGGGCTTATTTATAGCCCGCCAAGTATTAATATTGATAATTATGAATGTTGTATTTACAGTTCCTGAAATCAGTTGTGGTCATTGTAAGGATACGATTGAATCTACATTAAATAATGTTGAATCAATAGAAAGCGTTTCAGTTGATATTGAGGAAAAATCTGTTGAAGTTATCTCATCTTCTGATTTAGACATGATGAATGTTTCTCAACTGTTAGATGAACAAGGCTACACAGTTGTCCAGTCAGAATAATACTTTAAATTTAGACATCGAGGGCATGACATGTGCTGCATGTGCTGCACGGATAGAACGAGTAATTTCAAAACAAGAAGATGTCCTAGACGTATCTGTAAGCTTTCCTTTAAAGTCTGCAATTGTTGACATTAAAAATAATGATGAATTTGATGTTGATAATTTAATTAAAAAAGTAAACACTATTGGCTATAAGGCAAAAGAAGCAGACAGCCTTAGTTCAGGTAGTAAAGTTAGATTTAAATTTTTAATACCTTTATTTTCATTGTTTCTTACTTACATTCTCAGATTTACATTTGAGGCTGGGCTAGATATCTTATCTTATGCAATAGGCTCTTTTGTTATCTTGATACTTGGTAGAAATTTTCATATTTCTGCTTTTAAAAAAATTAAATTTTTTGATTTTAATATGGATACTCTAATTTCAATCGGTAGCTTGAGTGCGCTTATTATTTCATTGTTACCAAGCACTGTCCTAGGCTCTGATTTATCAATCACAAATAATAAAATGTTCCTAGATACCGGGGCTTTCATAGTTTCATTTATCTTAATTGGTAAAGCAATAGAAGATAAGGTTATAGAGGAATCCGTAAATGAATCTGAATCAATAAAAAGCAGAATGCCTAAAACTTTAATTGTGGAAAGAGGTGGGGAACATCTTGAAGTACCTATTAAAGAGGTTGCAATTGGTGATTTATTTAAAGTAAGCCCTGGAGAGATTATTCCTGTTGATGGTGTTGTTTTAGAAGGTTCAACAACCGTTGATGAAAGTCTATTAACTGGAGAGTCAATTCCTCTAGTTAAAAATCCTAGGGACTTAGTTGTAGGTGGAAGTATAAATTTAGATGGTGCAATAAAAGTCTCTGTCCAAGAGTCTTATCAAAAATCTACCTACAACATAATTGAAGAATTAATTAGAACGGCTCAAGCAACTAAACCAGAGATTCAAAAATCATTGGACAAAGTAACTCAATACTTCGTTCCAGTTGTTCTTTTTATTAGTCTTCTAACTTTCCTATTTAGATTCTTCATAAGCGATTTCACATTATTAGATGCCTTAAAAAATTCAATAGCAGTTTTGGTGATTGCATGTCCTTGTGCATTAGGCTTAGCAACTCCAATAGTTTTGTTTAAGACTGCAACTCTCAGTAAGAAACAGGGATACTTATTCAAAAATTTTGATATTTTGCAAAAATTTGGTGATATAAATACTCTTATTTTTGATAAAACAGGTACCCTTTCTTCTGGTATTTTTAAAATATCAAAGATCGACAATAATACAGCTCTAACGGAAAATACAATTTTACAAATTATTGCAAGTCTTGAAAGCTATTCTCAGCATCCGATTGCAAGAAGTATTGTTTATGAAGCAGAATTACGAGATTTGAAGTTGCTTAAAGCTGATAATGTCAAGGAAGTTCCTGGCTTGGGGATACAAGGTATAGTTGATGAGAAAAAAGTTTTAATTGAAAAAAATGAAGACTCTAACGAGTCTTCAATCATTGTTAAAATTGACGAGCAAAAAATTGACCTTTACTTAGAAGAAGAGGTATCCGTATCGTCAAATTTCTTAAATATACTGAAAGATGAAAAAGAAATAATTATTCTCTCTGGAGATAAAGAAGTAAATGTTGAAAAGTTTGCTAAAAGTATTGGGGTGGACAAATATCATTCAAATAAATCTCCAGAAGAAAAGTTAGACTTTATTAAAAATAAACAACTAGAAGAAAAAATTATTTATGTTGGAGATGGAGTAAATGATTCCCCTTCAATAAAACAAGCGGATATTGGTATAACTACCTCTAGTAGTAGTCAAATAGCACAAGTAGCTGGTGATATTTTAATTCACAAGGGCGGTTTAGATACAATTTCTGAAATTTTTAAATTATCAAAAAAATCTAAAAGTAGAATTTATCAAAATCTATTCCTTGCTTTTGTTTACAACACCTCAATGATTCCATTGGCTGTGTCTGGGGTAATTACTCCAAATTTAGCAGCTTTAGCCATGGCACTATCAAGCATTTCCGTAGTTTTGAATTCATCAAGAAAACTATAAAAATTTATATTAAATAAATCTATTAAAACATTAATCTTTCATTATGGAAGATGTAGTTTGGTATAGAAAGCCACTTTTATCAGAACCTGTAGCAATACTTGCCTTTGAAGGGTGGAGTGATGCAGGCAATACAGCTACTGGCTGTGTTGAGAATTTAAGCTGCACATATGACGTAGATCCTTTTGCTGAGCTAGATTCCGATTCTTACTATAACTATCAAATGAGAAGGCCAATTGTTGAGGTTAAAGACTTTGGTGAAAGAAACTTTCATTGGCCTCAAACTTCTTTCTATTCAATTGAGGATTACAAACTCAAAAGTGATCTAATTTTGGTATTCGGAGAAGAGCCATCAATGAGATGGAAAGAATATTCAAAAAATATAACAGAAACTCTTTTAGAGCTAGGTGTCAAAAAAGCTGTTACCTTAGGAGCTTTTTTTGGACAAGTAGCACATACTCTTCCTGTTCCAATTTTCGGCGTTAGTGGAGATCCTACATTTCACTCTCGCTTTAATGTTCTCAATCCTAATTACTCAGGACCAACAGGCATAACAAGTGTTGTTGGACAATCTTTAAGAGATAATGGAATTGAGACTTCTGGTCTTTGGGCTGCTGTTCCGCATTACTTAAGTAGTGGTGGATACCCTAAAGGAATGAGCGCACTTTTAAACAAAACTTCTGAGATATTAAAAATTGATATTGATGACTCTGGCATACAAAGTGAAGGTCAGCAGTTTGAACTGAAAATAAGTAAAGCTATGGAGAACTCTCAAGACCTAGCTGACTATGTGTCTAAGCTTGAGGAAGCCGAAGTTAGTATTGAAGACAACTTCTCTGAAGACAATTTAGTCCAGCAGATTGAAGACTTTTTAAATGAAGAGAGAGAACTCTAACTAGACGCTTTTCTTCTTATGTCTATTTGATTTACGACGTTTACGATATTTATGTTTTGACATTTTCTTACGTCTTTTTTTGATCAAAGATCCCATAAATTAAATTTTTTTCCTTTTTTCCTAACTGCGAAATTCTAACTGATTTTCACCATTAACTGAAAATCTTTTCAAAGTTTTTTAATTTTGCTTAATTTTATTGCATTATTTATTGCCATTAAGCCATCATTATCATTTGGAGACCTTCTTAGCGCCCATAGGCCCCAAGTAATCATAGAGAGCATTTCAAAGTACTCAAATTTTTCAATATCTTCGTCAGACTCTATCCCTATTTCTATTAATGAACTTTTTTTAAATTCGTCGTTATGATCAAATTCATTTTGCCAAAATAAGTCTGCATAATCAAAGTAGCTATCTCCCATAGATGAGTATTCCCAATCAATAAGAATTGTTTTATTTTCATAGATTACGAAATTTGCATGGTAAAGATCTTGGTGACACGGTACATTTTTGATTCCAATTTCGTTTATCTTTTTTATAACATTTGAAGCAACTTCAATAGCTTCTTTTTCTACTGAGTGAGAAGCATCTGCAATATTATGAAAAACTTTTAGAGGTGAAAAATTTTCTTCAAGTACCAAATCTGAATTGTGCAATTCATTTAATATATACAATGCATTCATTCGCATTTCTTTATTGTTAAAATCTTGTTGCTTGTATGTATATATATCGAAATATTCTAAAATTTTAATCCCAGTAATTTCATCAAAAATTATAAACGGAAGTGTTAATCCAGCCTCATAAGCTCTAATAGAATTAAGTTTTTCAGATTTTCTATTTATAACGTCTGGATTTTTTCCGGGAATTCTCAAGACAAACTTTTTATTATCTACGCCTACAACAACTGTATTATTTGTTATTCCATCTAACGGTGAGATGGTGTATTTTTTTTCATCTTTAATATTAGAAATTTCATAATCTAAAAATATTTTTACTACTTCACTAGATTCGATCATATTCATTATCATAATATAAGTTATGAATGATCCATTTGCACTAGATTTAACAATAATTCTTCTTCTTCTTGGTGTTGGAGCAGCAATGGTAGCTGGAAATATTGCGGCGTTGCTCAAATCAAACAAAGAGGGTACTGAAATTTTCTTTACACGAACAATTTTTTTAACAATTGTTGGTCTTGTAATTACTATCTGGTCAATTGCTTCATTAATAAACAGATAAAAATACAAAAAATAGGTTATGATATTCAAAGAACTAAAGGTTTAAATGTTATCAGACAAAGACATAAAAATATCATTAGAGAATAAAGAGATAGAGATCTCTCCTTTAGACGAAGCTTACATTCAGCCTTCAAGTGTAGATCTAAGAGTTGGAAATGAATTTAGAGTATTTGAAAATCATAAATACTCTCATATAGATCCAAAAGCAGAGCAAGAAGATTTAACTACTCTGGTTACTGCAACAATTGATGAACCGTTTGTTCTCCATCCAGGGGAATTTGTTCTTGGAACTACATTTGAAAAAGTGACTTTATCAAATAAAGTAGTTGCAAGGCTAGAAGGAAAAAGTTCTCTAGGTAGAATTGGGCTATTAATTCACTCAACAGCAGGATTCGTAGACCCTGGTTTTTCAGGTTATCTAACGCTTGAGCTTTCAAATGTAGCAAATTTACCAATCAAAATTTACCCTGAAATGAAAATAGGTCAGATATCATTCTATTACTTAAATTCTCCTTCTGAATCCGAATATGGTTCAGGAGTATACGGAAGCAAATATCAGGGACAAGAGGGGCCTACTCCAAGCCGTAGCCATAACGATTTTAAAAATAAATGATTCCAGGTATTGGTACCCTAATAAATTCTTTTGCAGTAATGGGTGTAGGCCTATTAAGTAGATTTTTTATTAAAAAGGAAATTAAAAACTTTGAAAATAACTTACTGCCTCTTGGTTTGTTGGTATTAACTTTGGGAATTAGAGAATCGCTAAAAAGTCCAGAATTTTTAGTTACACTTTTTGCTGTTTTAATTGGCGCAATTATTGGTACATATTTAAAAATTGAAGAAAGAATTAAAAGCTTTGGAGAATATCTTCATAAAAAATTTGAAAAAGGAGAAGGAGAAAAAAATAAGTTTATTGAAAGTTACTTAACTGCTTCATTAATAGTGGTTACTGGTCCACTGGCAATTGTGGGCCCATTCTTAGATGTAGTTGAGGGAAACATTGAGCTTTTGTTAATCAAAACTGCACTTGATTGCTTCTTAGTTTTGTTTTTAACTTCGAGTGGTGGTAAAGGAGCAGGCTATTCGGGGATTTCCATCTTGATATACCAAGGCTTCTTTACTTTATGCGCTTTAGCTATTGGTGGATCGATCGACCAGGCTATGTCTGATTCTATAGCCGGGATTGGTGGTGTATTATTGGTAGGAGTTGGAATTAATTTACTTGGAATCAAACAAATTCCTGTTGGAAATTATATCTTGAGTTTGTTTATTCCATTTTTTCTAGCATTTTAAATGTTCTAGTTGCTCCCTCAACTCCCTCAAATTGATCAATTAGCTTTTGAGATTCTTCCTCAAACGTGCCTTTTACAAAATAATGTTGCCTTATTGAAAAACAGCGATTTTTGAAATCTATAGCTATAGGCACAAGAGGTATGTTTAGGCCTTTTGCTAGATAGTAAAAACCACTTCTAAACTCAGATACTGGCTCTGTACCCGCTTCAGGTGCAATAACTAAAATATAGTTATCTATCTTTTTAAACTCTTCGACTGCTCCATAAATTAATCCTTTTGAATTAACTCTATATACAGGAATTCCGCCCAGTTTTAATAAAAGATACTTCTGTAACCACCAAAATGGCCAAGGTATACCGAGCTTGTCTAAATTTTTTGAGATAGTAAACAAGCTAGGTAATCGTGTAAATATCCATGCAGCACCAAAAAAATTAATTTTTAAATCTAAAGACCATACTGCTAAAAGAGCATACCAAGCATCTCTCATTGCTGTATGAGGTAAACCAATAAGAATCATTTTGCTTAAATCTGGAATTTCGCCCTTAATCTCCCATCTAAATAGTTTCATTAAAAGCCTTCCAAAGGGGCCAAGAATTCTTCTTTTTTTAGTTGCTAGGTTTTTATAATTTGCTTCGCTCATAACTCTGAAACATATTTTGCTATTTGGACTGCATTAAGTGCTGCACCTTTAAGTAAGTTATCTGAAACAACCCAGAAGTTGAGTATTTTTTTTGATGAAAGACCCTCTCTCATTCTTGATACCAAAACATTATCTCTTCCCTCAGCATCAAGTGGAGTAGGTAATGGATCATCCCAATATTCAATACCATCAAAATTGTTGATTGCAATAATTGCAGACTCTCTTGAAACTTCATTTTCAAAAACTGCTGAACAGAATGTTCCATGCCCTGTTTTTACTCCAACCCTAGCGTTTGAAGGCTCTACAGTTAAGTCGCCTATAGAAAGTATCTTTCTTGATTCATTTACAAACTTCATTTCTTCGTCAGAGTATCCGTTCTCTAATAAATTTCCAGCAACTGGAATAACATTTTTTGCAATTGGTCTTGGATAAAAACCATCTGCATAATCTTCTTTCAAATCATCTCCCATTTCAATTTCTTTACTAAGAGAGTCCACCGCTTGGGTTCCTGATCCGGATACTGCTTGATATGCAACTGGCGTAATTGATTTAAGGTTAAATTTATCATGGAGAGGCTTTAAAGCCATAACTAAACCCATAGTTGTACAGTTAGGATTAGCAATTAATTTTGTGTTGCTATTTATAGTCTCTTCATTAATTCCATAAACTACTAGTGGGACTTCATCATCATGCCTGAAAGCTGATGAGTTATCAATGACATAAGCTCCATGTTCTATAAACTTCTTAGCAAATTCTTTCGATCTATCACCTCCAGCTGAAAAAAGGGCAATATCAAATTCGGATATATTTTCATCAATTAATTCTTGAACAATTAACTTATTTTTATTTATTACTAATTCAGTGCCTTTTGATTTACTTGATGCAAAAAAAGTGTAGGAAGTATCTTTCGGAAAATACTCTTCTGATAGATTTATAATTTTACGACCAACTAATCCCGTTGCCCCAATAATGGCTATTTTCATTAGTTTGTTATGAATTCTTCATGTAAGACATTAAGAGCCTTCTCAATATCATTACTACTGATAACACAGGATACTCTAATAGGAGAAGTAGATATCATTGATATATTAATTTTATTATCTCCCAAAGTTTTAAACATTTTTGAGGCAACTCCCGATTCTGATTTCATTCCTGCTCCTATTATGGAAATTCGAGCAATATTTTCGTCTACGTCATAACCTTTTGCATCGAGTTGTTTTGAAATGTTTTTTAAAGTATCTTCTACATCTTTTTGTTGTTCGGAGGGAGCAGTAAATGAAATATCAGTAATTGATTCTTTAGAAACGTTCTGAACAATCATATCAACATTTGTTCCAATCTCTGAAAGAGACCCAAAAACTGTACCTGCAATACCTGGCTGATCAGGAACACCAAAAAGTGTGAACTTAACTTCTTTATCATTGTGGGTTACCCCACTTACAATTGCCTCTTCCATTGTTTTTTCTTTCACTACGGTACCTTTGTTGTTTGTAAAAGTTGATTTTACAATTATTGGCACATTATACCTTCTACCAAATTCTACAGACCTAGCCATTAATACGCCTGCTCCTGAAGAAGACATTTCAAGCATCTCGTCGTAAGTAATCTCATCAATTAACTTTGCTGACTCAATAATTCTCGGATCTGCAGTAAATATTCCTTCCACATCAGTAAATATTTCACACTTTTCAGCACCTAGAGCAGCTGCTAAAGCAACCGCAGTGGCATCAGATCCTCCTCTGCCTAAGGTAGTTATTTCTCTCGTGTCACGATTAAAACCTTGGAATCCAGCAACAATAACAATGTCTCCTCTTTCAATGCCTTCTCTAACTCTTTCACCTGAGATTTCTTCAATTTCTGCTTTGCCGTGCCTAGATGTAGTAATTATTCCAGCTTGAGAACCTGTAAGAGAAAATGAACTATGACCCAAACTATTTAAATGCATTGAAAGTAGTGACATGGTTATTCTCTCGCCAGCAGATAGCAACATGTCCATCTCACGTGGAGTAGGTTTCTCGGAAAGCTCATTGGCTAAATCAATTAATTCATCTGTGCTGGAACCCATTGCTGAAGGCACAACTACAACTTCATAACCTTCTTTCTTACGGTCAATTATTCTTTCCGCAACTATTTTTAACGAGCTTGTGTTAGCTACGCTAGTTCCACCAAATTTTTGTACGATTAATTTCATTGGAAACATTCTAATTAATTTATTAAAGAATTAAAGACCCTAGTACTCTAGTTTTTATGAGTATAGATTTGCACATTCACTCAGTTAATTCTGATGGAACCTCCTCAGTCGAGGAAATTGTCAATCTTTCTAAGGAATTACAGTTAGAAGCAATATCAATAACAGATCATGAATATTTAACTGAGATGCCTTCCGACAATGACATAAAAATAATTAAAGGAATTGAAGTTGGTGCAGATTGGAAGGAATTAAAGTCAAAAAATCCATTTGCTGGTATTCATCTCTTAGTCTATTTTTTAGACAGAAACACAAGCTTAAACACAAGACTTGAAGAGATTAGAAACAAGAAAAAAGAGAGAAATTATATAATTCTTGAAAGCTTGAAGAAATCAGGCATAGATATTGAAAAATCTGAGCTAGATCTCGTAAAGACTAAGGTGCCTGGTAGACCACACATTGCACAAATAATGGTTGAGAAACAATATGTGAGTAATGTAAGTGAAGCCTTTACAAAATTTTTAAGAAATGGAATTATCCCCAATATAGATACTCATCAACTTGATATTGAAGAAATAATTCAATTATCAAAAGAATCAAAATCATTAATTTTTTTAGCACACCCTCATACGATTATGAGTAGCGAATCATACAAAAAAAATCAAAATTGGATTACTTCAGAATTTTTTGATTATCTAAAACAAATGAAAATAATGGGATTAAGTGGTCTAGAAGTTTACTACCCAGGTTATAACAGTTCTGTAAAGGCTCGACTTATTGAAATTTGTGAAAGTTTAGATCTATTAATTTCTGGTGGGAGTGATTTTCATGGCGAAAATAAGCCAAGTAATCTACTCGGAATAGGTTATGAAAATAATCCAATAAAAGTTCCCTTAAATTTATTATCTAGAATGGAAGAAGCATATGCAAAACTATAAAAAATTGATGGGTTCTATATCTATAGTTACAGCTTCATATGCTGCTAGTAGACTTTTAGGATTTTTTAGAGAGATTCTTCTAGCTAAATGGACTGGTGTTTCAGGTGCGACAGACACACTTGATTTAGCATTTATAATTCCTGATTTCTTGTTTTATCTTTCAGCTGGAGGTTACCTTGCCATAACTCTGATTCCCTTGATGAGTAGTAAGTCAGAAGAAGAATTAAATAACTATTTCTTGTCACTTTTATATGGGTTGTCTTTGGTGTTTATTTTGTTTTCAGCCATAGTTTTCTTGTTTAGATACCAATTGTCAGAGGTTCTAAATGTTGAGTCACCTGCATTTTTTATTGAGGTATTTACCCCAATTATATTCAGTCAAATATTCTTTTTTATAGGCGCAATTCTTATGTCTTATCAGTATTTAAAGGAAAACTTCTTATATGCATCACTTGCACCACTGGTTTACAACAGTACGATTATATTTTTTGGTTGGATCAACTCTAGCTCTCCAGAAAGTACGGTTAAAGGTTTCGCTATAGGAACTTTAGTCGGTTCAATAATTGGCCATTTAATAATTCAGGTTATTGGTGCATCAAGGTCGGGTCTTAAATACAGTTTTGTTCCTCCTCGACTGAGATATTTGAAAGAGTATCTATTTATCTCTTTACCCCTTGTTGTTGGACAATCAATTGCTGTAATAGATGAACAGCTTTTCAGAATTTTTGGGTCAATGCTTACTGTTGGTAGTGTTGCAACTTTTAGATACGCACGCAGAATTGCCATACTTCCAGTTGGTATAATTGCTCAAGCAATTGGTGTTGCAAGTTATCCATTGCTTGCAAGATTATTCAAGGCAGACGAAATAGAAGAATTAGTACTTCTAGTTAGAAAACAGCTTTCTTATCTATTTTTATTCAATGGTGCCGTTATGGTTTTCTGTCTTGCTAATGCTGAATCTATAATTTCTATAATTTACGAACGTGGAGCTTTTAATTCAACAAACACATTAACTGTGACCAGTATATTTTCAATTGTTGTTTTTGCTATATTGCCTTGGTCTATGAATCAAGTTCTTACAAGATCATATTATGTTCAAAAAATATTCTGGTTTCCTGTAATAAGCGGAACTGTTGTTTCTGTATTAACTACGATTCTTTTGCTTGTTATAGACAGTAGAGATGCACAGACTTATGCTCTACTAATAACATTGTCTTTATTTGTTTATTCAATATATTTACTGATTAATTTAAAAGTAAAAAATATAAAAATACTTAATCTATCTCTAGTTAAAGATGTTATTAAATCATGTGCAATTTTGGCACTATCATTCTTTTTTTCCGAATTGTTAGTTTTTGAAAGTACATTCATACAACTTTCAACAAGCTTTGTAAGTATTGTAGGTTTGACTTTTACTTTTCTTGTATTGCTAAAATTTGAATATATTAATATAACGAAAAGAAACTAATGCAAAAATTTCCATTAAAAAAAGGTCTATCCAGTGCACAAGAATTGCACGAGGAAATAAACAATTATATAGATGTGTTAATGGGGCATATTAACCCCCCTATTGCAGATGGGGTTGATACGCTTTTTGAAGTTAGCAGTACATATCTGGCGAGAGCTAAAGAAATAGAGATAAAATTACTTGAAAGAGAAAGAAACACAAAAGTTGAGCCTGGAGACGAACTAAAAAAATTCAGAACTGGAGAGTTAAGAAGTTTTATAGAGTTGTGTAAAAGTGCTCAAAATCAAGGATCTCGAAGAATAACAGTCGCTTTAAGCGAATTGAACCTTAAAGAAAATTAGTCAATATTTTCGATATCAAAAACTTCACTAATATTTTCTTGAACATTGTTTTCTGTACTAGAGTTTTCCGATAAGCCTTTTGCTTCCTTTACTTGTATAGAAACTTTTAGTCCCATTATTTTTGCAATTTCTGATTCAATAAATTCCAAAATATCTTGCGATTTTTTTAACTCATTAATTAAATACTCATTTTCATCATCAACATAAAGAGTCAGGTTTTCCTCGTCTTCTATCTGGGGGCTTACCAAAGTAATATAGGAATATTTTCTAGGTGTAAGTGTGTTCTTTCCTTCTTGAAGTATCTTTGGCCAATATACATCAAAATTTTCCAGATCTTTTTTTGGGGCTTTAATTGTGCTTTTAGTTTTTTTTTCAGTATTTTGTTTTGGTTTAGGCGTTTGTTTTGAAGAAGGGATTTCTTTAACAACATCTTCTTGAATGTTCTGTTCACCTTCTAAAAGGTCGACTCGTCTTGAAATCGATTTTATATCAGATGCCAGTTGGGGTTTAATTAATTTAATGAGGAATAATTCCAACTTTAGTTCTTGAGAAGGTGCATTGACAATTGTTTGGTTAAGTTCATCTAATAAATCTAAGACTCTTGATAGCTGCTTGGCGGTTATAAATTCATTCGAATGTTTTACTAATGTGTTTTCACTTTCGCTAATAGCTAAAAAAGTATCATCATCAGGCAGATATTTAAAGTAAAAAATGTTCCTAAATAACTCAGTAATAGAATTTAGGATATCTAAAGGCTGAAGACCTTTGCTGTAGTTAGCTTTAAGAATGTTTAGAATCTTGGATGTGTCTTGTGTATTTATAGACTCAATAATTTGTTGCAAATCAGCGATAGAAACTTTTCCAAGAATACTGTACAAGTCATCGATAGTTGCTTTATTACCAAATGTATTATGGGTTTGTTCAAAAAGATTTATTGCATCACGCAATGAACCATCGCTTTGGTTAGCAATATAGCTTAAGACATCGTCATTGATTTTTATTTTTTCATTTTTACCAATCTCATTAAGTGTGCTTATAATTTCATCATTCCCAATTCTTTTAAAAGCTATGTGAGTTGTTCTGCTTTTAATAGTTTCTAATACTCTTTCAGGTTCTGTGGTTGCAAGTATGAATATCACGTGCTCTGGTGGTTCCTCTAAAGTTTTTAAAAATGCATTTGAAGCTGCGTTAGATAACATATGTACCTCATCTAAAATAAATACTCTCTTTTTGCCTGGGCTGCTTGCTATAAAGTTGATACTGTCGTTTAATTCTCTAATGTCATCAACTTTATTGTGGGAAGCTGCATCTATTTCAGTTATATCAAAGACCGGATCACAACCCAAAGTAGTAGCAATTATTCTTGCCAGTGAGGTTTTGCCAACACCCCTTGGTCCAGAAAATAAATATGCATGACTTAAATTATTATTCTTTACTTGCTTTTCAATTAATGCAACAGCATCAGGTTGTCCGACTAGCTTTTTTAAGCTATCAGGTCTGTATTTTCTATATAAGGCTTCTTGCATATCTATAAATGGTAATATCTTTACTTTCTATAATGCACTATACAATTAAACTAAGTCAAATGAGAATAGGAGTTGACTTAGATGGGGTTGTTGCAAATTTTACCAAAGGCTGGACAGAGCAGTACAAAATAGAATTTGGCAAAGAGATACCTGAATCAGACATTACTAATTGGGGATTATCTAAACCTTTGACGCATTTCAATACAGAACTAGATTTCTGGAATTGGGCAAAAGACATTAATGGAAGCTCAATCTTTAGAAACTTGGAAACCTATGAAAATTCTGTGAAAGTTTTGACAGAGCTTTCCAAAGAAGGACATGAAGTTGTTATTTTATCTTCGAAACCATGGTGGTCAATACACGATACCTTAATGTGGTTAGGTGAAAACAAAATTCCTTCAAGAGAAATACATTTTATTGAAGATAAGTGGAAAGTTGAGTGTGATGCTTATATAGATGATGCACCACACCAAATAGAAAATTATGTAAGAGAGGTTCCTGATAAATTAATTTTACGATTTGTACGAGAGTACAACAGACCTGTAAAAGGCGCTGTAGATATAAATAACTGGATGGAATTAACTTCTTTACTTGAAGAACACAACTTGTAAAGTAATTGTATGAACGATTCTTTTATCTTAAGAGATAGAAAATGGAGAGAACAAAATGAACGCGTAACATTATCAAGTTACGCCACCTTCTCTGGAGATTCACTCGGAAGAAATCAGGAAGAACCTCAAGATACTTTTAGAACTTGCTTTGAAAGAGATCGAGATAGAATCATTCACTCAAAAACTTTTCGTAGATTAAAACACAAAACACAGGTATTTATCAATCCGGATGGAGATCATTTTATTACAAGAATGACACACACGCTGAATGTCACTCAAATTGGAAGATCTATTGCGAAAACACTGGGTTTTAATCCAGACCTTACTGAAGCAATATGTTTAGGACACGATGTAGGACACTCTCCTTTTGGCCATACAGGTGAAGACGTTTTAAATGAAATGCTTGACGGAGGCTGGAGCCATTCGGAAAATTCTGTAAAAATGCTTTCTATTATTGAGCCTCTGAATCTAACTAAAGAAACAATAGATGGTATTAAGAAACATCCGTGGAGATACGAGGAACCTCCGTTTGCGCCTGAAGGTATGATATGTAGGTTTTCTGATAGAATTGCCTATTTATCTCATGATGTAGAAGACGCAATTAGGGCTGGTGTTTTGACTGAGAAAGACATACCAAGAAAAATAATTTCTTCACTGGGTCCTCCAGGAAAAGCTTGGATAAATTCATTGATTTCTGGAGTGTTCAAAGGTTCCAATGGTGGAGATCTAGGAATGGACCAAGAGATATTAGACATAATGAATGAATTAAGAGAGTTCATGTTTGAAAATGTATATCTAAGAAAAGAATCAATGCAACAAAGATCAGATGCAAAAAAAATTGTAGAAGTTCTGGTTGAGTATTTTAAAAATAATCCTGATAAGCTCCCTAGTTCTTATTCACAAGAACAATCAGAGATTCAGAATTCTGTTGATTATGTTGCAGGAATGACTGATAGGTTTGCTATTTCAACCTATAATTCTATTCATTAAATTTAGGATCTCTTTTTTCAAGAAATGCCATCACGCCCTCTCTGAGGTCTTCTGAAACTAAAAATGAAGTACTCCAGAGTTTTGCGTATTCAAGTCCTTGGTCAACTGTTAAATTTGAGCTTTTTTCTAATGCTTCTTTGGTTGCCTGAACAATTCTTTTAGAGTTAGATGAAATTTCATTTGCAAGCTTCTCTCCTGCTTCAAATAAATCATCTGAGTTTTCATATACCTTGCTGACAAATCTAATTTTTTCTGCGTGTTCACCGTCAAAAATTCGACCTGTAAGTGCAAGTTCATTCATATCTCCACTTGATACAATTTTTGGCATTCTCTGAATAACTCCTACATCTGCGACTAAGCCTAGTTTTGTTTCACCAATGGAGAATTTTGCATCTTTGGTGGCTAGTCTAATGTCGCATGCAGAAACTAAGCTAGTAGCGCCGCCTATACAAAACCCATGAGCAAGTGCAATCGTTGGTATTTTAGATTTAGCTATAGTTGTAAATGCACCTTGCATCCTTTCGACAAGGTCCATCAATTCACGCCTGTCCTGAGGTGTCGAAGATAAATTCTCATTAAGGCTCATATCAGACATGAACATTGTTATGTCTATACCAGCGGAAAAGCTATCTCCTTTACCAGATATAACAATACAACTAGCTTCATCTTTGTCATTTATTTCTTCAATAATTTTTGGTAGCCCAAACCAAACATCAGAATCAAGGGCATTTTTTTTATCTGGTCTGTTTATCCAAATATACGCAACATTACCTTTAATTTCTTTAATTAATTTATCATCCATTTAATTAACTTTAGTATGATTGTGTGATGGATGTATTCGAAGCTTTATATACAACACGAGCAATGCGAAGAGTTAGTGAAGATCCAATTCCTGATGATGTTTTAAAGCAAATGGTTGATGCTGGTATTCGGGCACCTAGTGGTTCTAATCGTCAAGGTTGGAAATTTATTGTAGTAACTGATCCAGAAATAAAAAATCAACTTGGAGATTCGTATAGAGAGGCTTGGGATTTTTATGTTAAAGAATTTTATGGAGGTACTGCAGACATGGGAGCATCTAATGTCCTTGATGATGAAAAGGCTCAGCAAGTAGTTCGAATTAGTAAATCAGCAGCATGGCTCTCTGAAAATTTTCACAAAGTGCCTGCAATGTTTGTCGTATTATCAAGAAATGACCCAACTGGTTCTTCTATATATCCTGCAATTTGGAGCATAATGCTTGCTGGAAGAGCGCATGGTATAGGAACTTGCTTAACAACCGTTTTAGGAATGTTTAAACCTGAAAAAGCTTTTGAAATCTTAAATATCCCAAACGACAAAGGGTGGAAGATAGATGCTGTCATAACTGCAGGTTATCCTTTAGGTAAATGGGGTGTTGCAAAAAGAAATCCTGTGGATGAAGTTACCTATTTGAACACTTGGGGCAATGAAACTAATTGGAATTTAGAAGAACCCCTCTGGAATTACTAATTTAATTAAAAATAGAGCACGCCCGGAGGGAGTCGAACCCCCAACCTTCTGATCCGTAGTCAGATGCTCTATCCAGTTAAGCTACGGGCGCTTTGCGGAGAGGGAGGGATTCGAACCCTCGAGGGAATTTCTTCCCCACTCGCTTAGCAGGCGAGCACTTTAGGCCACTCAGTCACCTCTCCAAGTCAGCGGAGGGAGTGGGATTCGAACCCACGGTATGGAATACATACAATAGTTTTCAAGACTATCGCCTTCGTCCGCTCGGCCATCCCTCCAGATGGTTTTTACGCGGAGGGAGAGGGATTCGAACCCTCGAAGGGGATAAACCCTTACACGCTTTCCAAGCGTGCGCACTAGGCCAGACTATGCGATCCCTCCGAATAAACCTGAGATTCTATTTTAGTTATCTCTTAGTTTCAAAGAAAGAGGATAATATATCTTTAGATTCATGCGAAAGAATATTATCTTTTATCTCAACAAAGTGATTTAACCTGGGGTCTTGAGGTATGTTATACAATGAATAAGCTGCTCCAGCTTTTTCATTTTGAGCTCCATATATTAATTTTTTAACTCTAGATAAAGAAATGGCGCCAGCACACATAGCATCTGGTTCTAAAGTTACAGCTATTGTTGTCTCTTCAAGTCTCCAAGTACCTAAAATTTGTGAAGCTTCTTCTAAAACTAAGATTTCCGCATGGGACATTGGGTTTTGGTCTAATTCTCTTCTATTGTGATTTGCACATATTAAGTTATCGTCTTTATCAAATATTGCTGCACCTACAGGTACTTCATCAATATCAAGAGCTTTTCTTGCTTCATCAAGAGCTACTCTCATCTTGTCTTCATCTGATATATATTTCATCTTATTTAATTATCTCAACTGTTGATGTTAATATAACCAAATGTTTGAGTTTTTCATATTTGCATTTGTAACTGCAATCACTCCAGGGCCAAACAATTCTTTGCTAATGGCCTCTGGAATAAAATTTGGTAGAAAAGCGTCAATACCTCATTTTCTTGGAATTTGGCTAGGGTTCACTTTTTTATTTTTTGTAGGTGGTTTTTTACTTACCTATGTACCAGCAGAAATTTTTAATTATCTTCAATATGTTGGTTACGCGGTTATTACATATATTGCATACAGGGTTGCCACTACTTCGCTAGATACAAATGTAAAAGGTTCTGCTGTAGAGAAGCCTTTTACCTTTATACAGGCTTGCCTTTTTCAATGGATAAACCCTAAAGGTGTTGTAATGGCTGTGTCTGGTCTTACGGCATTTAATATTACAAATAACCAGGGTGCGCTGATATATTTTTTAGTTTTACCTTTTTGTGTAGGAATATGGTTAATACTTGGAGAACAGCTTCAAAATAGTTTGAAAAAAAATAAGACAGTGGCTCGTACAGCTTATGTAGTGCTTGGCATAAGCATGATTGCTAGCTTGTTATTAGCCTAAGATTTTAACACCAATAATTTCAGCAACTGCATCAGAGAACTCGACTTTACCGTCTTCAGTTTGGTTATTTTCAATTAAGGCAATTAAAATTCTTCCCACTGCAATTGCGGTTCCATTTAGAGTATGTAATATATTTGTTTCTCCATCTGATTTTGCTCTTATGTTAAGCCTTCTTGCTTGAAAGCTTGTTGTGTTGGAACAAGAAGTAACCTCTCTGTATGTGTTTTGACTTGGTATCCATGCTTCAATGTCATATTTTTTAGCAGCCGAAGCGCCTAAGTCTCCTGCGCAAACATCTACAACCCTATATGGAATCTCTAAAGCCTGTAGGAGTTCTTCTTCAATTGAGAGAATAAATTCATGTTCCTCTTCAGATTTTTCAGGATTGCAGAAAGAAAACATCTCAACTTTGTCGAATTGATGTACTCTAAATATTCCTGTTGTATCTTTTCCATATGTTCCAGCTTCGCGTCTAAAGCATGTAGAAAATCCTGCATATCTAATTGGTAAATTTTCTATGTCTAAAATCTCATCGCTATGCAAGGCTGCCAATGGTACTTCTGAAGTTCCAACTAAATATAAATCATCATTTGGAATTTCATACACTTGCTCAGCATCATCGGGGAAAAATCCGGTTCCATATAATGCATTCTCTCTAACTAGCACTGGTGGCACAGTAGGTGTGAAGCCTTTGCTTGAGAGAATATCTAAAGCCCAAGAAACAAGATTGAATTCAATTTTTACTAAATCGCCAAACAAGTAAGAAAAACGTGAACCAGATACTTCAGATGCTTTTTGAACATCAATTAAGCCTAATTTTTCTGCAATCTCTAAGTGGTCTTTTGGATTATCTATGTTTTTTATATCACCGACTTGTTTTATTTCCGCATTGTCTTCATCGGTTTTACCATCAGGAGATGTCGACGAAATTAAATTTGGAATTTTTACCCATAAATCATAAAAAACTTTGTCTTTTTCCTCTACTTCATCAAACAGTTTTTTTACATTTTCACTAATTTGAGAAGCTTTTTCCAGTAGTGCATCTTTTTCTTTTGGTTCTGCATTCGCTATATCTTTGCCCAGTGATTTCTGATCTGCTCTTAATTTTTCTGCTTCAAACCGTAGTTTTCTTCTAGATTCATCGAGTTCGATTAATTGTTCTAAGTCAACATCAAGATTCCTTCTTTTAAGATTGTCTTTCAGAGAATCTAAATCATTTTTAAGCAATAAAGGATCTAACATAAATTAGCTTTCTGGTGGTATGAAACCATAAACTGACAACAAGTTGTCTGTAAGTTCCTCTTCGTCTTCAATTTCTTCAATTTTTATAAACCATTCGTGTTGGATACCTTTTTCTATATTAATGGGGTCGGTAAGAAAAATTTTGCTTTCTTTGGGTCCTATTGAGCTGATTTTATTCTGAGATTCATATACAGTTTCACCGAACTCGTCTGTCACTAAAATTAGTACCACTATATCGTAAGAATCAATATTTCCCTCATTTGATATGACAACTTGAAGAGCAGCAGGTTCGTCAAGGAGAACAGCTACATTGTCTTCTGTAAAAGCGATTGGCATTGGAACAAATTCAGTTCCTGCAACAGCGAGATTTTTCTGTAAGAATAAACCACCTGTGCTTCTTTTTGCTTTATCGACAAGTAGATCTGCAAATTGATATGAATTATCTTCAATTCCTATATATTCAATTTGGTAAAAATTTGGTAAAAAAGTTCCATCAATTGAAGCATTCTGTCTTAAAAGAAATAGAAATTCAGAATACGCTTCATCACCAATAGAAAGATCTATGATGCTTTGCGCTATTGATTCCTCAATATTGATAGAGTTTGGATTATCAATAAGTGTGATTATTGAAACTTCGAATAACTCTATTCCCTCTAACCAACTATTAACAGCTATTTCTAATAATTGTTTTTCCTTGGAAGTATATCTAGTGTTGCTTGAGTTTAAAAGTTGATATGCTTCTTGAGAGTTTGTGCGAATATTATTGACGTTATTTTCAAATCTTTCTCTGCTAACTTCTGAAAAGTCGAGAAGGTCCTTAAAGTTTGCTGAGTTTAAATTGTGTATTTCAGAGATTGTTGCTGCGTCTGATAGGAATTGATTAAATTCATCAGCTTTGTTTAATTCATCAAAGTAAGTGATTAAAACATATGAGAGCAAAGCGATTGCAAATGTTAATCCTGTTATTTTAAATATGTTATTTCTCATTAGTGTTGATCTGTTTGTCTTTACGAACAGTATTGTACTTCTTTATTAAGTCTAAGAAAACTAATACATTTCACAACTATCATTGTTACTAAATGAAAAATAGCAAAGCAATATGGACAGTGAAAACTGAATGCGGTCCGATTAGAGAGAAAAACGAGGATGCTATATACCCCAATAAGTCAGGCTCTTCAAATTTACCAATAAAAGCTGGAATATTTGATGGAATGGGTGGTCATAAAAAAGGTGAAGTTGCTAGCCTAATAGCTTCTGAGGTAATGGATAATAGCCTCGCGGAAATTTCTGATTATGTAAATTTAGCCAATAAAAACATTCTGGATTACCAAAGTAAACACTCTGAAGCAACCGGAATGGGCACAACAATGACTATTGTGGAAGTTGATCAAGAAAAAGTTCTCCACCTTGCTCATGTTGGAGACAGTAGGTGTTATGTACTAAATAATAGAAATTTAATACAGCTCACTAAAGATGAAAATGTTCCGGGTTATCAAAATGTACTTACGCAGGCTTTGGGTAGTAAGGAAAAACTAAAGATTCAAACTAAAGATTTTCAACTTACAAGTGGTGATGTCGTGTTTTTATGTACAGATGGGGTTTATAACGAAATAGGTGATGAATACCTAAAGAATAAATTAATGGATGGAGTTACTGCTGAATCACTCATTAGTGAAGTTCTTTTACAAAACCCAAAAGATAATATATCAGCAATAATAATAAATGTGATTTGATTATGAAAATTGGACAAATTATAAAAGAGCGATACGAGGTAGTAGAAATCCTAGGTGAGGGTGGAATGGCGTTTGTCTATAAAGCAAGAGACAAACAACTTCAAAGAGATGTAGCAATCAAGACACTTAAACCAAATTATGTTAATCAGGAAAAATTTGTTGATCGTTTCAGACGTGAAGCCCAAACAGCTGCTAATTTAAACCACCCAAATATAGTGCAGATATTTGACTGGGGAATTGATGATGAACCATATTTTGTAATGGAATACATAGAAGGCAACACTTTAACTTCTATAATCTCTGGCAACAGAACAGTCGGATTAAATGATATCTTATATATCGGATCACAAGTTGCTAATGGTCTTAAAGAAGCGCATAAGCGTGGTTTGGTCCATAGAGATATTAAACCAGGAAATATAATGATTACCCCAGACGGTAAAGTTAAAGTTACAGACTTTGGCATAGTTTCATTGCAAAATGAAGAGAGTGATATCACTAAAACTGGGGCTGTACTTGGAACAGCAAGCTATATCTCTCCTGAACAAGCACAAGGTAAACCAGTTTCATTTGAATCAGATTTGTATTCTCTTGGTACCGTGCTTTATGAGCTAATAGCTGGAAAACCACCATTTACTGGTGATTCACCGATTGCCACTGCTACAAAACATTTAACTGATAAGCCAGAGAAATTATCAAATTACAGAAAAGACATTCCAAAAGCACTAGAAAATGCAATATTAAAACTTCTTGAAAAAAGGCCCTCCGATAGATTTAAGTCTGCAGAAGATTTAAGAGCTTTACTATTGCAGCAAAGAAAACAAATACAAATTAATCAAACTCAAGAAAATCTTGTTGATTTAACTAACCCAAAAATAAAATTTAGATTTACTCTACCTGCATTAATAGTATCCGTAGCACTTGTGTTTGGAACTGTTTGGGCATTATCAAATGTTTTTGATGGTCTTCCTGTTGACGGTGGTGCACCAACGTTGGTTGAGATACCTGACTTAACCGGAAGTGAACAAGCACAAGCACTCAATGATTTACAGTCGCTTGGGTTTATTGTAGGAATTGAAAATGCTGCTGACTCTTCAGTACCTGCAGGTTTTGTTATTACAACACAGCCACCTGCAAACACCATTACTAATCCTGATACATTAGTGACAATTATTGTTTCTGTAGGTCCTGAAGCATTCCCTATTCCTTACGTTGTAGATCTTGAAGTAGCAAGAGGAGTTTATGTTATTAAGGAAAGTGGCTTTCAGGTGGGACAACAACTGGAAATAAACGATGATAATATTCCTCGAGGATTTATTATTTCTCAAAACCCAATTGCTGGAACAAAAATGAGTCCTGACTCAACAGTAGATTTGGTTATTTCAGCTGGACCAAGCTTGATTGAAATTAGCGATCTATCAAGAAAGTCTATAGTTGATGCCATCCAAATTCTTGAAACACTTGGTTTTGAATATGAGTTTATAGAGGAATACTCTGAGGATGTTTCTGTGGGACTTGTATCACACACAATTCCACGTGCGGGTGAACAAGTAACAATTGATCAAGTAATTCAGGTAATAGTTTCAATTGGGCTTAAAGTTGAGGTACCAGACTTAATTGGACTTACTTATCAAGAGGCTTCTAATATATTACAAGAAATAGGCCTCCTGCCTTCAGCAAGTGGGGATACTGGAGGAAGAGTGAGTGAGCAAAATCCAAGAGAAGGCGAGTTTATTGATCCTGAAGGATTTGTTGAATTAAGTTTTGGAAGTTAAAACTAAAAATTTCAAGAACGTACTTTTACATTGGTACAAAGATAATAAACGAGAATATGCCTGGAGAAACAATTCTGACCCTTGGAGTATTTACTTACTTGAAGTAATCTCTCAACAAACACAGCTAGATAGGGCAGATAAGTATTTCAAGAAATTTATAAAAGAATTTCCTACTCCAAATGATATGGCTACTACTTCATTTAAAAAGGTATTAAAGATGTGGTCAGGTTTAGGCTATAACAGCAGGGCCAAAAGAATGTTTGAGTCATCAAAAATAATAGCTGAGAAGTCTTTTGACGATTTATATCCTGACTTCCAACAGTTACCAGGCGTAGGACCTTACACAGAAAATGCAATACTATCTTTTGCATATAATGAACAAGTAATAACTGAAGATATAAATGTAAAACGGATTATTTCTAGATATTTTGGTGTTGAAAATCCAAAAAAATATATCGATCGTTTTTCATCTTTGCTTTTAAAAAATACTAATTCGAGAAATTTAAATCAAGCTTTCATGGATTTTGGAAGCAGTATTTGTAAGCCTCGAAGTCCTTTGTGTTCAGATTGTCCACTTGAAAATACCTGTGAAAAATATTTTGATTATCAAACGAGGCCTATAGAAAAGTTTTCTGGATCCAACAGGGAACTTAGAGGCAATCTGATTAAATTGCTTCTAAAAAAAGGAAATCTGAAGATCATAACTATACAGCAGGAATTGGATATCGATCAAGATAGGCTGAATGAAGTATTAGAAAAGATGCAAAAAGATGGTTTAGTAAAGTTGAATACAAATAATCTTGTTGAAATAAATCCTGGTTGATATTAAGTTGTAAATTATGCCAGTATCAAAAAAAAGAACGAAAAATAACAGGCCTACTCAATCAAAAAATATATCGAGTCAAATGTCCTCGGGGAAAGGGCCTTCTCCAAGATGGTATGTTATAACCATGTCTTCTTTGATGATTATTGGAGTTTTGTTGATAGTCTTTAATTACTTAACACTTTTGCCTGGTTCAGTATCGAAATGGTATTTGTGGAGTGGTCTAGCGCTAATTGGCGGTGGATTTTTAATGACGACAAACTATAACTAATAACTTAATCTAATAGACCTTCGTCTTTTAACTCTTGAATTGCTTCATTAAAAGAGTTTTCATCTTGAAAGTAGTTTTTTAGATTTGAAATAGACTCTAAACCGCCATTGGAATTGAACCAGCTTATTCGAGTTCTTCTTAGTAAATAGTCTGTAGGCTTTACTACTGAATAATGTTTAATGCAAAATTCAACATCTTCATCGTTAATCGTATTTTTTAATTGAAGAATTTGATCAACAAATTCTAATTTATTTAATTTGAATTCCAGATCATATAAGTTTTCCAGGCTTTCTTTTGCTATTATCCTAAACCCCGTAAGCTTACCTCCCGATATTTGAATAAAATTATTATCAATTTCTTTAAAAAAATGTCCCCTTGAAATATTTTTTGAATTTGTTTCTGAACTATCAATTAAAGCTCTTACTCCAGACCATGAAGATATATATTTCACTTTCTCTACATCAAAATATTTTTTTACATGTCTAATTAAATATTGTTTGTCATCCTCATTTGCGTATGGTCTATCAAGGGTACCGGAAAAATATTCAGTATCCGTGGTTCCGACTATGGTGTTACCAAACCAAGGAAGTATAAACATAACTCTATCGTCTTCTGTTCTCGGTAAAAGTACTCCATTTTCTTTTATACATAGTGGATCTCCTTCAAGGATGAGGTGTGCTCCTCCGCTATATTTTATAGAGGATGATTGTTCTTCATAACCGCCTGGAAGCTTGTGTGTTCCAGTTGCTGCGATAATCTTCTTTGCGTTTATTTTATGGTGCTTTTGCTTTTCTGAATCAGTAAAGCTGATATCGTATCCTGTATTGCTTCTAGATATATTTGTTATATCAATATAGTTCAATGCGATTGCATTATTGATTTCTGTTGCATTTCTCAACAGAGTCAAGACTAATTTTGTATCATCAGTTTGTGCATCTTGAAATAAAAAGCTTTTAGAAAGGTTTGATTGTTTTAGTTTTGGAAAAAGTTTTAAAGTAGTGTCTTTTGTTATGTTCTTGTGTTTTTGACCTTTTTTTCTCAAACCCAAAAAATCATAAAAAGTAAGACCAATTTTAAAAGCTATTGGTGCTATTAAATTAGTTTGAAATAATTTAGGTAAATCTGAAAAGCCATCATTTTTATATATAGGTGCAAGAAGTTTTAAGGGTTTATATAAACCACCTAATGATTCCTTAAGAATTGTTTGCTCTTTTAAGCTTTCCCTTACTAAACCAAATTGAAGTTGTGGTAAGTATCTAATACCTCCGTGGAGTAGTTTTGTACTTCTACTTGATGCACCAGATGCAAAATCGTTTTTCTCCAGAAGAATCGCACTGATGCCTTTTGAAGCAGCTAATTCAAGTATCGCAGAACCAACAACTCCACCTCCTATAACGAGTAAGTCGTATTCATTATTTTGTTCCAGAAGGTTAATCTGTGATTTTCTAGAAAAATTCATTAATCAAGAGGTTGCATTTCTTCCTTGCAGTGTTTCGGAGGTTCATTTGCAACAACAGATTGTCTATTGATAGTAAGTTGTGTTCCACACTTATTGCAGCTAAATGATTGTGAAATTTCAACAACATCATCTGTATCAAGTTCTGGAGGTATGCTTGCCAATGATGATATTGAGTTACGTAAAAATCTAAATACAACAAGTCCAATTAGAAGTGCTATTAAATAGTCCATTACATTGAGAAATATCTATATGCGGCAATTAGTACACCAAAAATAATCCAAGCTATCGCAACTCCTTTTGTATTAGTTGCTGAAAATGATTTTTTATATCTTTTATTTGCTATTGTTTCATCAATAGAATCTTTTAATTCAGACAGTTCTTGCTCAGATAAATTTTCTAAATCTTTTTTATTCATATATTTAGATTACCTTATTGTGGAGATGATGGGACTTGAACCCACGACCCCCTGCTTGCAAAGCAGGTGCTCTTCCAGCTGAGCTACATCCCCTCGCTTTAATATTATGCCTCGAATTTGAGAGTAAATGAAAAAAAAATTTAAATATTTCTTTTGATAGACTAATGTTAATTAGACATAAGGGCCTATAGCTCAGCCTGGTTAGAGCGCATCCCTGATAAGGATGAGGTCGTTAGTTCAAATCTAACTAGGCCCACTGCATTTTTCAGGAGTTTTATTTCAAAAGTCACCAAAAAGTCACCATTTTATTTCAAGAGCGCTTCCCTTACAAGGAAGAAGTCACAGGTTCAAATCCTGTAGGGCCCACTTGGGTTTTTCAGAAATACAACCTTTTAAAATACAAAAAACCGCACAATAACCGTACAGTTACTTTTAAAAAAACTTGTTAATATTCTCTTATAGTGAAATTCAAATCATTAATCTTTGTACTAATTTTTTTAAATTGTGGCCTGCTAAGTACAAACAAGAGCTATTTAGGTGAAGATTGCTCTTATCTTTATAATCAAGTTGATTTAATAGATGAAAAGAAAAAAAATGATAAATATGGATTAGAGATATACAGAGATTTAACATTAGGGGTTGAATATTATATGTTGTTAGAAAATAAGGCATATTTTTTAACTCTCTTACAACAAAATTGTATTGATGTTGAAGTAAATATAAATGAAAATACTTTCACAATTAGTAGGTTTGATATAGTTCAAAAGATCTCATTTCACAATTATCAAGTAAATATACTTGAAGGGGCTTGGTTAATACCTTGCATAGATGATCCCAAGTTCAATTCAAGTGATGATTGCTATTTTACAATTGAAGGCTCTGCTTCTGTAATGATATTTGGTGAATGAAGATTGACCCATCAAAAACCCCACAAAAAAATGTTTGTTAGTATAACTTTATGCAAATTTATGATAATCCCGAAGAATTAGGAATTAAAAATTACTGGTGGGACGAAAGTGAGTACTTCTGGCTTGAAATAACCAATAGGGACAAGTCTTTAGAAATATCACAAAGAAGAGGGTTTATAGGCGATAATATTTGGATTCCTCAATTTCAAACTAATGGGAATAGAAATGCGTATTATTCATTGGTTGCAATGGTTAAGCCAGGAGATGTAGTATTTCACTACTCAAAAACCAAGCAAGGAATAGTGGGATATTCAAAAGTACAGACATATGCTTATGAAGATAGAGATGTATGGGGTGCTCTTGGATCATATGCTTCGGAATCAAAACCATTCCTTAGAGAAATTTTTAAAGCAGATTTAACAGACTTTACAGAATACAACGAACCCCTCACGATTATACAAATGAGAGAAAATCAAAGCTTAATTCAAGACACGCTTAATTCACTACAAGAAGAATTTGGAACATTGTATGCTCCATTTATTGTAAAAAACAATCAACTTGAACCTCCGCAGGCTTATTTTGCAAAATTTCCAAAAGATATAGTTAAGTTACTAGGTTTATTTGAAGATAACTTCTCTGAAAGCTCTAGTAAATTAACAATTAAAAGTTCCGAAAATAAAAAATCAAAGAAAAAAAGAAATGTTGACTCTAAAAGAAAAAAAATTGTTGAACTATATGCAATGGATTTGGCGACCAAATATTATGAATCACTTGGCTGGAAAGTAAATGACACATCTGATGGCACTTACGATTTAACCTGTGAAAAGAATGAAAAAATACTTTATGTTGAGGTTAAAGGCACACAAGGAGAGTTTAACAAAGTTAATTTAACTAAAAATGAAGTAATTGGACACAGAAAAAATAACAACCAGAATTCACTATTTATAGTTTCTGAAATTGTTATTAAAGAAGACAAAGGTACTGGTGGTGTTTGTTTTGTAAGATTTAACTGGTTCCCAGAAGATAAAGATTTAGAACCAACTCAATATAACTATTTTCTTAATGATAAAGATTTTAAATTTTTTAACTCAACTGTTTTATTTTAGAAACGAAGTACGACAGTATTAAAGATCAAAAATTATTTCAAATTTTTCTATCAATTTGTTTAATTCAGTTTGAGTTATATTGCTGATAAGGATACTTGCAAATTGAGGACCAGCCTCTTTATCTTTTGGCTTGGCAAATATTGCATTTCCGAATGTTGTTTCTAAAAATGTAAATAAATCTTTATACCCTTCAGTAGACAATATTTTATTTAATTCTCCTAACCTAAAGCTAATCTCGCCTTTTGAAGTTGTAGAGCATAACAGAGTGTTTTTATCATTATCAAGCCTGTATTGACGAGTAGCAGTTTTTCCATCGTTATATTTGAAATGTAACTGCTTTTCTACTGCCCATTCATCGATCTTGTCCATAAGGTCCAATGAAGAAGTTACTTTATTTGCACTAATTTGTTCTAAAAAGACATTTTCATCATTTAAAGATTTTGAAGATAGCTTGGAGTTAGAACTGAAGTATGTAGATCCAATCAACTTTGGCACGATTACTGTATTTTCATTTACTTCGAACTTCATAAGTTCAAGACCAATAAAGTTAGTATTCTGAGTTTCTTGATTCAAATACTGTATTATTCTCTCTGTACTTGGATAAAACTTATCAGCTAAAACAACTAATTTAAATCTATTGTTTTTTAAATTTTTAGAAAATATCTCCCAGAATTCTTCTTTTTCATAATTTTGATATAAATTATCTAATACCTCAACTTCATCAAAGCTATGCTTCCTACAAGAACTTTTTATTTCTTCTTCAAAATTCATTTCAATTAAATCATTTGAAATTGTTGAAGCGTAATCCAAAAGTTGACCTACTACTTTTCTTTTGAGCTCAACATTAGATCGCTCTTTTACTTCAATTAAAATTGGTATTGCCTCATTATCGACTAGAAAATTATCAATTCTACCAGTTGAAATTCTGACTTCGTCACTGATTAAAACAGGCGTTGATTGACTTTCTGATAATAAATTCAGTAATTCTGGATATTTAATTGTTAGATTTTGTAATTCTTTTTCACTTTCAAATAATTTGCTATCTAATATTTTGAAATTATCTGATGAAATGTTGTAGATATTATCCATAAATGAATTCTACAAAAGATGACCATAGACATCAAAAGTAGTTTTAATGCTCGTGTGTTGGTTGTAAGCTTTGTTTCCAATTTGCACAAGCCATTGAATCCAATGGCGAAGGTTAATTGTCGTTTAAGTAAGTTATTATTTAAGTATGAAGAGATACTTAATACTTCTATTACTCCTTTCATTTTGTGGAGGAAGTGCTGAAGGAAGTGCTGAAGTAATTGATGAGACTGCATCTGTTGAAGAAATTTTAACTACAACTTCCACCTCTACTACGACAACTTTATTAGAGGATACGACTACCTATGTAGACTTTCCAAGAAGAGGAATTATTAAGACGAGTTATAATAAAGAAATTCCAAGTGAGTTAGTTTCTGATCATAAAACATCTGATACTAGAAATTACGAAAATACTTTTTATCCTTATGAGTCTGATGCTGCTACATATTCAATAAATTACTTAAAATTAAATGAGAATAGGCTTTCTTGTGCAAATGTTATCAATAGTGAAATTCAGAACATAATACAAAAGGAAATAAGTAGATGGGAAGATAGTTCTTCATATTACACAAAAGAAGATGCTGAAGCCGATGGATTGATGTATGTAAACTATCTTGAGTTAAGTTATAATCTTGTTGAGCTTGGCGAGGTATTTTCTATTATTTATTTTTGGCATAGCTATTCAACTGGTGCGGCACATCCTATAACTCACCCAATTGCTATGTCTTATGACTTAAAAAGTTGCGAAAAAATTAATGTAAGAAATATTTTTGATACTTCATCAGAAGAATATTTAAATGTTCTGGATATAGAAATAGTCAAACAACTTTGTGCACCACTAAGTGTCGAAAAGGAGGCTTGTAGATATGTTGAGGATTATGCATATTACAAAAAGTTTTTACAAGACAACAAAGATTCCGATATTTTTAGCTCAGGTACCACACAGTTTGCTGTTGGACAGTATGGTTTATTTGTTCAGTTTTGGGAATATGATTTCTATTATGCAAGTGGTTCTGAATTGATACTTATTCCTTGGCTCGTAATAGAGGATGTATTAGATATTGATGGTGTATACACAAATAGTTTTATGAGAGCTTACTGCGTTTATGACACTTATGAATTTACTGAGTATGAACCTATGTGGACTTGGATTTGTGAAGATTAGTTCTTTTTTAGAAAATCTAAATATTTAAGAAATTCAATATATTTTCTTTTCAGTATATTCCTCGAAAAGTACATAACTGTTAAAACTCCTGCAACAATTAACCAACCTACTGTTAAATCAGTTAAATCAGAAGTTAAAACTGTAACAATAATCCAAATCAATATTACAGTTTTAGCGCTAGGACCAATTTTATTTCTTCCACTATTTGAATGTTTTTCTTCTACTAATTTAAATTTATACTCTTGAGATTGTGTATAGCTATTGATTGTGTTGCAACCAAGACATCTAATTTGATCAAACCGATCTTTTACATTCATTCCTTTAGGTAATTTAGGTGGATATATAGGTAGATTACAATTTGAACAATTTATAAAATCTTTATTCTCCATAACTAAATTATAAAATTTAGAACTAAAAAGTCACCAGAGAAGTAAAATTTCGCTAGAAAATCTCTTTTACCAGACTGAATTTATTGGGCCTATAGCTCAGCCTGGTTAGAGCGCATCCCCGATAAGGATGAGGTCGTTAGTTCAAATCTAACTAGGCCCACAGTATTTTTCAGGAGTTTTATTTCAATAGTTAATAAAAAGTCACTGTCTTAAAGCTAAAATTATCTTATGGATTGGAAAACAATTAACAAAGCTGACTCAGTAGCGTATATTGCGCTTGCAATACTCGGGTATGCAATTCCTAATATTTCATACAGAGTGTTTCTATTAGATTTTTCAGCTGAATTATCTAGTAGTGTTGCAGTTGACTTAGTTCGAGCACAAAGCACAATTTTGTTATTTCTTGCTACATGTTTTTTCTTATTAGGAAATACTAAAGAAGGATTAACTCAACTAAACAAAGTTAGATATCTTGCCGCTGCTGTGATGCTTGTGACTGGAACAATTACTTCTTTTATAGCATTTTATGTATTTGCTGTTTGGGAGGGTTTCTTAGGTTATTACTTAAATAAACAATTAAATAAAACGTAATAACCAACACAAAAATAGGAAGACTTTACACTGCAATAATGGAATTAGCAATCTTTGGGTATATTGCGGCATTTTGTACAGCAGTTTCTTTTTTGCCCCAAGCAGTAAAAACAATTAAAACTAAAGATACTAACGGTTTGTCATTATTGACTTATCTCTTTTTATTTTTTGGCTCTCTTTCTTGGTTTATCTACGGTATTGTGTTGAGCGATGTTCCACTTATGGGTACAAACTTTTTAACAACTATTTTCACAGGTATTATTTTATTTTTAATTTTAAGAGGAAGAAACTAAACATATAATTAACTACAGATTATGAAAAAATATATTTTAATTGTTTTTCTTTCATGTTGTTCGACAAACCTTGTGGTGGAAGAGGTTCAGACAACTCCAGTAGAAGAAAATCTGACTGTTTGTGAAGTTCTGGAAGCAGAATATATTGAATTTTCTAATGAGCTATTTAATACAAGTTTTGAACTGAATAGGTTTATAGATGATATATCACCAAATAATGTAGACAGTGACAGAGACAAGTTTTTTAAAGATATGGAAAAAAATTGGGATTACCAAGAGGTTTATAAAAACTATTTAGAAGTCAGATTGGATGTTTATTCAAACATCAACAAACTTTACGACGCTAACTCTGATTGTATTGTGAGTGGAGATCAAGAAATTTCCACAGAGCAAGTCAAAGAAGCAGAAAAAGATTTGTCAGATTTTATATCAAAATATGAAAATTAAGCCTTACTCTTCTTGATCCATAAATATAGGATTACAAGGGCGATTGAAAAAATAGCTAAATTTGAATATGTCCATGTTTGTAAGCTAAATTCTGAATTTCTGAATAAAATGTTGTCGATTAAACGAAAAGTTAAACTTACTATTGTTCCAGAAAAAAAGAAAACTATAAAAATATTTACATATCTATTGTTCATCAAGATGCCTCTCCAAGTCTTCTAAACTGTTGTATATATTTTCACCTTTGCCTAATAACCCCCAAACAAAAATATTTAAAAATTTAACATTATTTGCATCAATTCCAATTAAAATTTTATCTTTTGCAAAGGCATAGCCTATTTCAGCAGCAGTTCCTGAATCGACATCTCTTCCTGTTAGTAGGGCTACCACAATAGTTGCCTTATCAAGAGCCTCTATGTCTGTAGTAAAAATTTGGTCTTTTGCGTCTTGAGTATATTTATCTTTAACTACACCAGCGTCCCTATGCGGTAAAAAAGTCTTATAACCTCTGTCTTCAAATATTTTGGCAATACTCTCTAAATAACTTCTTTCATGATCATCAAAAAGTGGTCCGGCAATATAAACATAATCCATAACTACTAAAATTTTAAACTGTTTAAATATTTTTTTATTTCAATCAAGTTTTTATACTCCAAAACACTTTCAGTCATTGAATTAATACTTTTCAAGATACTACTATTCCATACTTCATTTAAAGGAAATACTTCAACTAAAACTAAAAACAGACTTGTATTTTCATCAACAGGAGCTGAGGTTTGTGTTTCAAGTCGAAAATATAAATCATCAAAGCTATTTAGTTCAGGCCTGCTGATTGTAGGATGATTGCTTAGGTCTTTAATTGTAGTCACATTCCAAACCCATCTTTGTATTGTGTAATTACACATATACTTTGATAGTTTTTGACTTGACTTAATTAATAAATCGTTATCTGCAACCGGCTCATGTAAAAATGCAAAATCTTGTCCTAAAGCTTCTGTCGGTATCCAACCACTTGGAAAGCAAAAACTTATTGCTTCCAACTTTCCTTTGTGCATTACAGCAATATCTTCCTCAATTTCTGTTGATAGGTCTTTTAAAGTATTAAATTTTTCAATCTCTAATAAAGTTGAAACTTTATCTAGTAATTGTAGATTTTGAAACAGCTCAGTTTCTCCACATAGCTCAGATTCTCGTAAGGAGATTTGGTTTATTTTTTCTTGAATGTATTTGGACCTGGGCAACTTGTTTATTAGATCTCCAGTATATTTTTGCATGGAAGGATTATTTGTAAATGGTATTTTGATGAAGTCCAAATGCATTAGTATTTATTCTATATAAATATTAATTGCAATGAATAAAACAGGACTTATATTATTTCACGGTTTCTTTGAGCATAAAGAGAGACACCGGCTAAATGCAGAATGGTTTGAAAATCTAGGAATAAATACTCACCTAGTTGATTTGCCAGGACATGGTGAAGGTGCAATAGAAAAGGGAGATTTAGAATCTTGGAATGAAGTTAATGAAACTGTTCAAGATTCCTTTAGAAAAATTGAATCTTGCGACACAAAAATATTGTTTGGACATTCATTTGGAGGACAAGTAGCTTTATATTCTATTTTAAGCGATCTTGTTAATCCAGATTATTTAATTTTATCAGCTCCAACTTTAGGAGATAATTATCCCAATTTTGTTAAAAAGCTTTCTAGTGGGATAGCAAAAATCGCTCCAAAACTCAGGATTCCATCAATAGTTAACAAAAAAAATCTCTCTACTGATGTTGATGTTGTTAATGATTATTTTAATGATCCGTTGGTGTTTAGATCTATGACAGCAAGGTATGGAAGAGAGGCAATAAATACTCAAAATTTTGTAAATGACAATATAAATAATTTGAAAACTCCAACAATTTTATTTCATGGTGAAAATGATACAATCGTTCCCATCGCATCATCTAGTAAGCTAAGTGAATTAGAAAATGTAGAATACGTTGTTGTACAAAACTCTAAGCATGAGCTTTTGAATCAAGACACCAGACCTTTTGTGCTTAGTGAACTCCATAGGTGGCTAAAGAACAATAATATCATTTAAGACTATTGCAAATTGTTTGCAATAAGTTAAATTATTATTAAACTGTTCCTATGCATGTGCCTGACGGATTTATAAACGCTTCTGTTTCTGCAGCAACGGGAGTTATTAGCTTTGGAACTTTGTGGGCATACATAAGATCCGCAAGCTCCTTGATAGCTGATAAATTTATTGCTCTTACTGGTATGATGACTGCTCTAATTTTTGTTTTACAAATGATAAATTTTCCTGTAGCAGCAGGAACTAGTGGCCATCTGTTAGGCGGAGCTTTAGCTGTTATAGTTCTCGGACCTAGACTTGGTTTAATCTGTCTTTCAGTGGTTGTAATAATTCAATCTCTTCTATTTGCAGATGGTGGCCTAAGTGCGTTGGGAATAAATGTGATGAATATGGCAATTGTAACCTCTGTTACCGCCTGGGTCGTCGTGAAGTATTGGATAAAGTTTATTGGCAAAAACCCTTCATCGTTAATAATTGTCAGCGTTTTGTCCGGAATTGTTAGTGTTGTTTTTTCATCAATTGCGTTTATGGTTCAGTACATATTAGGGGGAACTATATCTATTCCAGTGGGGACAGTCTTAATAGCAATGATCTCAGTTCACTTTTTAATTGGATTTGGCGAGGGAGTAATCACAGCTCTAATTGTTGGATTACTAATAAGGGTTCGACCAGATCTTATATACGCTTACGATAGAGAAGATAAAAATACAACAGCTGTTTCTTTTTATGGATTGTTCATTATGTTGATTTTATTACTGAGTCTAATTACACCATTTGCTTCCTCTTCCCCAGATGGCCTAGAATCTGTTGCTGAAGAATTCGGTTTTCAGGAAACAGATGGCATAGTGCTTTTACTTGAAGATTACGGAATAAGTACTATCAATAATAATTTTGTATCAACATTTCTGAGTGCTTTGCTTGGGATTGCATCGATAGCAATTATTACAGCTATGTTTATGAAGAGACGTGAGAGTGGGAAAAATTCCTCATAAATTTTTTGATTTCTATTATTTAGAGGTATATATTTAGAGTACTTTTTGTGAAGAAAATCTTTATAGACAATCATTACAAGAAGTAATAAGAGATAACCCTTGAGGCAGGAAATCTGGAAACAGATTGCGGAGTTTTCAAGGGTTTTCTCGTTTTATGTCTGCTCTTGAAGTTTCCTGTTGTTTAAAATCCGTTTACTAAAAATTTAACACTCTAGTAGAAAATAAAATTAGTAATTAAAACAAACGCTCCCTGATTTGTTGGTATACAAAAATCCCTAGGAACCTAATATCCTAGGGTGTTCAATTAATGAAAAATGGCTAGTATTTTTATAAAATGGTTAACCAAATAAAATTTCAAACTTTAAACAACAAATGCATTAAATGCAAGAAATGTTCTCTATCTTTAACAAGGAACAATGTAGTTTTTGGTCGAGGAAACCCAAACTCTAAGCTGTTTGTAGTAGGTGAAGGACCAGGTCAACAAGAAGATGAGCAGGGTGTTGCTTTTGTTGGGAGGGCTGGGAAAATGTTGGATTCAGCATTTTTATCAGTTGGCATTGATACAAATAGAGATTGTTACATTTCAAATATTGTTAAATGCAGACCTCCAGGAAATAGAAAGCCACACAAAAATGAAGTATCTGAATGCATTCCTTGGTTAGAAAAACAAATTGAACTTATTAAACCAAAAGTTATTGTGCTAGCAGGTTCAACTGCTGTAGAATCTTATCTTCAAGTGACTGAACCAATATCAAAAATTAGAGGGAAATGGATAATAAAAGATGATATTAAATACATGCCTATTTTTCATCCATCTTACTTACTTCGAAACCCGTCAAAAGAAAAAGGTAAACCTAAATGGCTAACATGGCAAGATCTAAAAAAAGTAAAGGAAGAACTTAATTTAACCTGAAAATTCTTCCTTAGTATTTAGCAACAGTGAAATGAAAATAAAAACTCCCGCAATAAAGATATTTGTATTAAAAGATTCTCCTAAAAACACTACACCGGCGGTCACTCCAACAATAGGCACTAGATAGTCAACAGAAGCAACTTGCAATGCACTAACTCTCCTTATTAACCAGGTAAAAGCTGTAAATGCACTTAAGTTTGCAATAACTAAAGCAGCTATCCTCAAAGCTTGAGATAGGTTTAATGTTTCTGCCTCAATATCAAAAAATATATATGCAATTAATGATGCAACAATCATCAATGGATATTGGTAGCTCAACCAGGTAGCAACTTTGTATTTGGGTGCGTACTTTCTATTTAACACTGTTGCCAATGAAATACACTGAACTCCAAAAAACGCCAACGTTCCTCCAAGGAGTATGCTTCCTTCATCTAAAAGCCCAGTTTCCTGTCTTAAAAATAAATATGCAATACCTGCAAAACCTACAAGTATTGCCAAGTATCTAGTTTTTGAAATCTCTTCATCCTTTAAAAGTAGCTTTATCCAAATTACAGTAAATACTGGTGCGGAACTTATGAGAAGGGTCACAAGACCTGAAGAAATATATTGAAGTGCAAATATAAAAAACCAACTAATTGAAAACACAGAAAAGAACCCCGTTATGGTTGCTTCTTTAAAAATTGTTGATTGAAATCCTTCTCTAATAAAAATGGCATAGTATAAAAATAACAAAGACCCAATCAAACAAACCCTTACCGTAACAAGATAAATTTCGTTAATACCTTCTATGAGAAGACTTCTAGATAACACATTGCCCATTCCCCACATAAATGCAGAAATAAAAATAGCAACAATGGTTTGGAGTAATGTTGGCTGCTGTAATGATGTGTTCGTAGATGATTTCACTCTTGAAATATTAATGCTCTCAAAAAGATAACTCTTGTTGACAATTTTCGCTATTATTAAATTAGCGGGAGCAAAAGCTGAGAGGGTTGTAAAAACCGACCGTATGAACCTGTTGGGTAATTCCAACGAAGGGAAATCATAACTTTTATTCCCATTACAAACTATTGAAGGTGGTTATTTATGAATACAAATATAGCTTATGTTGTAATTGCATCCTTGCTTGTAATGGTATTTCTTATTACTAGAAATATTAAGACAGTTGATAGCGAATACTTTGTACTTGATAAGACAGAAAAAACTTTTGGGTTGACTATGAGTTTCTACGCAAGTGGCATGGGTTTATGGATATTGACTTCACCAGCTGAAGTTGCATGGTATGGACTTGGATATGATATTTATGGATACGCAATCTCAGCTGCAACTCCTTTTATTTTGATATACATATTTGGCCCAAAAATTTCTAAACTACTTCCTAATGGGGTTACTTTGGCTCAGTTTGTTGAAAAAAAATATGGATCTGTAGCACAAAAAATTGTTTCTTTAGTAGCTGTTATTTACATGAGTGCATTCTTGATAGCAGAGTTCGCATCAATAAGTTATTTATTTGAGGCAATCTCTGATGTTTCAGGTGTTGTGGTTGCAGCGTTAGTTGCAACTACTACTTTTTTGTATCTTAATAAGTCAGGATTTAAAGCTTCTTATCTGACCGATAAAATTCAAGGAATTGGAATAATACTTCTTTTAACCTTTTTGTTTGGTATTTGGTTTAGTCAAAATAACATCAGCGAAATTGCAGATTTTGCAATACTTGGTGGGTTAAATACTTTTGAAACATACAGCTTGAAATCAGCACTTGCAGTAATAATTGCAGTTACAGCAGCTGAAATATTTTCTACTGGCTATTGGCAACGAACCTTCTCAGCTATGAATGAAACGACAATCAAAAAAGCTAGTATCTACTCAGGATTTGGGGTTTTTATAACAATTCTTCTATTGGGCATTGCGGGTGCCGTTGGTGCTGGGAAAGGTTTGGAGATTCCCACTTTAAGCTTTATAAATCAATTGAGTTTGAATTCTATGACTGTCTTGGTTTTGATCTCCCTAGCAACTCTCTTGGTAACATCAAGCGTTGATACATTGGAAAATGCTATCTCATCTACCATATCAATTGACTTGATTAAAAAAGGAAGTAGAGAAGCTAATAATATAACTTTATTAGTTATCATCTTGGCACTTTTTGCTTCAACAAGAGTAACTAATATTTTTACTGTATTTTTAGTTGCTGATCTTCTAGCAACAAGTCTTGTTTTTCCGGCTTTTTACAGAATTAGAAAAACGAGTAAAGATATTCTGCTTGTTTTGCCTTTTGTCGGTTCGCTTGTTTCAGTGTTTGTGTACAGATATTTGTTTATTAATTTAGAAGAAAATCCTGGAGGTTTATTTGTTCCAACAGATCTCTACGGATTAGCTGATCTTAATACTTTTGCTATCGCTTTAGTATCATCAGTCATAATTACGTTTGTTGCAGACAGATTTACCAAATAGAATTAAAAGATGAAACCAGAAAATTTGAATTCGTTCAACACTCTATCAAATCTTGTAGCTAAAGATTCAAACCTAATTGTGCAAAGTACTCGTATGGATTTTGAAACTAATACATATGTAAGTGAACTTTGGAGAATGAGCAAAGGGAACTGGAGAAAATTTAAGTCAGGTAATAATAACTTTAGTAATCCAAAATTTGCAAAGAAAACCAATGACATTTTTTATGTAAAAACACATAGGTCTGCTGAGGATAAAAGTAAGTCTAAAAAAGCATCTTCAACGATTGAAATGCAGTCAGGAAGGTCTGTCAGCTCAGTTTTTGAAATTGAAGGAAGTGTCAATAACTATCTACTGAGTAATAATGAAAAGTTTCTGTATGTGATTACTAGTGAGTGGAGTGAGGAATTTAAGAATATTGAATCAAAAGATTCAGAGCCTATGTACTACGAGAATCTTCCTTTTAGATTTGATACAAGAGGGATCATCTATAACAAAAGAGGTAATATCTACAAAGTTAACCTTCAAACTGGTAAATCTGAAAAAGTTGTGAACGGTGATAAACATAATATTATTTCAATTGATTCTTTAGTAGAAAATAATGGTGTTCTTACTTTCTCTTATGACAAGCACAATTCAAAAGGAACAATGCTTGAGGAGAGAATTGGATCTTTAAAAAATAAAAAAATTGTAGATATATTTACAAAAGGCATGATGGGAAATTTGTTTTACTATGAGGGCGAACTTCATGCTGTCGGCTTAAGGAATAGGTTTGAATGGCCTACCAATACTACAATTTTAAAATTCTCTCAGTCAGGAAAAGTTTCATTTAAATATAGATTGTTTGATAGAAATATAGTTAAAGCAGAAGTACACAAATCTATTCTCTATTTTCTATACGAGGACTCTGGAAAAACACTACTACGGAATGGTACTGAAAAAGTTGACTTAATTGATGAAAATATCACAATCAAAGACTTTGCATTAAGCGATGAAAGTACATATGTTATAGCAAATTCATTCTCAAATCCAGACGAAGTGTACGAGTTGATCGATGGAGAACTAAATAAAATATCGAAAGCCAACGATTTTTTTGTTAAAAACATTAAAACAAGGGATTGCGTATATGAAAGAATTGACACAGGTAAATCAGAGATTGATACTTGGGGAATATTCGTTGGAAAAGATAAACCAACAATCTTAAACATCCATGGTGGGCCTGCAAGTCAATATGGATTTACATTTTTTGATGAGTTTCAAACTTACGCCTCTGCAGGCTTCAATGTGATTGCTTGTAATCCTAGGGGTTCTGCAGGAAGAGGTCATGAATTCTTAAGAGATGTTTGTGGCAACAAATGGGGTGTAAATGATATGCATGATGTTCTTACTTCATTTAAAAAAATGAAAAAAGTGATGGGAGTAGACAATAAAAAAGACGGAATAATGGGGGGTTCGTATGGTGGATTTATGACATCCTGGATAATTAGTCATAATCCGAATGCTTTTAAATCTGCAATTGTTGAACGTGCTCTACTCAATTGGGAAACAATGGTTGGAACGTCTGACATTGGAATAGGTTTTCCAGAAATGTATTTGCTCGATGACATGTCAAAAAATATAAATCTATACAGAAAAAAGAGTCCTATAACATATGCTTCAAATATAAAAACGCCAACTTTAATCGTTCACTCTCAAGAAGACTACAGATGTCCGATAGAGCAAGCAGAGCAACTGTTTTCAAATTTGAAAAAAAGAGGTGTAAAAGCAGCTATGTTAAGGTTTCCTGGTGAAAGCCATGAGCTATCTAGGTCTGGAACACCAGTTCATAGAAAACAAAGGTTCGATCACATAATAAGGTGGCATAAAAAACATTTAGTTTAAATAGTTCATTTAATTAAATAAACTAGTTCATAATGAATAAAACATCGGTAGTTATAGATGGACACACAGTTAGTTACTGGAAGTATCAATTAATAGACAAGCTGTATAAAGAAAATAATCTAAAAAAAATATATATAACAAATCACAAAAATTTTTATCCTACTTTTTCATCTGTTCGGTTTTTTTGTAAAAACTTATTCAAAATAAATATTTCTGAACTGTTTGAAGAGATTGAGAGAATTTCAATAATAGAAAATTCTCAATACTCAGGTAGTTTGATTTGGTTGTCTGAAATCCCTATAGATTTTACACACAGCGATAATATTTTTTACTTTAGTAACGAAATTAGTGATCAGAAATTTGAAAAATCTTATTACGCAAGAGATTTCGATAAGTTTAAATTTATTACATACTTAACGCAAAGAAGTAAAAGCACAAACAAAATCATTAATGTTTCTTGGACTGAAGAGGCAAAGTTTAGTGAAAGTAGATCTACTTCAAAACACCTAGAGTCTTTAAGGTTTTTAATTACAAATAGAAATACACCAATAAGTACAAATTATAAAAAATTGATGGACAGCTCTCTTTCAGTTTCAAGCTCTGGGCTTTCTTCATTAATTAAAAAACTTTATTCTTTAATTTTCAATTACCCTTCTTGGAGTATCTATACATATCCAAAAATTTTAGATATTTTTGGACAGAACTTTATTGATGAATCTATGGTTAAAAAGGTTTTCGATGATCGTACTTGGAGCTTCAAAGCAGATCCTTTTTATTCTGAAAATGAAAACTCACTATATTTTGAAAAATTTAACTATTTTTTAGGGACTGGAAAACTAGCAAAATATAGCTTTGAAAATAAAAGTATAGAGGATATAAAAACTTCGAATAATATTCATTACTCTTATCCTTGTATTTTTGAATATGAAGGAGAAACATATTTAATACCAGAGGGTGCACAAAGCAATAAAATTGAAATTTATAAAATTCATAAAGGTTCTCTCACAAAAGTAAACACTGTAGTCAGTGATTTTGCTGGTGTTGATCCAACTATTGTAGAACATAATAATGCTTGGTATGTTTTTGCAACTGATGGACGAATGGGAGGACATTCTTACCTAAATATATTTTATGCTAAAAATCCACTTGATGAATGGACTCCACACAATCTTAATCCTGTAAAAATTAACTTGAGCAACTCTCGTGGTGGTGGATCAATGTTTAGAGAAGGGGATTCGCTAATTAGGCCTGCACAAAACTGTTTCCCTGATTACGGAACCTCTTTGGTGTTTAATAAAATAGAGGTGCTTAGTCCTGATGAATTTAAAGAATCTTTAGTTGGAGAATTAAAGCCCTCTGAGAATTCAATATTCAGGGGAATCCATACATTTTCTAAAAATAAAGAGTCACTTATTATTGATCTTAAAACTAACGAGTATTTCCCTTTTGCAAGATTTGTTACTTTATTACGAGCTAGGGTCAAGTCAGATGATGCAGGCCTAATAGTAGAGAATTCATTATTTAAAAGAATTGCTGTAGTTCTGCTATTTCTAGTTTTTGTAATTTTAATTTATTTATTTGGTTGGAGAGCTTTATCTTTATTCGTCTAGTGTTCTCTGGATCTACTAGATTTAGTCATAACTTTATCTAAGCTACCATTTGTAAAGATAAAAGACTCTACATTATCAACTAAATGTTTTCCATTTTGTGATTTTTGTGAAATTACCTGTACAGACATACCTTCGAATGGAGATATTAAAGTTATTGAATGTTGTTTAAAACGCTTAGAAGACTGATCTCTTCTAATAACATCATTAACCATGTGACCAGACTCCCAAGACCAGTCTTCCTCAACAACTACGAATTTACATATATGTTTAGTTTGGGTTTTGTCAATTCTTGCACCAGGACAAATAAGGATTGATCCTTCTACCCATGGATTCAATCCTAAACTGTCATTTTTTGGAAAAGCTATATCAAAAGAGCTGTCAACAATTGCTTCTATGTCTCCTTTTTTAAAATTTCTTTCTTTAATAATTTCTGAAATGGTGTTTTGAATCCTGAATAAGGACTCTTCGTCTAAGCTCTCTAGATTTTCTCGATCCACAATTTTATTTAAACAACTAAATAAGACAAATTACTCTTCTTCTGCAGCAAGTTTTTGGCCAGCTGTTTGTTTTCCCCTTAGATCTCTAATATCTATTCTTATTAAACCAACTACAAATATTGTTAAGGTTGCGACGGGAAATAGCAATATAACTGTAAAGGGACTTGACGACAGAGTTTCTAGCATAATTAATCATAACAAATACCGGTAGTATAATTAAATCTTGAAAGGGATAGTGTGGTAAAACTAGGATTATACGCAAGCATGGTGTCGGTAATAGCTTCTGTGCTTATTTATATTGTTTTAAATGACTCTCAATTAGCAATATATGTAGGCTTATGGGCTCCAACCTTAATTTTATATAGCCAAGCTTACGAACAAGCAAACAAGTAATTTATCTAAAAAACACTTGATTGCTAATATTTAATTGTGAATAAAGTAGAAAAGAAATCATTCTTTGGGTTCTTATTTGTTGCGTTTGTATTGCACGTGTACCTCGTGTTAACTACTTTTATCGGTGGCTAAAAAACTTCTTCTTTTCCTTCTAATCGCTTCATGTACATCAACAAATGATGTTTTACCAATAGAAGCTGAATCAAATACACAAACAACCACTACTGAAATATTTGTTGAACAATCATTAACTTCACAAGATATCTTGATAGAAATATTTAATGCCTATCAAGCATTTTCTGATGATCCAATAAAAGCAGTAGATACTATTTGGAATTATGCACATGAAGACAATAAAGAAGCTACGGGACCAAAGGAGCGGTTTGCCACAATGCTTGTCTCTGAACCATATGATTCAATTATTGACTTAAAGGATTATTCCTATGAAATTATTTTTGAATCTGAAGAAAATATTCACTACGAAGTTAAAGTATTGACGCAAAACAATAATTACTTTGTAATTACATGGGTATTCCAAAAAACACTATGTGATGAAAAGCCTTGTTGGAGAACAATTGGTGTAAGCCAGCCTGAATATTTTGATTCAGGAATTTAAAAATATCTTACCTTGTGAAACAAAAAGACCTAGATTTCTCTAGGTCTCTTCTGAGGTAACAGGCTTATTACCTACTAATAATATAACTAGATACCTAGATTATTTAATAACTATTTTTTACTATTCCTCTTCTAATGCTGCTTTCCAATCGAATTCGTAGTTTTCAGGATTCTTCCATTTATCATATTTAGCCCATATTTGGAAAATTAGTGCACCTACCGTTAGGACAGCAGCAATGATAATTTCCCAACCACTACCTTCGTCATAAAACATTATTAATTTATGTCTTTGCTTCAGGAATCATTTCTAAAATTTGAATTAAATTACCACAAGTATCATCCAAAGTAGCCATTTTTACATTTCCAAACTCCATAGGTTCTTGTGTAAAATTTACACCTAATGCTGCTAGCCTTTCGTGTTCTGTATGTAAATTATCAACTTTAAATGAAGCCGCAGGAATATTGTCTTCAACCAGGGCTTGTTTGTATGGACCAACTGCCCTATGTCCACTTGGTTCTAATAACAACTCAACACCATCAGGATTATTTTTGCTTGTTACTGTTAACTATCTATTTTCACCTAATGGGACATCGTTTTTAAGTTCAAAACCGAGAATATTTGTATAAAAATTAAGTGCTTTTTCTTGATCATCTACAAATACATTTGTTATATATATCTTCATATAACGATTGTATCAAATATTAGTCGTCTAAGTTTTCTAACGGATTTTCTGGCTGACAGATTTCAAAAGCCTCTTGTACTGCTTCTGAACTAAAGTCTATATCAGCATCTCTGAAAGCAAAGAACCCAAACTCTCCAGGTTTAGGGTCAGGAAAATCAATCCCTTGGTCTCTCATGCATTGCGAAAATTCTAGAGAAGCATCAACTAAAGCCGCTTCAACTTCTGGGTCTAAATCAAATTGCTCTGGGAGAGCATTTCTCAAAATATCTTCACAGTTTTCAAAAGCAGTCTCAAACTCTTCTTCATTTTCAATTTCTAAATTATCGAACTGTGGATTTCCATCTATATCAAATGTTGGGTCAGGAAAATTAATACCTTCTTCTCGCATGCATTGAGCAAACTCGAGGACACCCTCTTCAAAAGTTGTTTCCTCATCAACAACTGTTGTGGCAGTAGTAGATTCAATGGTTACTACTCCCTGAGACTCTTCTCCACCAATGGTGCATGCAGCAAACACCGCAACAAAGGCAAGGATTTTTACTTTCGAACTGCCTCTGCTGGTTGAATTTTTGATGCTTTTATAGCTGGATATACACCAGAAATAGCTCCGATTAATAATGCTAAGAGTACTGCTCCAAATATTTGCCATACAGGTATTGAGAATACAATATTTGTGTAATTAGTATAACCCAGGGTTATAGCTGTTCCGAGAAGTACTCCAACTAAACCTCCTATTCCTGACAAAACAATACTTTCCAGTAAAAACTGGTATCTAATTTCTCTTCTAGTTGCACCGATAGATCTTCTAACACCAATTTCCATTCTTCTCTCTAGGACAGACATAACCATAACGTTTGCTATCGCGACACCTCCAACAAGTAAAGCCACAGATCCTAGTCCCAGCAATAAATTGGTGAAAGCTTCTTCAGCTGCTTGTTGTGCTTCAAGTGCATCTGATGGACGAGTCACTTCAACTTGGTCTGGATTTTCAGGATTCATTGATGGAGCAAGTACTTCAACCACATCCTCAATAAAAGTTGGATTAGCTCTCAGGTATATAGTTGTAGGTTCTTCGTTAATATCAAAAAGAGTTTTTGCAACACCGTATCCAATAAACACAGACCTGTCTAGGTCAGGGTGAATTTTTAGTTCTTCCAAAATGCCCACCACACCAAACCACTCATTCTCAATAAGTATTTTTGTTGGTTTAGATAAATTATTAATGCCCAACCTTTGAGCTGTCACACTTCCCAAAACAGTTACTGGAATATCGGACAATCCATCTTGAATAAACCTTCCATCAGCTAAGTCACCACCAATAACGTCTAAAAGTTCAGCACTAGTAATTATTGTTGATATACCTCCGCCTTCAAATTCAGAAATAAAATTGCTTCTTCTAACTAAAAGATCCGTCTGTGTAGTAGCTGTAACCTCTTGAACAGGCCCAATTCTTTCAACCATACCCAAAACGCCCTTGGGAAGTTCTTCCTGAGTTCCAAAAAAACCGGCTTGTGGTGATGCTTTTACTAGATTTGTTCCAAGGGATTCCAGAGTTGATAGAAGATCTGCCCTTCCCGATGCTGAAATTCCAGATACAGCTACTATTGCTGCAATACCAATACCTATCCCAATTGAGGTGAGTGTTGCTCTCCCTTTTCTTGCTCTGACTCCATAAAGCGCAACAAAAAATAAATCTTTAATCTTAAGCCTGTTTTTTTTCATTGATTTACTATTTTTCCATCAACTAGCTCAATTACTTTTTTAAACATATTTGCATGTTCTTGGTTGTGGGTAATCATTATTACTGTTTTTCCTTGATTATTAAGGTCTTTTAGGATATTGAGAATATTTAATCCAGATTCTTTATCTAGATTACCTGTTGGTTCATCCGCTAATACAAATGCAGGGTCTTGGACTAATGCACGAGCAATTGCAACTCTTTGTTGCTGTCCCCCAGATAATTCTTTTGGAAGATGAGTTAATCTGTCTCCTAAACCCACTTGGTCCAGTACCTCTTTTGCTTTTTCTAATCTTTTTGATCTAGAAATCCCTTGGTATAAAAGTCCTTCTGCAACATTTTCCTGTGCAGTTAAACCAGGTAAAAGAAAAAAACTTTGAAAAATAAACCCAATTTTCTCACCTCTGAATTTTGAAAGCTCATTGTCTGAAAGTTTTGATACATCACTACCTTCAATCTCTATTGAGCCATCAGTTATGCTATCTAGTAAACCAATCATATTTAAGAAAGTTGATTTTCCACTTCCTGATTGTCCAACAATTGAAACAAAATCACCTTCTTTAATTTCTAAAGATACACCGTCTAAAGCTCTTACAGGTGGTGGGCCTTCGTAAACTTTGGAAATATTGTTTATAGATATTACAGTTTTCGTACTGGTTTTCATCTTGGAACGACTACTGTTTGACCTTCTGAGATATTACCTTTTACTTCAACAAAACCGTCAGTGAAAACTCCTATTTCAACAGCGACGTAGCTGGTGTCAACCCCAGACTCTCCTTCGAAAGTTCCCCCATCGGATTCTCCATCATACACTTCTAAGGCGTAGCCACCTTCTGCTAAGGCAAGAAGTGCATTTACTGGAACGTATAAAACGTTTTCAGAAATTTCTGTTGTGACGAATACCTTTACTGGAGCTTGGTCGTAAGCTTCAATTTCTTCTGGATTAAGAACTTCTAATGTCACTTCTATAAATTCTCCTGCTTGCGTTTGTGTTACAACTTGATCTATAAATGTAATTACTGTTGGAACTCTTTCGTTTGTAGGAAGTTCTATCTCAACGCTGTCTCCAAGAGATACTGTTTCTTGGTCTGTGGCATCTACTTGAAAAACTACTTCTATTCCAGTTGAAGAAATATTATACAAAGGTGAGTTTAGAGCTACAGCAGACCCTACGTCATTAATGTATGATCCAACAATAACTGGAGTTTTTGAAGCAAAAGCATTAGTTGGGCTAAACGTTTCTGAAACAGCACTTAATTTTAATTCAACTAATTCTTCTCTTGCTTTTTCTAATTCAGCCTCTCTGTTAACACCTTCATTGTAAGACTCAAGCGCTTCATCGTAAGCTTTCTGAGCATTTTCAATTGCTAGGGCTTCGGTAGCATCAATTCCGGATTCTTTTCCTGCTTCCCTGTTTTTTATACGTTCTTGTGCTTTAATATCTTCTTCATAATCTGCCTTCTTTCCAGCTCGAGTTTCTTCAGACATAGATTCATATTGGAGCTCGTCTATTAAATTACGAATTCTTTCAATCTCTGCATCTGCAGCCTGCCAAGCAGCATTTTCTTTTGTTGCATTTTCTATTGCATCATCTAATAATTTTTTCTTATTGTCAACTTCTTTGAGAGTTGTTCCTCCATCTGAAATTATGTCTTCAAAATTTTCTATTTCATCTTCTTTTTGATTTATTAAAACTTGCTCGGTAGGAGTAATTTCTGTTTTAGTTTCAATTCCATAATCTATATATAACTCATTAAGCATTTGTGATGTTTCTGTGTCAAAAATTTCATCTGGCACAAAAGAATTTTCCGCATAGCCTAAATAAACTAAAGCTTCTTCAACTTGTTTTATGTCAACACCAGGATCAGAATTCAAATCAAGAGTTCTGTAAAAGGGAGTGCTTCCTTCAAGCAGTATTACTGGTTTATTGTCAATAACGAAAAGTACCTCTCCAAAATTAATTATTGTCCCTTCTTCAGGTAGAAAAGTAACAACTCCATTGGTTGGCGAATTAAGAACTTTTTTGTCTGTCTGCCTTAATGTTCCGTTGTACTCTTCTTTTTTTGCTAAGTCACCTTTTTGTATAGCAACAGTGGTCAATTCCAGTGTTTTACTGCTAGAAGATGTATCTGCATTTTGTGTTCCAAAATAGTAACCACCATAAGCTAGTGCTGCAACAGCAACTAAAATTAATAAGTTTTTTAATTTAAATATATTTTTCATCATTGTTCCAATTAGAGTAGTTTATTAAACCTGTATGTTTTCTGAGAATTAATTTCTTAAGTTTTTTATGCATCCCACTCATCGTCTTTTAACTCTTCTGGTAATTTATCTTCACATGCTTGCCATGTCTGGACTAGTGGGTCGTCTTCTCTAAGCTCCCAATCTTCATCAATATAAGCATCTAACCTAACTTCTCGGTTGAAATAATCTGGGTCTGGGACTTTAGGATATCCACTTTCTCTAAAACACTTCGCCATAAACAGTGATCTGTCAATTTCTTTTGATACTTGTGCCGGATCTTCGAATTGATTTTCATCTGCTACCCCCCATAAATTATATTCCAAAGCACATTCCTCGATTATGTCCCACAGTTCCTCGGCCTCTTGTTCGGTTATTGTTTCAAAATACGATGCAATTGTGGTGTAAAGATCTAAAAAGTTTTTTGGTTCTTTAAATCTATAACCAGATTCATTAACACACTGAACAAGTACTAAAGGTGCATCCTCATCTGAAATCTCTTCTCGTTCATCTGTTAGTTGTACGCCAGAAGCGATTGCTGCTTTTCCTTTATCAGTATCTGCTACAGAAACAACAGCTTGTTCTTCTTGTTGAAATAGTGAGCAAGCAGTAAATAAAACTAGTGTTACTGAGATTTTTTTGTACATATAAAATTATAAATTATATGTAGCTTTAACCACCGCCCTGTTGTGGTGGGTCAATTCCAAGCTCGTCAAAACATATATTTGCAGCTTCTTGAATTTGAGTCTGTAGATATTGTCCAGACTGAACAAGCTCAATAAGTAAAGGTTGAAGTGGGGTTTCAGCACTTGGATCTACTACCTCTATTCCGTTTTCTCGTAAGCACTGGGCAAACTCTAACTGAGTGTCTAATAAGTCAGCAACAGCTTCTGGATTCTCAAATTCTGCTGAACCACCAAGGGGTATGTTGTTCTCTTCAGCACATGTCTGAATGGACTCTTGGAGTTCTTGCCTGCCTTTTTGATCAGCAGCTAACCAAATTGGGCCAATGACACTTTGTAAACTCTCATCGTTTTTAGGATCTGTAATATCATATCCATTTTCTCTTAAGCACCTAGCTAGTAGAAGCTGTGCATCTTCAACTGAAACGACCTCTTCAGCAACTTCCTCCACAATCGTTGTAACTGTTGTATCACTTGATAAATCATTTGCAGAAACAACTCCTTCTGATTCATCTGATGAAGAGCACGCCAATAAAAAAATAAATAAAAGTAGTAAGGGAGTTTTTAAATATTTTTTCATAGTTTTACTTGTTTTCTCTTATTGAAATAAAAAAAACAACTAAAGTTACTAAACCAATAATTGGAGAAACTGCACCTGGAGGAGCATCTAACAAAATTAAAGGCTTATATAACGCTACTGCTCCTCTTAAAATGTTTTCTAAAGCAATAATGAGCAATATGAGAGGTATTAATTCCCTCATTTTTAAAACAACAAGTAATAATATGCAAGCTAAAACTAGCTGTGAAAAGCCCCACTGAGCAAATATTGAAATTATATTATTTGAGGCTTCAGGAATATAAAAGTCGAGTGGAATACCAGCAATAGATTGTGCTCCTCCATCATCGTTAAATATATGCTCTAAACTTCTAAAAAAATTAAATGCAACTAATAGCCATGTGAAATAATAGACAAATTTGTTACTTGGAATTTTATTTTCGATTGTTTCAGGTATTAATTTTTTCATTAAGTTTATCCTCCTAAAGGCTTTCTTCTAAGTCCATCAAAAGCACTTTTTTTAGTTTTATAGTTCCACTCCAATGTAAAAACCTCATTTGGTTCTGATTCATTATTTTCATATTCCCACCTAATAACTTCATATGTTAACTTGTTATCTTTAAAAATAGGTTTACGCGTGTTGAATCCCAATAGGTTTTCTGTATCACTGAGTGTGCCAATTTTCATTGTTATACCATCATCTAGAAGAATACCATCAACCCAGGTTCCTTCACCATAGTCCTCTTCAGGTTTCAATTCCCAATTCATATAACCTTCACCATCAAGAACCCAAGAATGTTTTACCCACCATTCCCCTGTACCATCTGATTCAGAAAGTTCTTGTCCACTACCATTAAGGTAAACTGAATTTGGATGATGAGCTGTTTTATTACCATCGTCATCTGTTACATATTCACCAGGCCCAACTTGTGCTGGCGAAACTGTTCTACCCAACACTTGTAATTTTGCATAGACTGTGACTCGTTTCGTATAGGGGTCAATGTGCATATCGTTAATAACTGTTCCTTTGAAAAAAATATTTGGTAGTTTCACTTTTGTAACCCAATAACCATCATGATAATTAAGAGGCGAACTCACTCTTATATGAGTTTTTTCAACTGATAAAATTGCAGATTCAGGATAATTTTCGGTTCTTATTTCTTCAATGAAAGTATTTTGAAAATCCTTGTTTGTTCGTAGTTCTTCTTGATCATTAAGTTCCTTTAAATGACTATTAATTTTTAGAGCTTGATCTTCGTTTAATTGTTCAATGCTTTTGATTTCATCCATCCCCAGTGAAATCCATCTGCTTCCTTTATCTAAAGATTTATTACCTCCGAATCCAATAGTTAGAGTGATTACAGTTACAGTAACTACTAGTGCTAAAAAAAATAATGCACTTTTTAATGTATTTTCTTTTGTAAACATAAAAACTTTCATTTCATTCGAGTGTATTCTTAAAAACCTGTGAGAATCCTGTGATGATAACTTCATAAAGCTTGATTAAATAAATATATGTTGTCATCATTAAATTGTGGTAAATAAAGTCATAAAAAGTGGTCGTATTCCATCAGTTTTAGTCGGATGGAACACGTTCGATGCGTTACTTCATATTGCAATTGACATGGCAGAGCCGTTGCGAATAACTGGTAACGTTATTGCTATTCTTGTTGCAGTTGCGATATTGCTAGGTGCTCCCAAAAAACTCTCTTTTACGTTGTTACTAGTTGCATTTATTTCAACCGTTGCTCTTAACACAGTTCATGTAAGTGAGCACGATTTCGCAATTCCTATGCTCATTTTCATTGGTCTAAGTCTGTACTTACTTCTTCGCTGGGCTCAAATCTTAAAAATAAAAGATTTTGAAATTAGTGAATCTAACGAACAAAAGTACTTTCATAAACGATGGTTTGCTGTAGTAGTTTCAGTTTTTGGAGCGCTAGTTGTATTAGCCGTAGGACTTATGAACTCGTTGAATATGCAAGATCAGCTTTTTGACGGCGCTTTAAAAGAAGCGGATTATTGGAGTGATGAACCGGTTATTTTATCTGCTGGTATGGGTTTTGAGGGAATTATTGGTTGGCCCCAAGTAAATGAAGAAACTGTCAGAGAAGCCGAAGGAAGTTGGTATGGCTCAGTAACATGTACAAATGGTGAAGATCCTCCAGCTGGTGCATATACCAGCACTGTAAGTACAGCCGGGGTTGGTTTGTTCTACAAGGGTTCTTCTGAAGATGATGACGGATTGCCTATTGTATTTAGTTGGCCTGTAGCCACAGAAACTGTTGATCTAACCGATTTTCAATTCACATTGAACACAGGCGATATCGTTTTTCCAAATAGCGCTGGAATGCTGCCAAATTGGGAATTGAACGAACGCAATACGGTTGTTGTGTTTGGTGATTTCGGCAATCGAGGTCTCAGCAGCGAGGAAGATGCGATCTTCCCTGTGAGGCTTGATATTGTTGAAGACGAAACACCGCTACTTCTTATTGGTCCAAACGGCCAAGAGTTTAATGCGGTTGGCTTGAGCTGGGAAACTGATACAAGTCCTTATGATTCGGGCCCAAAATTAGTCGGAGCTAAACTAAATCATGTCGGTAACGAGGCTCTAGGTGAAGGAGGTTTGGGGTTTGGAACAAGATCTGGGGTTTTGCCAAACGATGAACTATCACTGTATGACGAGGGTGACTTTCGCATACGCGTGCTGACAACAGGAGGCTTCTCACCCGATGGTATTACTGGTTTGACCCCCACAATGTTTGAGGATTTTTTCCGAATTCACGCCAATGGGTCTAACGGTGAATTAGTTCTCTTGGAAAAGGTGGGGCAGGAGTATCTAGTAGCAGGCGGAACACTCAGAATTGTTGGGCTTTCGGATTTGGGGCAAAAAGAAAACCCTGATGAAGGAATCTTTTATGATGATTGTTATGCTGAAGATAGGGATAACTACATTGATATAATTCTTGTTGGCGATGAAGCAGCAGCACGAAACATTACCTATGTAGAAATCCCATCACTAGAGGGTGGTTACAATGCCTTTTACAATCCTGGTGGTCCTGGCCCAGAACCATTTGAAGGTGTTAGATATACAGCTCCGGGGCCAGCTGATCTAGAGCCTGTCATAAACGCACTAGATAATCCGATGCGCGTTAGTCGCGAGGCCAAGAACTAGCTTATGGTAAACAAAGTACTTCTAATTGAGGACGATATAAAAATTTCTGACTTAGTCAAAGATTCTTTACTTGATGAAGGTTATGTTGTTGACCAAGCTTTTGATGGAGAAGAGGGATACTTTAAAATCTTGGAAAATCAACCTGATTTAATAATCCTAGACATAATGATTCCAAAAATGAATGGCTTTAAAGTGTGTGCAAAAGTAAGAGAGCATGGAGTGATGTCACCTATTTTAATGTTGACTGCAAAAAGTGGTGAATATGATGTCGAAGAGGGATTGGATACTGGTGCAAATGATTATTTAAGAAAACCTTTTTCAATGATTGAGTTGCTCGCAAGAGTTAGAAAGCTTTTAAAAAAAGATATAGCTCCTACAAACACCTTAGAATTTCAGGATTTAAAAATTGACCTAGCTGCTAGAAAAGCTACTCACAACAAATTAGAAATTGAGTTAACAAGACAAGAATTTGATTTACTAAGTTACTTATTAGAAAACTCTGGCAATGTTCTTACTAAAAAAGAGCTACTAGAAGAAATATGGGATATTTTACAGCCAACCGAAGAGGACGTTAATAAAGTTGAGGTTTATATTGGCTATCTCAGAAAAAAGCTAAAGCCATTTAATTTAGATGTATGCATCAACACTGTACGTGGTTTTGGGTATAGGTGGAATTGATTGAAGAATATAGGAATAAGAACCAAAATTATATCAATTACTCTCCTTTTCCTTGGTGTCGGTCTTTTTATTGCTCCAGGAGTATTAGTAGATATAGCTGAGCTTAGGTTTAAACAGGTTATAGAAGAAGGAAGTGATAAATTAGTTGAAGAGTTAAAAGAAGATTATCAAAACCTCGAACCGTTAGAAAGTCAACGCTTCATTCCATATTTTGTGTTGGTATATGATAAGCAAAATGGAAAACTAATATCTGAATATAGTTTTTTTCCACCAAACCTCATTGATGATTATGACCCCCAAAGTAACAAATTTAACGAAAACTTAACTGATCTAAACTTTATAAAAACTGAGAGTAACGATAAAAAAGTAGATATTGTTGTTGGGTTTAGCGAATCAACACCAAGCGAGATAATTAATGGTATAGAGAGAATTTTTATTGTAATTTACATTTTGGCTTCATTGTTAGTTATTGTTGGAATTTTAATTTCTATACAAATAGCATTAAAGCCAGTAGATAAATCTATAAAGAAAATAGAAAAATTAGATCCTTTAAATAAGCTCGAGAAACTCGACGAGGTTGCTAGTAACGATGAAATTGGAAATTTAATATCAACATTTAACTCCCTTCTTGAAAAAGTTAATATCAGCTCAATTAGTCAGAAACAGTTTATATCAAACACATCTCATGAGTTAAAAACACCGCTAACAAGTTTAAAACTTCAAATTGAAAAGTTGAGTGTCTTAAACGGTGTAAATGAAGAGATGATTAAGAATATTCAAGAAGATATTAATGAAATCCAATCAACACTTGAAGCATTATTGGATTTAGAGACTTCAGGCAGCAACACCGAAGGCTCTGAAGAAGTCCTTGTCAATGAGTTAATTAAGACAGTAGTGGTCGGTACAGATATTGTATTTCAAGACAAGAAAGAAATAAAAGTTTTTTCAAACAGTAAGGTTGTTAAATTAATGCTTAATAATTTAATTGGAAATGCAGAAAAATTTAAATCCAACAAAACTGTAATTAGTACTGACTTGGTTCATGGCATTCCTTCAGTGATTGTTGAAGATGATGGTGGCGGTATTAAACCAAAAAACTACGATTTAATATTTACCCCCTTTTGGCAAGAAGATGAGTCAAGAACAAGAAATAAAAGCGGTAAAGGCATTGGTTTAAGTATTGTTAAAAATATAACTTTAAAATATGGGTGGACTATTTCCGTAGATAAATCCGAGCTTGGTGGAGCCAAGTTTATTATTAGTTTTTAAAAACTTATTTTTGCCAACCACATTCCTGTAACAACGGCATTATGTCGTCTTTAGATTCCTTGAGCCCGCTTAAATCAACTTTAGGTTCTTGTTGGCTTGGATCAGGAACGTTTAACCCTTTTTCTCTTAAGCATTTAGCTAATTCAAGATTTTCATCATATACTTTGGCAAGCTCTTCAGGATTCAATGAAGATGAATCTGACCAGAGATTATATTTGCTTATGCAGTAATCAACATCTTCTCTTAGTTGTAGCTGTTCCTCTTTGCTGTTACTTAACTGATTAATTGTTGATTTTAAATCTTCAATATCAAACGGCGTTGCTATGTTGTAGCCCTTTTCTTCGTTTAAGCACTGAGTTAAAACAATTGGATAATCTTCTTCCGCTATAACCGAAGTTGTAGTTGTATCACTTGATAGAGAAGCTACTCCATCATTACTAGTTGTTGAGCATAAGCTTAGAAAAAGAATAAAAATTAAAAGATTTACTTTTTTCAAATTTATTTATTCCTTAGACCAAACAAGGGTCTTAATAGTTTGATATTTTTTACAGCATGGTAAATAGTTAGAGATAAGAAACAAATTAAAAATAAAGCAATTGGAAATTTTATTATTGGATGAATGTTTGATCCAGCAAAAAAATACATGACTGCCATTTGTACCGGCAGGTGAACAATGTATACAGGATAAACCGCTGTTTTGTAATATGTTAGTTGTGGTGAATCTTTGTTTAGGAAAACTGCAGCAATGCCAAGAAGTGCAAAAATAAAATTAAAAGACTCGAAAGCTATAAGCCTGTTGTCTAAGGCGTAATCTTCAAGGAAATTGTTAAAAAATCTGTAAAAATATGATAGTGCACCTAATGCTAGATGTAACCGCCAATTTTTTTTATTCGATTCCCAAAATGCATCCCCTTGAGAAGTAAGAATTATTCCTATAAAAAACCATAGGAAGCCAAGTAGAAAACCGTGGTCTGTAAGCGCGTATGAGTTGTAATAATCTCCATATGTTTCAGTTTTAAACCTTGATACATTCAATAAGTGCCCCTCAGCAATTATGGGAATTGCAAATAAAAATATGCCTCCAGGTTTGTTGAGTAATGAAGCAATAAAATTTTCTTTTGAGATAAAATTCAAAATTGGAATAAGGACCAAGCAATAAAGAAAAATATTAATCAAAAACCATAGATGTAGCCCGTCATATTCTAAAACAAAGAAAACAGCTTCACTGATTTCGTCTAGCCACCAATAGTTATAATATCTCCCAACAATCAAAGCCGATGAGGTTGAAAATATAAGAGTTCCAAACAACCAAGGTAAGATAAGGATCTTTGCTCTCTCTTTGAATATCTGCATCTTAGTTCTTTTGCTAAATGAAAGCCTTAGAGCGACTCCTGCAATTAAGAAAACGAGTGGTATTCTCCAGTTGTTCATGGTGTTTAATAGCGGCCATATACCCCCTGGCGTTCTTTTGTTCTGAACAAAGAGGATTTGTGGAGCTATCAAAGTGAACGAAATTCCGAGATGATAAAAAATAAGAAGAAACATTGCTATGGATCGCAAGGCATCAATATCATATCTTCTTTGATTCATATCAACAATATTACAGCTTAAGAGGTGATTAATTAAACTTCAGTTTTGCTTTAAGTTCATCAGTAATGGGTGTTGGCTTCATTGTTGTTTGATCAGTGTAGACATGAACAGCCTCGCAAGAACTAACTAAATCCCCTGTTTCTTTTAGAAACATTCCCATAATCCATGTCATGCTTGAGTTCCCTATTTCTTTTACTTTGACGCCAATTTCTATATCTTGATCAAAGTAAAGGGGTTTGTTGTACTGAACTAACACCTGTACGGTGTGAAAATCTTTATTTGTTTCTTCGATGTCGCTCAAGTAGTCGTAATTAACATGCTTAAAATAGGCAGTAATTGCTTGATCAAAAAATGCGACGTGATTAGCGTTGTGCATTACTCCTTGAGGATCTAGTTCGTAGTATCGAACTGTTGCCTCCCAAAAAACTTCGAATTGGTCTTTTGATAGTTTTATTTTTGACATTTATACAAATATTTGGGTTTTTGGTTCTATTCCACCGGTAAGCGGCATGGCATATTCAAAAAAGTCATTTGTAACATATGGTTTGGATTCGTCTAAAAATTCCTTAGGCATGTCTTTTGTGTGTTTAGCGACTTTGCTCAAATCTACAACATCAACATCGCAGTGGTATGTTTCTGACAGTTGTCTTTTAAGAATTACTGATCCACTCTGTAGTTCTTTTGAAAAAACCACAGCATGATGTCCTACTCTCTCGGCTTCTTCAGCGTCTATATCAGATACATCCGCTAAAAATGATCTCTGTAAATAACCAAAGGTGTCCGCCCTAACTCTTGCACCATCAATATGTTGTGAAACTATATTTGTTAATGTATCACCTAGTGCACCTGAGCCTGAAAGTTGGATGTTCCCATGGCTATCTTTTTTTCCTGCCAGTCCAGAGCCTGTTTCGCTAGCATATGTTTGAAGAAAATATTCACCATCTTCGTTGTGAATTCCTTCAGAAACGGCGACTACACACCTTCCAAGCGAATCATATACTTCTTTAACTTCTTTCAAAAAGGTTTCAATGTTGAATACTTTTTCAGGGACATATACTAAATGCGGACCATCTTCTTCGGTAGATTTACCTAAGGTGCTTGCAGCAGTAAGCCACCCTGCATGTCGGCCCATTAAAACGTTTATTTTAATACCTCTAAGACTTCTGTTGTCTGCATCATCTCCCTGAAAAGCATGAGCTACAAATCGAGCTGCTGAACCGTATCCGGGACAATGGTCTGTTTCTCGTAAATCATTGTCAATTGTTTTAGGAATATGGAAGGCTTTCATTTCATATCCTATAGATTTTGCCCCTTCAGAAACTAAATTAGCTGTTTCAGCCGAATCATTACCTCCTATGTAGAAAAAATTTCTGATATTCTGTTGTTCAAATATTGAAACAAGTTTTTCTATATCTGAGTCAGTAGGCTTTTTTCTTACTGAACCTAAAGCTGCGGCAGGTGTTTTTCCAATGCCATAAAGTTGTGCTTCAGACAGATTTGAAAGATCTACAAAATCTTCATTGAGCATTCCTTCTAATCCGTGCTTTGCTCCTAGGATTTCATCAAAATCTGATTTAGTTGCTTCTTTAATAAAGCCCACTAGTGATCTGTTTATGACAGCTGTTGGACCGCCTGATTGTCCAATAACTGCTTTGCCTAGTGGCATTTTCTAACTCCCGTTTTGATATACCGAAATAAAACTTAAATAAGAATTGGCAATTTCTGAAACTGCTTCTTCTCTGGATTTATCACCACTGTGCCAACCTTTAAGTGAGTTCCAAAATATTGATCTTCCAATTGCAAATCCCTTATAGCCATCTACAGATGAGCCTGCTCTGAGCCATTCATTAACTTTTTCATCATTCGCTCCTCTTCCCAAAACAACTGCAATCACATCTTCTCTTCCGCCATCTTTAATAACTTTTGAAACATTTTCATTGTCTTCAATGGTGTCTAGGCCTTCAATCTTCCATATATCTGGATCAGCACCTTTTTCTCTCATTTCCTCAACAACCTGGACAGCAAGCTTAGGTCTTATCTCAGAGTCATATTTAGCCTGGTCTCCATCTACACTTGCTAGCTGTTCTTCAGTCGCAGGCACTAAAAACTCTAAAAGAAATTTTCTTTCGTTTTCATCTAGCCAATCTGAAAGAGTTTTTATTCTTTCACCTTGAACCTGTCTAGTATCAGAATCGTCACTAGGATTCCAACGTACAAGTATCTTTACAAAATCTGCATTCACTTCTTTTATTTTTTCACCGAAATCACTACCGTATTCAAAGTCAAAAATCTTTTGTCCTGACTTTTCAACGGGGGCTGCAAACTTTATTCCCATTTCTTTTGCTTTTTCTTGAACTTGAAGACCAAAAGTCTCATCAACAAGAATTGCTGGATCTCCTCCATCTATACCTTTGTTTTGTGCTTCAAGAAAACCGTCAAAAATAATGTCTTTCATGGAAGATACACGAGAAACTTCATCCTCGGTCGGAGCTCTGCCTTCAACACCAAGAAGGCCTTTTGTTAGTGTGCCTCTATGGTCAAATGCAAGAATGTATAAGTCGTTTGAATACCCTTTCATAAACTCTCCTTTATACTTTTGCCCTTGTACTGTCTCGTGTGAGTACAAATAGCATAATTACTAAAAACAATAATGATACTAATAGTAAATAGTCTGAATATGGGTTGGTTTCAGCACTTTCTTCAAAAGTAGCTGATAAAGTTTCAACAAGCTCTAGCGTTGTTGTTCCCCAGTTGCTGGCTAATGTATCATCCAAAAAATATACATTGGAACTCTGAACCGCATTTATGTTTTCCCAACCATCTCTAATTGAAAGGTCTTTATTTAAATAGTCAGAGTGTCCTACAACAATAAAGTCGGGGTTTGCTTCTATTACCATTTCTTCAGTTAATGCGGGGTATCCGCTTCCGAAAGGATCCTCCTCGGAGTTAGCAATATTTATAATTCCAAGTGAGTTGTAAATTTCTCCAATTAATGAGTTTGCATTTACACTATAAATTCCATAGGAATAACCAATTTCGTGATATACGGTAATATTTTCATAATTTGAATTGCTTATGATTCTATTAATTGCAAGCTTCATATCTCTTATTTGTGTTTCTGCAACAGTTTTTTTATCTACTAATTCTCCAATAATTTGAATCTGAGAATACACATCTTCAAGATTTCTAGCAGGAGGTAAAAGGATATGGTTAATCTCTTGTGCTTCCAATCCTTCAATAATGCCATTGAAATCAAAAGCAACTATTACCATATCTGCATCAAGGGGTGCTAGTTCTTCAGCTGTGACTGTGTATGCGTCAATTCTTTGGACTGGGAAGTCAACTTCAGAAAAAGCATCAACAGCAATTAATGTATTTTCTGCACCTAATGATTGAATAATTTCAGTGTGGGTTGTAGACAATGAAATAATTTTTACTTCATTCTTTTCTTGCGCTTGATTTGAACACATTGATACAAACAAGGCAAGAATAATAAGTTTCGTTTTCATATTTTCCTTTCTTACCTTGAGAAAATAAAGAAACTTCAAGAATTTCTAGAAACTTCATTCCTTCTCTCGAGGACTGTTGTCTTAACAATAATGAAGGCGACCTGACTTATCTTTCGAATTACAGTTGCGGGACAGTGTTAGACTTTCACTAACTTCGCTCCATTATTCTTGATGAATAGTAGCAGATTAGTTTTCTTCGTCTTCTTCGTTTTCTGTGTTTTTTAATGCATCCATAAGAGTGGGTTCTTCAATATCTCTTGGGACGTCTGGTCTTGGTAAATCTTCGTTAGGTAAACTTGCCTCTTCTGAGGATTCTTGTCTCACCTTTTTAATTGAATTTACAATCGACATCAGAACTGTTTCTTTTTGTTCGTTTTTTTTCTGAGTTTTAACTTCCTCTGTTGTTATCTTCTGAGGTGTTTCTAAATGAGACTCCTCTAATACAACCACTTCAATACCCCCAACGAGGTCTGAAACGAGGTTGTAGAAAAAGGCGCCGATAGTAGCGAGGGCTGTTTGGGTCAGCATATAAACTGCTGCTAAAGAAACTACACTTGTAAAGAGTGTTTCAATATTTCCGACAAGCGAGGCATCTTGATCAAGAAGCGCCAGTCTTCTTGCAATATCTTCAAGGCCTTGTGGAACTCCTGCGTTAACCAATAAAACCCACATTATTGATAATCCAAGCACCACCGTTAATGCAACAACAAAATTAAGTACTAGCGTGACTTTTAATACGGTCCAAGGGTCTATTTTTCTGATTATTCTTCTTACTCTGTTTACTCTGACCATTTTTAGCTCTTTATAGGTATGAAAGCTGAAACTTCTTCTTCAGAAGACAGCTTCATAACCCTTACTCCTTGTGCTGATCTACTCATTTGTTTTATTTGCTTTACTGCACATCTTATTGCAGTACCGCCTGTACTCATAAGCATAACCTCGGTATCTTCATCTACAGACCTTGCTCCAACTAAATTTCCTTTACTTTCCGTAATTTTAAGAGCTTTCACTCCCATGCCGCCTCTTCCTGCTCTTCTAAATTCATCAAGTTTCGTACGTTTCCCATATCCCTTAGCTGTAATAAATAGGAGGGTTTCATCTCTAGAGGTAGCTGCACCTACAACCTTGTCTCCCTCTCTAAGTTTTATTCCCCTCACACCCATTGCTGTTCTTCCTTGGGGTTTAAGGTTGGTCTCATCAAATCTAATTGCTTGCCCGTTTTGAGAAACAAGTATGACATCTTCTTTGCCGGAGGTCGTTTTTACAGAAACAACCCTATCTTCGTCTTTTAGTTTTATTGCTTGTAAGGATTTGTAGTTCGAATCAAAATCCTTAAAACTAGATTTTTTAACTGTTCCTTTTTCTGTCATTATTAGTAAAAACTTCTCAGTTTCGTAGTCTCTTGTATCAATAATTGCTTGCACCTTTTCGTCTTGTCCCATCGAAAGAACATTTTGAATTAAAGAACCCTTTGCTGTTCTGTTGGTTTTTGGAATTTCATGTGCTTTGGCCCGATATACTTTTCCGCGGTCTGTAAAGAATAAAAGATATGAGTGTACAGAAGTAGAAAGAAGGTGCTCTATGACATCTTCGTTTGATGAAGCAGCTTTAACCCCTTTGCCGCCTCTGCCTTGCTTTTTGTATGAAGTTGATGGTACAGATTTTACATATCCATTTGCCGATACAGATACAATAATTTCTTCATCTTCAATAAGGTCTTCTATTGAAACCTCGCCAACGTCTGGAACAATTCTTGATCTTCTTTCGTCGCCAAACTTGTCGGTAATTGCTTCTAGTTCTTCGATTAAAATCTTATCTTGTTTTGCTCGACTTTTTAAAATTGAAGTTAGTTCTTTGATTGTTTCTTTTAGGTCTTTTTTTTCTTCTTCTAGTTTTTCCATTTCAAGCGCGGTTAGTCTCCTAAGGGGCATATCCAATATGTGAGAAGCCTGTATCTCACTAAGTTTAAATTTTGTCATTAAAGATTTTCTTGCTGTGTCTACATCTTTTGAGGCTTTTATGACTTTAATAATTTGGTCAATCTTTTTTAAAGCCAGAAGCAAGCCTTCTACTATATGGAGTCTGTTTTCGGCTTTTTGTAGTCTGTGTTTTGTTCTTCTTTGTATTACATCGATTTGATGATCAATATAATATTTAATTAACTCAGGAACTGAAAGTACTTTTGGAACTCCTTCAACAAGAGCTACTGAGTTTACGGAAAAAGTGTCTTGTAGTTGAGTTTGTTTAAAAAGTTGATTAAGTACAACTTGTGGAACTGCATCTCTTTTTAGCTCGACAACTAATCTTGTTCCGTTCCTGTCACTACTTTCGTTCCTAAGATCAGAAATTCCCAGGAGTTTCTTGTCTTGAACAAGTGTTGCAATTTTTTCCATAATTCGGTCTGTAGATGCTTGGTAGGGTAATTCTTTAACAACTATTGCAGACCTACCTCTGCCTAGTTCTTCTACATCAGCAACAGCTCTTATTTTGATTGATCCTCTTCCTTTTAATATTGCTTCTTTAATTGTTGGTGTATCAACAACAAGACCACCCGTTGGGAAATCCGGTCCTTTAATTATTTTTAGATAGTCTTTTGGTTTTACATCCTTGTTTTCAACAGTGTATTTAACAGCTTCTGTTATCTCTCTAAGGTTGTATGGCGGCATATTTGTTGCCATTGCTACAGCAATTCCTTCTGCACCGTTAACAAGGAGGTTTGGAAATCTTGCAGGTAAAACTTTAGGCTCTGATGTTTCGCCTGAATAGTTTGGTTCAAAGTTTACAGTATCCTCATCAATTCCATCCAATAATTGTGATGAGAGAGATGACATTCGTGACTCTGTGTATCTCATAGCTGCGGGTGGATCGTCGGGTGTTCCAAAGTTGCCTTGGGGCTCGATAAGTGGGTATCTTGTACTAAAGTTTTGTCCAAGCCTTACTAGTGTTCCATAAATTGCATCATTGCCGTGAGGGTGATAATTACCCATTACATCACCAACGACTTTTGAACATTTTCTAAATGGACCTGTTGGTCTTATACCCGTTTCATACATAGAATACAAAATTCTTCTCTGAACTGGCTTTAAACCGTCCTTAACATCTGGCAAAGCTCTTGATACGATTACAGACATTGCGTAGTCTAAAAAAGACTTCGATATTTCGTCTTCTACAGCAATAGTTCCATTTGATGTGTTGTCAGTGTTTTTTTCTTCTTTTACAGATTGTTTAGCTGCTGGTTTTTTAGCTGCTGGTTTTTTAGCTGCTGGTTTTTTTGATGGTGGTTTTTTAGCTGCTGGTTTTTTAGCTGCTGGTTTTTTTGATGGTGGTTTTTTAGCTGGCATTATACGTCAAGAAACCTCACGTCTTTAGCGTTCTTTTCAATAAAAAGTTTTCTTTTTGAAACATCGTTTCCCATTAAAATTTCAAACATATCAGAAGCCTTCGCCATCGCACCTTTAGCGTCTGCAAGTGTAACTTTAATTAAGGTTCTAGTCTCAGGATTCATTGCGGTGTCCCACAACTCCCCAGCGTTCATTTCTCCCAACCCTTTGAATCTGCTTATATCAAACTTTTTGTTTTTGTTTTCTTTTTTAAATTTATTCAGCGCTTCATCGTCTTTTAAGTATGTTATTCCTGATGATGCTTTTACTCGATATAACGGTGGTTCTGATATCCAGACTTTTCCACTTGTTATCAAACCAGGCATAAATTTAAAAAAGAATGTAAGAAGTAGTGTTCTAATATGTGCACCGTCAACATCAGCATCTGTCAAAAATATTATTTTGTCATATCTTGACTCTTCTTCGTTGAACTGAAGCTTTATACCGGTACCAATAGCTTTAATGAGTGCGCTTATCTCTTCGTTTTGAAGAGCTCTGTTTTCTGTAACTTTTTGAACGTTTATAATCTTTCCCCTGATCGGCAGAATTGCTTGCACTCTTGAGTCTCGTGCTTGTTTGGCAGGACCAGCTGCCGAGTCTCCTTCTACAATGAACAACTCACTTTCTGTTGGGTCTGTTGAAGAGCAGTCTGCAAGTTTTCCTGGAAGGCCTGAGGTCTCTAAAATGCTTTTACGCTTGGTGAGCTCTCTAGCTTTTTTTGCACTCATTCTTGCTTTTGCAGCAACTGCGCATCTTTCTACTATTGCTCTACCCTCTTTGGTGTTTTTGGTTAACCATTTTGGAAACTCTTCATTAATTAGAACTTGAACCCTTGATTTCATTTCAGTATTTCCTAATTTTGTTTTTGTCTGTCCTTCGAATTGAGGTTCTTTTACCCTTACAGAGACCACACCTGTAAGCCCTTCTCTTATGTCGTCTCCTGTTAAAGATATGTCCGAATGAAGATTTCTTTTTTTTGCAAAGTCGTTAATTGCTTTGGTAACAGCTGTTCTTAGCCCTTCTTCATGAGTACCACCCTCTAGGGTGTGTATGTTGTTAGCAAAGCTTTTTATTGTTACATCGTCTTCGTTTTTCCACTGGAGTGCAACCTCGATTTCTGAGTCTTTTGTTTGGTCTGAAAAAGAAATTATTTTTTGATGTAGTGGATCAAAACCGTCATTTAAATATTCAACAAAATCTGTGAGGCCACCTTTATAGTGATACTCTTCTTTTGTGGGTGGCTTAACTCTGTTGTCAACAAGTGTTATTTTCAAACCTTTGTTAAGAAACGCAGTTTGTCTAAGTCTTTCATCAACTATGTTGTAATCATATGTTTGGGTCTCATCAAATATTTCTGGATCTGCTAAAAAGTTAACTTTAGTACCTGTTTTTTTTGAAACTTTTCCTTTTTTGATTTTGGATTTTGGTTTTCCCAAGTCAAAGTCTTGATTCCAAAAATGACCGTCTCTTTGAACCTCTACTTTAACGTATGTTGATAAAGCGTTAACAACAGATATTCCAACTCCATGCAATCCACCACTAACGGTATAGGCTCCTGATTCAAACTTTCCACCAGCATGAAGTGTTGTTAATACTGTTGTGAGTGCAGATATTTTTGTTTTGGGGTGCGGTTTTACTGGTATTCCGCTTCCGTCGTCTTCAACAGTAACTGAACCGTTTTTTTCTAGACTAACTTTTATCTTAGAACATCTTCCAGCCATAGCTTCATCAACAGAGTTGTCTAAAACTTCCCAAATTAGGTGGTGTAATCCATTTGGACCTGTAGATCCAATATACATTGCAGGGCGCTTTCTAACTGCTTCTAGACCCTCAAGAATTTTTATATCTTTTGAATCATAACTATTATTTGAATCTTTTTTAGACACGAACTATCTCCAAGATACGTTTCTTTTTGCTTATATTACAGCCCCTTGCTGAACTCTTATTTTACTAGATTTGCTGATTATTGCTGGTTATTATCTACTTGAATATTCAGTTTTTTTAACTTTATTTTTGTATTTTTTTCTATATCAACTAACAGCTTTTCTTGTTGTAGTTCGATTAGGTTTTTCAATCTTTTTGAGTCAACATAGAGAATTAACTCATCCCCAACAACTGGTCCCGGTATTATTTCGCTGTAAAGGTTGGTTTTCTCGTTTTTAAAGTGTTTTCTAATCTTTTCGGATTTTGAAAAGTCAATACCTGAGTCGTTTGGATTAATTTTTTGGGGTTCTTTGTTGAACATTTATTGGTTCGTTCTAACAGGCATTAATAAATACTTGTAGTGTTCTTCTTCTCCTTGAATAACAGCTGGTTTGTCATTTCCAGAAAACCTTAGATAAGCTTTGTTTCCTTCCAAAACTTCAATGCCTTGAATTAGATAGTTTGGGTTAAACGATATTTCAAAACCAGAAATGTCTCCTACTTCAAGTCCTAATATTTTTATGTCTACCACTTCGTTGCCTCCACCAATGTCTTTATTGGTAGACGAGATATTAAGAGTTTTGTCATCCACTACCTTAAGGGTTACAGGTATAAAACCCTCTGCGACAACAGTTGATCTGTCTAGTGATTCCAATATAGATTTTTTATCAACTTCTATTGAAAAAAGATTTTCTTTAGGAAACAACATTTTATACTCTGGAAACGTTCCTTCTAGTTTTCTTACTGATGTGTAATATCTTTTGTTGTAAAAGTGTAGCTCTCTTTCTGTTGAGTTTATGTTTATTTCTTCTTCGCTGTCTTCAAATATTTTTATTGTTTCGTTTAAAGACCTAAATGAAACAATTCCTGCGTCGGAAATTGGAAGGTCAAAAACGGTATTGGTTGCAAGCCTGTAGCTGTCGGTTGAAACGAGGTTTGTTTCGTTGTTTTCGTTATCAAAGAAGACTCCTGTGAGTATTGGTTTTCCTCCCTCTGGAGATGCTGCTACACCTACCTTTTTTAGTGCATCAAAAAGGTTTGTTGTTTTAAGTTGTTTACTTTCAGAGGTGTTGTGTTGTTCTTCTAGTAGTGTTTTGGGATAAGTTAAGTGATCTAGTTTTCTAAGCCTGTATTCTGTTTTTTTTGTTTCTACTTTGATCTCGTTCCCTATGTCTGAAAAGACAACTTCTCCTGAAGGTAGTTTCCTTACCACTTCTGAAAAAATTCTTGCATTGACGAGGCATTCTCCGTCGACAATAGACTCTACTTCAAAACTGGCTTTTATAACCAGGTCTAGATCGGACCCTGTTAACTCACAAAGGTTTTCTTTAATTTTTATATAAAGACCTTGGAGTGCTGGGGTGGAGGGTTTAACATCAATAGCTTTCGACACCGTTAAAACATATTCTTTTATACTCTTGGTTGTTGTTTTAAATTTCAACAAATACCTCTTATTCTTTTATATATATAACAATAATAAAGCTGTTTAAAGTGTTTAAAAAAACAGAAAACACCTTAAAAGGCTTTAAAAACACATTAGTAGTTTTCAACATTCTAAACACCAACAAATTTTGTTGAGTTATTATCTATTTTGTTGTTGAAAATGTTAACTTCTTTTTTAAACAAACTTGAACCTTCGACCTTCTTTATGGAAGAGAGAACCGTTGAGTGAGATCTGTTCCCCACATATAAACCAATTTGGTTTAAGGAGTACTCAGTATGTTTCCTCATCAAATAAATAAACAGGTGTCTAGCGTTGCTTACAAGTTCACTTCTGTTTTTTGAAAGAACAAGCCTTTCGTCAACCTGGTAAACCTCCGAACAGTACTTTAGAATAAACTCCGGAGTTAACTCCATTATCTTATTGTTACTATACATTGAAACGAGCTCAGATATGTATTTGTTGTTACTTACACCAGTTTGTTTGTTAATAATTAGATTGTTAACAACACCATTTATTTCTCTAAAGCTTTGAAAGTCCAACGAAAGCAACGTTTCTAAATCATTTTTAGAAAACAACAAACCTTCAAATTCAACATTGTTCTTTTTTAAGACTTCAGAAAAAATTTCCCTATCAGGTTTTTCTATGTCTGTTACTAGTCCGTTTAAAATTCTAGAAATCAAACGATCCGGAAAACCATTAAGTTCTTGGGGTTTCTGGTCGGATGCTAAAACCACAGACTTTGAATTGTTTAAAAAATAGTTAATTGTATGAAAAAGCTCTTCAGAAACACCTTTTTTGCCTACAAAAAACTGAATATCATCTACTAATAAAATGTCTACAGACCTAATTCTCTTTTTAAAGTTGTCAATATCATTATTCTTTATACCGGAAATATATGACTCAAGAAAAGATTCCGAGTCAATATAGAAAGAGGAATTACTTGACGCCTCAATGGTTTTCAAAAGGTGGGTTTTTCCAACACCTGGTTTACCATAAACAAAAAGTGGATTAAACCGTTTACCGGGTGATATAACAACGTTTTTAGCTGCTGTTATCGCCAGATTATTACAACCACCAACAAAAAGCTCATCAAAAAAGGACAAATCATAACGAGTCTCAACAACAACATCATCTTGCTTTTTCTCAACTATGGTTGTTTCAACGCTTGACCTTTCGTATATACTTGTTTTTTGAAAGTTCTTATCAACAACAAAAACACAATCAGCCTTGTTGTTATATTCAAGTTGATATACTGACTTAATTTTTGAATAGACCTTTTTTTCAATAGCTGATTTTATAAAATCAGATGAAACAACAATACAAAGATCGTTCTCATCGTTTATTTCAAGGCCAACCTGATCTAACCAATATCTATCTGTCTTGTTGGTCAAAGACTTTTCTAATAAGGCTTTAAACTCTTCAAGCATTACAGTATTTCCCCTACTCCCCATAACCAGATATAAACTTAACCACTAAAACAAGATTTTCATAGAGTGTGAAAAACAGATTAAAATTTCACAAAGTGTTTAAAACTTTGAAAAACCTCAATAAACATTGAGTAAAACCCTAAACAAGTAATACACATTAATTATTAATAAAGTTGTTTGTTAAAGCTAGTTAGTTTGTTTTTCGCGAGCTAAAAATCCTTTTCGCGAACTAGTCAAAAATAAAATTTATTTTGTTTTGTTTAATTAATTTCTTCATTTATTCTTACAAACAGGTATTAAATGAAAAGAACATATCAACCTAGTAATAGAAAAAGAAGCAGAAAACACGGTTTTAGATCAAGAATGCGTACAAGAGCAGGACGCGAAATTCTTAAAAGAAGAAGAAAAAAGGGTCGTAAAATTCTGTCTGCCTAGGTAGTGAGTGTGAAGTTTACTTCGCTGAATAAAAAAAATCATTTTGATAACCTGAAAAAAGAAGAATTTTGTATAGCCTCAAAAGGCCTAAAGGTTTTTGTTAAAGAAAACGGTACAACCTCTTCAAGACTTGGAATAAGTATTTCAAGCAAGCATGCGAATGCAGTTAATAGAAATAAGTTTAAAAGAAGGACAAGGGAAGCAGTAAGGAGCCTATCAGACAATAAAAATCTGGACATTTTAGTTGTTGGAAATAAAGATTCGTCAAACCTAACATCATCTGAAATTTTGAAGATTTTTAAGTCTCACCCCTTACTCTAAAAAAGAATGAAAATATTAGGGTTTTTTCTTCAAGGATCAAGGTCTCTACTCGCATTATTTGGTTTAGGTGGGGGCAACTGCATGTACTACCCATCATGTACAAATGTTATCGTTGATAGTTTTGAAAAAAACGGTTTGATTAGGACTGTTCCAGTTATTTTTAGAAGAATATTCATTTGCAACCCAATATATAAGAAAATTGGTAAAAATTGGCAATATTAGAACCATTTGCGCTTGCTATAGGGTTTTTACTCTCTTATGTGTATGACTACACCGCATCATATGGATATTCAATTGTCATTTTGACAATAATAATTAACGTAATAATTTTCCCACTTACACTAAGACAAACTAGATCAACAAAGAGAATGCAAGATGCTCAGTCGGACATAAAACGACTTCAAAAACAACACAAAGACAACAAAGAAGAACTCAACAAAGCAATGGCTGCAATGTATAAAGAAAAGGGCATTAATCCCCTTGGTTGCATACTTCCACTTTTAGTTCAAATGCCTATATGGTTTGCTCTTTTTAGGGTTCTAAGAGAGCCTTTGGCTTTTATACCAAGCTCATCTAGTCTTTCAAACAGCCTAGCTGTTAGTACGAGCCTTAAATTTTTTAATATGGATCTCCAAATTCCACCCTCAGAAGTTGCTGAGTGGATTGAAAGAGTTCCTTATTTAGTTCTGATTTTATTGGTTATTCTTACTGCTTTATATCAGCAGAATCAGATAACTAAGAAGACTGGAAAAAGCGACAATCCTCAAGCACAACAAATGCAAATGGTAGGAAAAGTTATGCCTATATTTTTCGGATTTATTTCTTGGACTTTACCAACAGGTTTAGTTGTCTACTTTCTAACAGGAAATATATTTCGTATTGGGCAACAAGCATTGATTGTAAAGCTTGATGATAAAGAAACTAATAAAAAAGAAGATAACAAAAAAGAAAACGAGGAACAACAACAAAACCCTGTTCAAGAAGATTCTCGTAAAAACCGCAAAAAAAGAAGGAGAAAGTAATGGCTAACAATAAATGGGTAGAGGTTGAAGCAAAATCTATAGATGACGCAATTAAAGCTGGATTAAACGAACTAAACCTTGAAGACGCAACGCAAGCAAATATAAATATTTTAAGAGAACCAGAAGGCGGTGTCTTTGGAGTGGGTGGAACGAAAGCTCTTGTTCGAATTTCTGTAAGAAACGGTGGTTCTAGAAACTACAACAACAAAAATAAAAGGAATAGTGGTAATAAAAACGGGTACAAAAAACAATATTCTCCCAAAAAGCCGCGTATAGAGGCCGATAAAGATGAACAGTTAAAGGTTTCTATTAACTTTTTAGAGGGTTTAATAAAGTCTTTTGGACTTGACGGTAAAGTTGAAGGCACACTAGAAGACGAAAATCTAATTGTGAATGTAACAGGAGAACAAACAGAGGCACTAGTTGGAGAAAAAGGTTTTATTATAAGATCTATACACGAGCTGACAAGAACTGTAGTACAAAGAAAAACAGGCGCCGGAACAAGACTTAGGCTTGATGTCGCTGATTATGCAACAAAACGCAAAGAAGCGCTGACAATATATGCAGAAAGATTGAGTAAACAAATTCTTGAAGACAAACAAGAAGTTATGTTAGAGCCAATGAACTCTGTTGATAGAAAAACACTCCACGACGCTGCGGCAACTTTTGACGGAATTAGGTCTTATTCTGAAGGTAGAGAACCGTATAGGTCAGTTGTTTTTGCTCCCGAAGAAGAAGAATGACCTTCGAGCCCCAAATTCCAGATTGGGGTAATGAGTACAAAAACTATCTTGAAAGGCTCAAAAGCTACCATGATTGGTTGTGCAAAACAGGCATAAACAATGGATTAATAAGTGAAAAGCCCTTGCAGTACATATGGGACGAATTCATAGTCCACTCGTTGTATTTTGGAAAAATACTGCAAAATATTAAAAATAATGATAAAAACATATATGACCTAGGCACAGGCGGTGGAATTCCTGGAATTCCTATTGCTTTAACTAACCCAAACAAATTATTCACCCTTGTCGACATAAGCGAAAGTAGAGCTTTTGAACTTCAAAGGCTAAAAAATATATTAAATTTAGAAAATGTTGAAGTTCTTAATGAGAGTGCCGATGCAGTTTTAACAGATAACAACACGTACATTTCTCGCTGCTTTATCTCATCAAAAGACGTTTTGAAAAACATAAAACAATTAAAAAACGTAACATACATAGTCTCTTCAAACGGAGAAAATTTAAACGAAAATAAAGAAAAGTTTCACGTGAAACAAGAAAAATTCACCATTAATTCAACAAACATAAGACACATTGATGTTATAAATGTTAAGTGAAGGTTCTTACAATATTGTGCCAAAAAGGTGGAGTTGGTAAAACAACTTTTGTTGTAAATTTAGGAAAACTACTTTCACACAAAGGCCACAAAACTCTATTGATAGATACCGATCCTCAAGGAAATGTATCAACATACCTAAATTTTGATAAAAACTCTAAAGAAGCGCTAAACACAACAGATTTATTTGAAAACAGGCTAGATAAAGAAATTATGAAAGTTTCTGAAAGTCTTTATTTGATTCCTTCAAATAAATCAATAACTAAGCACAGTAATGAAAAAATTATAGGTGGTTCAAAACTCATGAAACATAAAAACTTTTTTAGGGAAAAGGGCTTTGACTTAATTTTGATTGATACCCCACCAACGATAAGCTCTTTAACACAAGAATCTTTAACAATAAGTGATTATTACTTGATACCATCAAAACCTGAATTTTTAGCTGTAGAAGGAGTTTCTCAAGCAATGGATTTTGCAAAGGAAACAATAAATAACGTTATCAAAGCGGACCCTATATTTTTAGGTGTTGTTTTAAACCAGGTTGACACTAGAAGATCAAGCTTTCAGTCCTTTGAAAACGAACTCAGGTTTTTATTGGCTGACAAACTTTTTAATTCAAAAATTTCCCAATTAACTGAAATAGCTGACAGCCCATTCTATGCTAAGACCGTGCTTGATTTCAATGAAAACAGCAAAGCAAAGCTTGAATTTATTGAGCTTTCCGAAGAAATTTTTGAAAAAGTGGGATTATGAAACGTACTTTAAGCGATCTAATAACCAATAGCGATACTAAAGATCTTGTGATAAAAAATGTGAATATTGACTCTATTAAGGAGAGTCCAACCCAGGCCCGTAAAAAGTTTGACCAAAAAAAATTAGAGGAATTAAGAGATTCGATATCTAAAAATGGAATACTCCAACCACTTATTGTTCAGAAGCTTGAAAACAATCAATATGAACTGATTGCCGGCGAGAGAAGACTGAGAGCATCTAAAATGCTTAAATTAGAATCTGTTCCCTGTCTTATAAAGGACGTAAGTCAAAGAGATGCAGCAGTTCTCGGAATAGTTGAAAATATTCAAAGAAGCCAGTTAAATTCAATTGAAGAGGCTTTGGCTTATAAAAATCTAAAAGAAAACTATGAACTTTCTAACGATGAAATAGGCTTTTTAGTTGGTAAAAGTAGACCTCATATTTCTAACATGCTTAGAATTTCTAACCTAAGCCCAAATGCTCAAAACGCTTTAAGTAATGAAGAGGTCTCGTTTGGCCAGATCAAACCAATTATAGTTTTAGAGCATAGCGTTCAAGATAAGATGCTGAAAGATATAATTGCATTAAATCTTTCTAGTAGAGATGTGGAAGAAAAAGTTCGTCAACTCCACGGTACTAACGCAGATGAAGAGTCTTTTCATTATAAAAATATGTTGGAAAATCTACTTGGAACAAAGGTCACATTTAAAAAAAGCAAAAATAAAACAAAAATAAGTTTTACATTAAATTCAAAAAAAGACCTTGATTCGTTTATAAAAAAAATCTCTTAATCTTTATAAATTTCCTTTAATTCCTCAAGAATGCAAGAAAGTAAATCGATTATTGCATATTGGTAAAAATTACCATTTATTACTAAAGTGACAGATTTAGTATTTTTTAAAACAGACAAAGACCTGCCCTCTGCAACAAACCCCATTGAGGATTCAATCTTTGTTGAGATTCTTTCACCAATTGAACTTGATGAATGTTTACCTTGGAAAAAATTTACTTTTAAATCTACAGAGTTTCTTAAACTCAAAAACAAAGTGGGATTAACTTTGTTTACGTACTCGATGCTGTTTTCTTCATCATTGTCTTGTGTGATTTCTGAAGAAAATGAAATATTTAAGTTGTTTTCATTACAGAAGTCTTTTATTTTTTGATATAAACCTATCTGTTCTTTATAATCTCCACGGTTTTCTATGTCAAAACAGATTGAAAGATTGCTAGAACTCCCCTTAAAGGTTTTTACAGCCTCATTCAAAGATGTATTCATTGTTGGCCTTAGTAATTTTTTAATTTCAGCTGCAGTTTCTAGGCCTACCGTACCATCAACGGACAATCCTCTATTTTCCTGAAACAACTTAACAGATCTACTTACATTATTATCAAAAGTAGAATTTATCGGTTCAGAGTAAAAACCCAACCTAGAAAGATATTCTTGAAGCTCTTCTACATCAGAACCATATAAAACTGGTTTTGATAATAAAAGAATCCTATCACCCAAAACATAACCATTGTTTAAGAGTTCAAGCCATAAATGCTCTTTCGAAATAGTTTTTGAAAGGTTGTGATCTTCTATAAACAACTCTACAAGATTGATCAACTCTTCAACGTTTTTAGAACCAGGATAACCACATGAATTGAGTTTTATATTTATATCATCTAACTCTTCGTTTGAAAGTTCTTGTAAGTATTTTGTAAAGTTTAAATTAGTGGTCAAGCCATCTCTCAACATCCATTGCTGCTTGACACCCGGTACCAGCAGCAGTAATTGCTTGTCTGTATAAAGAATCTGCTACATCGCCAGCTGCAAACACACCAGGTACTGAAGTGCTTGTCTCCGTTGTGAACCCAGTTTTTATGTATCCTTTTTCATCAAGTTCTACAAGCTCGTCTAAAAATTTTACATTTGGATCATGACCTATGGCAACAAACACTCCATCAAGCTCTAATTCACTCGTTGTTTCGTTTTCTACATCTTTCAACTCAATTGATGAAACGCTCCCATCACCATTAATTTTTTCAACAGTTTTGTTCCAAACTACTTCTATTTGTTCATGATTTAGTACCCTGTCTTGCATTATTTGGCTTGCTCTAAACTGGTCTCTTCTGTGTATTACATAAACTTTTGATGCAAACTTTGTTAAAAACAGTGCCTCTTCCATTGCAGAATCACCGCCACCCACAACTGCAACAATCTTCTCTTTAAAGAAAAAACCATCACAGGTAGCACATGCTGAAACACCATATCCCTGTAATTCTTTTTCACCTTCTACTCCAAGCCATCTCGCTGATGCCCCAGATGCAATTATTACTGATTTAAACAGGTACTCTCCCTTAGAACTTGTTAGCTTAAAACCATTATCAAGTTTTTCTATTGAATCTATTGTTTCTGTTTTAATTTCTGTTCCAAACCTTTCAGCTTGTCCTTTAAAAACTTGCATTAATTCAGGACCCATAATGCCATCGACAAAACCTGGATAATTTTCAACATCTGTGGTTAACATCAACTGACCCCCAGACTCTAAACCTTCAAAAAGTACTGGAGAGAGACTTGCTCTTCCAGCATATATTCCTGCAGTATATCCTGCCGGACCAGAACCAATAATTGCTACATTTTCCATTACTTTTTTCTCCAATAATTTCTTAAAGACATAATTAAGAAGAGTAGTCCTATTGAGGCAAAAGCAAAGCCTGTTGGATTAATTCCAAGAAGTAACCCAAGCCCCTGCATAATTTTTATTATTCCAATAATAAGAAATCCCAAAGCCATTAAAAGCAAAACAACCAACAGAAATCCCATTGACGCAAACCCTGCAATTCTTTTTACAGGTTTAACAACTAACCTTTTAATAGTTTCAATTAAGCTTTCTACGGATTCTACAAAACTATCTTCTTGTTCCATATACCTAATATTAAGCGTTCAAAAATTATTAATGTAGTTCTAAAAATCTAACTAGTACTTAAGATTATGAAATTAGTTTTTGTAAATTCAAAACCATGTTTTGTATAGAGGCCTTTAGCAGCCTCGTTATTCTCTTGAGTATTTAAACGTATATTTATGTATTTTTTTTCTTTGGCAAAGTTAAGAACACTATTAAGCAATTTGGAACCATGACCATTGTGTTGATATTCTGTACTAATTCCAAATCTTTGTAAGAATGAAAAGTTTCTTGTTGCTCCCAAAATCGCATACCCAACAAGACTATCTCCGCTATATTCTTTGAACAAAAAGTTTTGATTACAGCTATCAAGAGTTTCTACAAATGCTGCCCTTGAATTTTGCCAATAAGGGCTAAATATAGATCTATCAAGATCAATTAATTCATCGATATTGTTTTTTGTAAAATTTTCACAATGCGAAGGCTCAATATTTTTTAGTTCTAAACTTCTTAAATTTATTGACAGAACATTTAATTTTTCAGCAGCATTCCATCCAGATGACAACCAACTGTGGGTTTCATTTTCTTGAATCATTGATGAATTAAATTTAAGCCCTGTATTTTCAGCTTCTTGTTTTATTCTTTTTAGAAGACTCCTCCCACCATAAACTTTTTCAAAATAAATTATTGAAGTAACATCGTTCCATTTTCTTGTTTGGTAACTCCCAACCCAAGAAGTGTGTTTGGTTTTCTCATCTGTTAAATACATACTTAAGTATTTTCTTATCTTCATCGTGTGTTACGAGATTTACAGCTGTTTCATAATCAACTAAAGCCACTTCCTCAATTTCATCATCAGGCTCGCTATCAAACGCCTTCACAACATGCATTTTGAAAAACCAAACTGTTTTCTTAACTTTTTCATTATTAACCGATATTTCATATCGTGATTCAGCCAAGGGCTTTTCATCAGACAGTTCTACGATAAAACCGGTTTCCTCAGACACTTCTCTTTTTGCAGCATCTTTTGGTGTTTCACCTTCTTCCATGTGCCCTTTTGGAAAACCCCAAAACGACTTTGGATCGTCTACATATTCACTTTTTTTGTTTTTAACCAGTAGTACCTTGTTGTTATCTACAACAATTCCTCCAGCTGCAAAATCTACTTTTGAATTCATTCTTCTATTGTATCCACAGTTCTTCTAAGCTATCAATATGGTACCAATTACACTATTAAAATTAGTTGAGAACAATAGCTTTTTAAGCACTCTTTCTTCCTTATATCACGGTAATGGTTTTGAGTTATATCTTGTTGGAGGTGCAGTAAGGGATGGAATACTAGACATCCCGACAAACGATTTTGACTTTACAACTAACGCCACCCCAGAAGAGTCAATCGAATTGCTTAAAAAAAATAATTACAAAACAACTGAGGTAGGGAAAGCTTTTGGGACAATTGAACTTTATGACCAAGAAAGGGTAGTGCATATAACTACTTTTAGGAAAGACACCTATGAAACAGATTCAAGAAACCCCGAAATAGAAAAAGCTTCTGATCTTGTTACAGATTTATCGAGAAGAGACTTTACAATAAATTCCATTGCCTATTCATTAGAAACTAATGAATTAATAGACCCATTTTCAGGTTTAAAAGACCTTGCATCTGGAACTATATCAACACCAGATGATCCAATCATCTCCTTTTCTGATGATCCTTTAAGAATGTTAAGAGTATGTAGATTTGCAAGCACACATGGATTTTCACCAGACAATGAAACCTACATAGCAATGAAAGAAAATATAGAACGAATAAAAATAATAACAAAAGAGAGAATTAGAGATGAGATAAATAAACTTTTAGTTGGCAAGAGCCCATCAATGGGCATTCGAACTTTAGTTGAGAGCGGTCTGAGTTTATATATTATTCCAGAAATAAATGAACTTAAAATAGAAGTGGATCCAAAACACCACCACAAAGATGTTTATGAACATACATTAGCAGTTTTAGATGGGGTACCACCAAAACTCACACTTAGAATGGGAGCTCTTTTACATGATATTGCTAAACCAAACACTAAAGGAATAGAAAATGGAAAAGTACACTTTAGGCACCACGAAGTAGTGGGCGCAAGGATGACAAAAAAAATATTAAAGGGATTGAAGTATGATAAAAAAACAATTGAAGATATAGCGCTACTTGTTGAACAGCACTTACGTCCCCATACTTTCAAGATGGGATGGACAGATTCAGCAGTGAGAAGATACATTGTTGATGCTGGACATATGCTTGAGGATTTAAATGAACTAGTAAGAGCGGATGTAACTACAAAAAACAAAATAAAAGCAAAAGAGATATATGAAAATCTTGATGAAATGGAAAAAAGGATAGAAGAAGTTAAAGCTAAAGAGGAGCTATCCAAAATTAGACCAGCTTTATCAGGAGATGAGATTATGGAACATTTCAACATTCAACCTGGACCTAAAGTTGGAGTTATTATGAAAGCCCTATATGAACAAAGGATTAACGACGGTGAGGTATCCAAAGAAGATGCTTTAAAACTTGCTGAGGAAACATATAAAAAATTATAATTGTATAAATATACAAACAAATGTATATTTATAAATATGACAAAAGCAACTATTCAAAGACAAAAGATGATTGCTGACTTTATTGATTCTGGAAATGTTTCATCACAGAATCAACTTAAAGGCATGCTTAAAAAGAATGGGACAGTTATTACGCAAGCCACTCTGTCAAGAGACTTAAATGAGCTTGGAGCTATAAAGAAAAGATTAAAAAATGGTAGGTTGGTTTACTTATTACCAAAAAATCAAGATAATAACGCTCAATACAAAATAGCCAAAAGAGCACTTCAAGACTTTGTTTTAGAAATAGAGCCAGTCTCTAACCAAGTTGTTGTTAAGACAACTACTGCTGCTGCTCAAGTAATCGCTGAGTCAATTGATAACTTGTATATCGAGGGTATAGTTGCATCAATTGCTGGAGACAATGTAGTTTTAATAATCACTCCAAATGAAAAGATAGCTAAAGATGTAGCAAACACTATTGAGAACAATTTAAACTAACTGAATGCTCCTATTTTCAAAATATGAGAATGCTTTTGACAACATTTTTATAAGCCAACCTGTTGTTGATATCGACATAGAAGACTCCAACTGTTTTATCGTAAGATTTCCGAAACTCAGAAGAATAACACATTTTATTCTTTCTTTTGATGCAGAGAATCTTTTTTTAGACTCAAAAAGTGCATTTGGCTACTCGTTTAACCTAGAGGAACTGCTTTTAAAGCATGAGAACAATAGCAAAAACGGATACTTCGTCATGGGAGTTACATCAAATAAAAATAGAAAAAAACAATACAACCCTTATCCGCCAAGTAGAAACAACAACCATGCAATCAGTCATATACAATCAATTGTTGAACAATACTTACCTATAGTCTTAGCTGATTATGATGTTGAATTTAGTTCGACTAAAAGGATCGTTATGGGATCGTCAATGGGAGGTCTAATGTCAATAAAAACATCAATTTTATACCCCACCTTTAGTAATATTATTTCATTTTCTCCTGCATTTTGGTATGGATACACAGATTTTATAAATGACCTAAAGAACCTCAATAAGAAAACTATATGCAATATCTCCGTTGGTTCTGAAGAGGGTGAAATTTTTGAGGATAAATCAAACATTATCAAACCTGCTGAATGGGGTTTAGATTACACTAACAACAATGACTTCTACGTTTCTGGTGTAAAAAAAATTAATGAAACTATCAAAGAAAACAATATTGAGACAAACTTCATTCAACTGCCAAAAGGAAAGCATAATGAAAATTCATGGAACCAGCTATTAGATAAATTTTTGATTTCTACATAAAACACTAGCAATTTGCGGCTGTTGTACATTATTCTTATTCAATAGATGAATAATTCTACCGACGCAAGAAAACATTTAGCACAACAAATTGGAAATGGCGCAGTGCTAATTCATAGTGGAAAAATTACATACAGAAATAATGACACTTGGTATCCGTTCAGACAAGATTCAAATTTCTACTACTTAACTGAATGGCCTGAGCCTGAAGCCCACGCTGTTATTGTAATTAAAGACTCAACGCCCGAACTGCATCTATTTGTTCAGGATCGCAATGAAGAAATGGAAACATGGGATGGAAAAAGAATTGGGCAGGAGGGTGCATTAGAAAAATATAATGCAACAAAAGCTTATTCATTTAATGATTACCAAAAAGAACTTGGAAACCTTCTTGAGGGCGTAACAGATGTATATTGCGATTATTCTTCTCCATTTTTTGAAAAATACGACAGAGATGGCTTAGCACACGCTATTCCCTATGATCAGAGAGGATCTGAGTTTAGTAAAGCAACTCTACATTCATTGTCTCCTTTGATTTCAGAACTACGATTAATTAAAAATAATGGCGAGTTGGAGCTATTAAAAACAGCCTGTGACATAACAGTATTAGGTCATATTGAAGCTATGAAGCACACTGAGCCAGGAAAATATGAATATCAGATTGCCGCTGAAATGGAAAAAGTATTTTATGACAATGGAGCAGAAAGACTGGGATACCCATCAATTGTCGCAGGCGGTGATAACTCTTGTATCCTTCATTATTCAACAAATAGAGAAATTCTCAATGAAGGAGAACTTCTTTTAATTGATGCAGCAGCAGAGTACGGAATGTACTCCTCAGATGTAACTAGGACATTTCCAATACACAAGAAGTTTTCTTCACCACAAAAAGATATATATAACGAAGTATTAAAAGCTCAGAATCTTGGAATAGAGGGAGTTGTTGTCGGCAACTCTATGAAAAATCTCCATGAAGATACTATAAAATCATTATCCGAATCAATGGTGAATTTAGGTCTAGTTCCTTTAGGAGTAGATGAAACAATTTCAATGATGCACTTTTTTGAATTTTTTATGCACGGCACCGGCCACTGGCTTGGACTTGATGTACATGATGCTGGAAGCACAGAGGTTGACGGTCAACCTAGACAATTCAAAAATGGAATGGTGACTACAGTTGAACCGGGAATTTATGTTCGTCCAACAAAACCCGTAATTGAATTCCCATTAATTGAACGAGATCCAAAAAAAATTAGAGAAAGAAGAAAACTGCTCGGTATGGAAAAAGCAACAATTCTGGAAAAAGAAGAAATTAGCAATGCAAAAACTATTAAGCATGAAATTCCCAAAGAACTTCTGGGTATAGGAGTTAGGATAGAAGACGATATTATCTGCACTAATGACGGACCAGTAAACATGACCGAAAAAGCTCCAAAAACTATTGAGGAAATAGAAGCTATTACTTCATAAGCAAATGTCATCACCAAAATTAATTTATTCAATCTATGAAAATCGTCTACAAAATAGACTTAAAAAAGAAAACCTTCCCAAACATATAGGACTAATACATGATGGTCACAGAAGATACGCAAGGAAAGAAGGCCTCTTAAGTTTCGAAGTATCTTACAAGATTGGAATGACCAGACTTAAAGAGTGTATAGCGTGGTGTGATGATGTAGGGATTGACTACATAACCAGCTGGCTGTTATCTAGAGAAAATTTAGCTAGGCCCAAAGAAGAACTAGAACCATATTTTGAGATACTAAATGAGCTATTTGAAGATTTATTAATTGATGACGTTGTTGATAATTTTAAAATTGAATTTATTGGAAGCACAGATCTTCTTCCAGAATTCTTACAGACAACCATTGAACAACTTGAGGAAGTCAGAGGAGGTGGCCAGAAGACTTTAACAATTGCACTTGGATATGGAGGTAGACAGGAAATTTTAGATGCTATTAAAGGATTAATCGACAAAAATAGGAATCAAGAAAACGATTTTGACAGATTGATTGAAAACGTTACTGATGAACAGTTAAGACAACACCTTTATTCTCCTGAAGCCCCTGATATAGATTTGATAATAAGAACTAGTGGAGAATCTAGACTTTCTGGCTTCTTGCTTTGGCAAAGCGCTTATTCAGAAGTTATTTTTCAAGACGTATATTGGCCAGAATTTAGAAAGATTGATTTTTTAAGGTGCTTAAGAGAGTACGCACAAAGAGAAAGAAGATTTGGACAGTAAAATATTGGTATGAAATCCCACACGCCTTTAGCTAAATTTATTCACTGGAGTTTTTCAATTCTCTATGCATATGGAATATTTAAACAAGTAGGAGATTTGTCAGAACTTGAAGATCCAGCTTTGTTAAATTTTGAAATCTTATTTGCGGTTGCGTTTTTAGTTATTGTTTTCATCAGATATTTTTACATGAAAGACACTGAAACCTTGCTGGGTGCAAATATTGAAATTCGTAAAGGCCATTTGTTCATCGCAAAATCTGTACATAAGCTTGTATATTTTACTCTTGTAATGCTTCCACTGACTGGACTTTTGATTGCAGGGCTCTTTTCCATAGAAGCTGGAGGGATTGAATTAGCAATAGTTTTACATGAATTTTCTGCCTTTTTAAGTTACGTCCTTATTGCTGTACATGTCGGTGCTTCTTTTTATTCGAAATTAAAAGGGGAAGGGATATGGAATGCTATGACCCCATTTTGGAAAGAAAAAGAAAAGAAGGAGTCAAAATTAATATCCTATTTAGAAAAAGCTGAAGATAAAGTTTACGAAACAATTGAAAAAACTTTAAGGTTATAAAACACTTAGTCTAAAATCGATACATGCAAGATTTTCTAAATTCCACAAATTTTACTCAAATTTTTATTGCTCTCATATTGATCAAGTTTTTATTAGAAACGTATTTAAAAATAAGAAACCTTAAATCTATTGACAATAACAAAGACTCTGTACCGCCTAGATTTAAGAATGTTGTAACAGAAGAAGAGTACAAAAAATCAATCCTCTACAATACAGATCGAATTAAATTTCAGATATTTACTGCTTTATTTGGCTCAGTTGTTCTTGTCATTTTTACAATCGGGGGCCTACTTAATTATTTAACTCAAGTTGTTATGGACATGACTTCATCAAATGTCTTGGGAGCAGTACTTCTTGGATTACTTTTAATAATTGTTGAAGAGATAATTTCAATTCCGATATCAATATATTCAACTTTTGTGATTGAAGAAAGACATGGTTTTAACAAAACAACCAGAAAAACATTTGTTACTGACATATTTAAAGGACTCCTTATTTCTGGCGCAATATCTTCTATTCTTTATGCAACTGTAATTTTTATTATTATTAGCGCGGGTGATCTATGGTGGATTTATGCATTTGCTGCAGTCTTTACCTTACAGGCCATAATTTTCTTTTTATACCCAGTATTAATTATGCCTTTATTCAACAAATTTGAACCATTAGATGACGAACAGTTTAAAAAACCAATTGAAAAATTATTAGAAAAAGTCGATTTTAAATCGAAAGGTTTATTTGTGATGAATGCAAGCTTGCGTAGCACACACGGTAATGCATTCTTCACAGGCTTTGGAAAAAACAAGAGAATTGTATTTTTTGATACACTTCTAAAAACAATTAACCCTGATGAAATGGAAGCAATACTTGGGCACGAACTGGGTCACTATAAACTAGGACATATTCGTAAAACATTAATTAGCTCTTTAGTTTTTGGTTTCCTAGGGTTTTATATTTTAAATGAAATATTTAAGAGCGATAATTTTTTCATAGCCCATGGATTAGAAAATTTAACAGTGTATTCAAAGTTTTTAATGTTCTATTTAGTTATTGGTTCCTATACATTCTTCACTAAACCTATAACATCTGCTTTATCTAGGAAGAGAGAATTTGAGGCAGACGATTTTTCCTTTCAATTTACTGATGGAGAACACATGATATCTGGTTTATTAAAACTCACTAAAGATAATGCTTCTAATTTAACTCCCGACCCCCTTTACAGTTCTTACTATTACTCACACCCTCCAATTGCTGAAAGGGTTGCAAGTATAGAAAATAAGTTACAATAGTAATAGAAACATGAGCACTGCAGACGAAATTAAAAAGTTAAATGAATTACTCAGAGATAGGGTTATATCTCAAGAAGAGTTTGACGCACAAAAAGATAAACTTCTTAAAAAAAGTAGCCCGTCAGAAAGCGATTCTCAATGGGTTGTAACTTTGCTTTTAGCATTTCTTCTAGGAGTTATAGGAGCGCACAGATTCTATGTCGGGAAAACAGGGACTGGAATATTAATGCTTCTCACCTTTGGAGGCTTGGGAATATGGTTATTAATAGATTTAATTCTTATCATTACAGGACAATTTACTAACAAAGATGGAGAAAAAATAGCTAGAATTTAGTCCTCTAGGCTTATCCAGTAAACCCCACCAGCTCTTGTACCAGCGTACAAAATTCTTGTTTCAGGGTTCAACTCTAAAGAAAATACTCCAGGGTGTAGTAATCCTTTATTGAAATCTTCCCATGTTGTTCCACCATCAGTGCTTTTATAGATACCAAAATCTCCTAATGCACCCCTGTCTCCTGCAAGCCTAAAGTAATCGACTGTTGCTAAATAAAGCATATTGCTATCTTTTGGATCAACTGCAATATCACCCACGCCAAATGGTTCAGATATTTGTGGTACATTAAGCTGTGTCCAGTTTGCTCCTCCATTAGTGCTTTTATAAAGCCCATCATCGTCAGTACCTAGGTAAAGAGTATTTGAATCATTTGGATCAACAATTAAAACATTTGTCTCTAAAGTGTTTAAACCATTATTTATTTGTTCCCAGCTTGAACCTCTGTCTACACTTTTGAAAACACCTGCACCGTCACCTATTTTATCCGTGTAGTCTGTTTGACCCTGAGTAGTGGCATAGAACACATCACTATTATTTGGATCTATAACTAATTTGCTTACGTGAACATCACGAGTAAAACCATCGTCTGAGTTTCTCCAAGATTCACCTAAGTTTTCAGAACCTGTGATACCCACTCCTCTTTTAGCTGATTGATCGCCTCCACTACCTACTAATACTTTGTAGGGGCTTTCTGTCTCAACTATTATCCCGTGATAATGACAGTTTCCACCTCCTGGTTCTGGATCGTCACAGAGATCCGCACCACCAATAATTTCCCAGGATCCCCCAGCATTTTCGGACTTGTAGACACCACCACCAAATGTCGCAAATACAATATCTGGATCAATAGGGTGAGGAGCTAGTTGCATTCCGTACCAATTCTTGATTCCAAAAGAGGCAAAACCCCAATTTTTACCACTATCAATGCTTTTAAATATTCCAATATTGTAAGTTGTTGCATACATTGTTCCATCAGTAGCAGTTGCTATATCAACAACCTCAGAACCAACAAATCCAGTATTTGTCTCAATCCAATTACTTCCTTCGTCGTATGTTCTATACACTCCTTGAAGTCCAGCCATAATTACTTCTGTACTATTTTCACCTGTCATTATTATTTCAACACCCACATCAGGAATTATTGGGTGTTCGCTAGTGCTTAGAAATTCTTCAGAAGAATTACCCCCATCTTTGCTAATAAACGTAACTCTTGAAAACACAGAATAAACTACATTTTCATTGAAATCATCTACATAAACACCACCTTCAGAAGGGTCTCCACTTACTCCATCTAGTAAAACCCAGTTATTTCCTCCATCAACACTTCTGTAAATTCCAGCACAATACCTAGCTACATCTTCTTCATAATCTGGGTCTTCATCTTCTAAATTAAAACAGTCTGCAAAAGTATATTTCCCAACTCTTACATAAACTACGTCTGAGTTCTCTGGATGAATAGCAATACCATTGACATCTGACCTATGAAAAGATTCACTTACTATTTTCCAAGTTTCTCCCGAGTCCTCGGTTTTTGCTACTAGGTTGTCAGTCCCAACAAAAATAGTGCTTGGATTTTGTGGATCGACATATACGGTTTCGATTCTATCAATTTCTTCTTCATCAAGCTCTTGTCCTTCTTCTAGCTCAATTTCTTCAAACACCCCTTTTGGCACGGGATTAGTTCTTGTCCACTGATCTCCCCAATCAGGAGAAATATAAACAGCTGAGTTTTCTATTGGAGAACAATCTCCATTTTCATCATCTTCACAGTCTTCTCCAAATGGTAAATATCTACCTGCTACATATAGAAAATCCATAGTTTTGTCTATAGCAATTCCTGTATATTCAACCACACCAGGCTCAAAATTTCCTATGGGATTCGTTTCTGTCCATGTGAGGCCTTTGTCGAGTGATATAAATAATTTTGAGTCCGATGTGTTTGATGCTTCTGTAATGAAAGCAACTCCATCTGGATTATGTTTACCAACAACAACTCCAGCCATATTTCCGCCTATAGTTTTTTTCAATTCCCAAGTAAAAGTTTCTTTGTCAATAAAATATAAGTTACTATCGGCAAACCCAGAGTTATCTGTTGTAGTTGCCCAGTATCCATCTACAGTTTTAAATAAGCTTGTTACGGTTCCACCAAATGGTCCATTTACTTGATTCCATTTAGAAGAACTTAGTGCTGGATCTGGTAAATCTGGTAATTCAGGAGGTATAAATTCTGTAACTTCATTATCAGCTTCTTCTTCATCGCTATCTTCTTCGTCATTATTTTCTTCTTCAAAATCTACACTTTCTTCATCAGAAGATATCTCAACCAACGTAGGACCCAAGGAATCACTGCTTGAACAGGCAGAAACAACTAAAAAAAACAAGAATAAAACGATTAATTTATTGCTTATTTTTAACATTTACCGAAATATTAGTAGTAAAAACTATACGTCGCTTGAATATTTTATGGAACACTCAGCACAAATAAAGCCTGCAATGTTAATGCCACTGTTATGAATAAGAAAATATATTGTGTTTTATCACTTTTTTGATGCCCAAATATTTTAACCGACAAATCATGAGCTAAAACCACACTTAGCATGTGTCCTGCAAGGGTTACGATTACCATAACTGTCCATAAAACAATTGGCTCCAAAAAATAATCAACAGTAGTTTCTTGTGCGTTAAATAGGTTCCACCCAAAACCTAGAGGATCATTAAGTCTGTATAACAATGTTTGAGACTCAAACAAGAGTAGCCCTAGGTAATGTGTTACATGATATGCAAAAGCAATTGGCAGCATTGTGTGGCCAAATTTAAGCGAGATTTCATTAAGATTATAATTTTCTCCGCTGACGCGTATTGCAAAATAACAAGCAAATCTATAAAAAATTATGACAATCAAATTCATCGAGAGAAAAGCAATTGTTGAAAAAGATGTTTCATAGCTTCTAGTTCCAAACAAGTTGAACCAAAATGTTGTCTCTCTTAGTCCGTCGTAAGTAACTGTCCCAATCATTAGAAGAATAAAGTACTCCATTCCTTTCAGCTGAGCCAGGTTGGAGAGATTGTTTAAAAGATTTCTGAAAACAGGAGCTTTATGAGTCACCCTCATTTTGCTGTAAAGATGATGAAGAACAAGTAAGGGGTCAACTTCGATAATAGTTTTTTTGTAAAACTTTTGAATAAGCGATACAACGACAATCAGCAGTATAAACACGATACCTATATGTCTTGGATTGCCAGGTTTGGTCCAAACTAATTCAAACCAAGTTAAACAAATAAACAAGAAAGATGCGACATATACATTTTTAGAATCCCCTTCTTGATTCACAATTATTGATAAAGGATTGAACTTTGCGTATAAATCACCAAACAGAAGGCCAAGAACAGGAACTCCAATCCATAAGAAAACCCATAACATCAAAGGAGTAATTGAAACCTTAGCTGCTTCATTATTTACTAAACCAGGAACGGTTAATAAAACCAGCACTAAGAGACCTAAAAGCTTTCCGCTCGGTGATTGTTTTGTTGAAAAAAGCCTCTCTTCAGATGTTAAAATTGATTCCTTCCAAGAAACTTTTAGAAATACAAAAGTAAGAACTACAGTTAAAACCGCTGCATTGAGAACCATATTGAACGGAATAGGCAAGTCCCCAACGTTTATAATTCCGTGACCCAAGCTAGGTTCAATAAACATTGGATAACTTAATTATATGTTTTTCAATCATCAAATCCACACTACAATTAATATGGATTAAACAGGGAAAAAATTATGTGTATAGTTTGTAACATTACTCAGAACGAATTTATTGAAACAGCCTTAGCAGTAGAGAACGTGTTTGATGGTGAATACATGACAATTCCACTCACAACAACACCAGAGCAAATCCATTCTTTTGAGGTTATTCAATCTATGCTATTGAACGCTAACTTAATAGCTTTAATATTTTAATTTTATTTACAGTTAGAACACTGATCAGTACATATTCCAAACATTTCGACTCTGTGGTCGTTAATTACAAAATTAAATTTTTTTTCAATTTTTCTTATTTCTTCCGATAACAAATCTTCAAATTCATTTGATAAATTTACATCAATTATTTCACCACAGTCACTACAGAATAGATGATGGTGATGAATATGGTCTTCTAAAAGCAGTTCAACAACTGTTGTGTTATCCGGAGAAGTAAACTCGTTCAAGATATTTATTCTCTTTAAGTCGCCCAAAACTCTGTATAGTGTTGATTTTGCTACTTTGTCTTTAAGTTTTTTCTGAAGTTCATCAATTGTTTGAGGATTACGATTTTCCATCAATGCTTCAAGAACAAGAATTCTTGGATTGGTAATAGACACATTGCGTTCTGATAATATTTTTCTTGAACTTTCTGACATGAATTTATTATACTTTGCAACTTGAAAAAAAATGAGAATAATTCTTAAATATGCTTGACAAAAAAATAAATGAGACTTAATCTCATTTATTGTGATTATTAGAAGGAGAATTTTTTGAAAAATAAACTAAGTTTTAGATTTGGTGTGATCGCACTTTCATTAGTGTTGATAGCTTGCTCCGGTGGAAGCGCTGAGGCAGGTTGTCCTGAAATAGATGGAAGAGAGATTAATGTTGTAGCAACTACACCAATGATTGGAGAATTCGTTAGCCAAGTAGGTGGAGACAATATAAACCTTACAGTTTTAATGCCGCCTGAGGCTGATCCCCATACGTACGAACCAGCCCCTCAAGATGCTGGGAAAATAGCTGATGCAGATCTAGTTTTCTACACAGGGTTAATGTATGAGCCAGCTCCATTAATTGAACTTCTTGAAAATTCAGTTTGTGGTGCAGAAGCTTTAGCAGAAGTTGGAGAAAATGTTTTTCCAATAGAGTTTAAAGAAGGCGGTCATGACGACCACCACGGTGAAAAGGGACATGATGACCATGACGAAGAGGGACATGATGACCATGACGAAGAGGGACATGATGACCATGACGGCCACAACCATGGAGCATATGACCCTCACTTTTGGTTCGATCCGAACAGAGTTGCTTATGCAGCAGAGTTTATAGAGTCAAAATTAGTTGAGTTTGACCCAAGTAATGCCTCTGACTATGAAGCAGCAGGATCTGCTTATGTGACTGAACTAAAAGGGTTAGTTAATCAGGTATCTGAATTAATTTCTTCAGTACCTTCTCAAAACAGAAAGCTCATAACTACACATGAGTCTTTAGGTTATTTGGAAGCTAAGTTTGGACTTGAAGTATTATCCACAATTATTCCTGATTTAGATTCTTCAAACGAGATTTCACCAGCACAACTTGTTGGTGTAATTGATGTAATTGAAGATAATAATATAAAGGTGATCTTTATTGAGGCAGAAGCCCCATCTGTTTACGCTGAAACAATTGTCGCTGAGACAGGAATAAAAGCTGTAGAAGGCTTATGGGTAGAGACCTTAAGGCCTGGTCAAACCTATCCAGAGTTTTTAATGACTGCTGTGGAATTAATTGTGGAGAATTTAACAAATACTGATTAAGTTAGTTGTAGATAACTTTCCCTACCCGTAAGAAAGGTATCACAGTGACAACAACAGAAGATAAGTTATTAGATGACACAGCAATCATCATTTCAGATGGTTGCTGTGTTCAACTAGGTACAACACCCGCATTAGATGATGTAACTTTTCGTATAAATAAAGGTAAAAAAGTTGCAGTAGTTGGTCCTAATGGTGGAGGTAAATCGACCTTGTTTAATGCAATGGCAGGCATAGTTCCTATAGTTAATGGATCACTGAAAATTAATGGATTAAGCCCTAAAGAAGCAAAGGGGTCTATTAGCTATGTCCCCCAAAGAGATTTAATAAATCGAAATTTTCCACTTTCAGTCAAACAAGTTGTCGAGATGGGATTGATTAGTAAGAAGTCGTTGAACCTTTTTTCAAGAAATAAAATAAACTCAAAGATTAAAGAAGCTCTTGAAAATGTGGGTCTTCTAGAAAAGATTAACGTAAATATTAACAAACTATCAGGCGGTCAGTTTCAGAGGGTATTAATTGCAAGAGGGCTCGCACAAGACGCAGACATTCTTTTATTAGACGAAGCATTTAGCGCTGTTGATGTAGGTGCACAAGAAGACATTATGAGTTTAATAAGTGATATCAATCTTGATGGCAAGACAATTCTTGTTGCTACACATGATTTAAACAATCTAGAAGATAAGTTTGATGAGGTTCTATGTCTCAATAGACATTGCTGTGCATATGGAGATCCATCAGAAGTATTAACAAAAGAAGTAATTGAAGAGATGTATGGTTCACATTATGATATGTTCAAATATCATACCTCAGAAAGTCACAAGCAAAACAATGATTGAGATTTTAATCGAGCCCTTCAAATATGAATTTATGGTTCGCTCAACTATCACAGCCATAGCTTCAGGAACCATGCTTTCATTACTAGGGCCTTTTGCAATAAATAGAAACATGGGCTTTATGGCTGATGCAATGGCTCATGCAACCCTACCAATTATTGCAATAGGTGTTTTTCTCGGGTTCAGTATTTCTGAATTAGGTATTCCAGCTGCTATTTTGATTGCCTTTTTTCTAGGATATATTATTAAAAATTCAAATGTTGGTGAAGATACTGCAATAGGTATTATTTTCTCTTCCTTTTTTGCCCTTGGCTTTGTTTTAATATCAATACTTAATGTAACTATTAATTTAGAAGATTTACTTTTTGGTCAAATATTAGCTGTCAGTAGAATCGATGTTTACATAGTTGTTTCAATGTGTATCGTTGTAATTTGTCTTTTAATAGTCTTCTTCAAGCAATTGCTGTTTTATTCTTTTGATCCTATTGGTGCTGAAGTTAAAGGTTTAAATACAAATTTTTTAAATTACCTATTTCTTGTTGTTTTATCAGTAGCAATTGTTGCTTCACTTCAAACAGTAGGTATTATTCTGGTCTTAAGCATGCTTCTGATACCCGCTGCTGCATCAAAACAAATAACAGACACTTTTGTGTCTTCAATCTATATAAGTATTATTTTTGGAATTATTTCGTCAGTTTCCGGGCTATATTTATCTTATTTTTATAATCTGCCTTCAGGTCCAACAATGTCGTTAGTTGCAACTGGTATATTTATAATTTGCTTTTTTATTAATAAACTAAAAAATGTAAAAATTCAATAAATTTATGTATTCGATTTGGCTTCAAAGCACCAAACACAATAAAGAAATATATGACTTGATTAAAAGATTTGCAAAAGAAGAAGGAAAAGACTCATTTTTTCCACATGTAACCCTAGTAACGAAAATTTCTACTTACGAAACAGCAATGAATACTTTAAAACTGCTTTCCAATGAAAAATGTATTATTAACTTTGACAAAATATCTACGGGAGACACATATCTTCAAAGACTATATCTTGAATCTTCAGACAATTCCTATTTTTTTAACTCTGTTTCAAAAATAGAAGGTTGGCCAAGTTTTTGGGTACCTCATCTTTCTTTAAGTTACGGGGATGAGTTACCCAAATCTTTTGACTTGGGGGAGCTTAATGAACTCATCCCTATAACTATTTCTTTTGATACACTGTCTCTTTACAAGACAGGACCAAAGGTTTCAGAGTGGAAGGAGATAACCACTCTAAGACTTAATTGACTCCTTTGCTATTTTTACTTTTTCAGCAGGAAATTCGTAATCTACCATTTCTCCTGATAGGAAATTACTATACGCCTGCATATCAAAGTGTCCGTGACCACACATAGCAGTCAATACTGCAATTGATTCAGAGTTTGTATCTGCATTTTTCGCTGCTCGTATTGCCGATGCTATTGCATGTGTAGCTTCGGGAGCTGGAACTATACCTTCAGTTTTCGCAAACAATTGACCTGCTTCAAAACACTCTTTCTGTCCAATTGCTTCTGCTTCAATCAACTTCTCTTCGTACATTGCACTTACCAAAGGTGCCATTCCGTGATACCTTAAACCTCCTGCATGGATAGGATCAGGTACAAAAGAATGACCAAGGGTATGCATTTTGACTACAGGAGCCATTCCTACTGAGTCTCCAAAATCATATGCATACGTTCCCTTAGTCAAAGATGGACAAGCCTCAGGTTCAACAGCTCTAATAACAGTAGATTTATTATTTTGCATATTTTCTCTTGCAAAAGGTGTAAACAGACCGGCGAAATTTGAACCTCCACCAGTACATCCAACTATTACATCCGGATAGTCTCCAGCTAAATCAATTTGTTTTAGAGCCTCTTCCCCAATAATGGTTTGATGCATTAGTACATGATTTAAAACACTTCCTAGTGCATATCGAGTTTTTTCATCCTTAGCTGCAACCTCTATTGCTTCTGAAATAGCAATACCTAAGCTTCCAGGAGTTTCTGGATCCTCAGATAAAAACTTTTTACCTATATCCGTTCTCTCCGAAGGGCTTGAATGTACAGTTGCACCGTAGATCTCCATCATTGTTTTTCTATAAGGTTTAGCTAGATAAGATGCAGCAACTTGAAAAACTTCAAGTTCAATATCAAAAGCCTGACAAGCAAATGCTAAAGCAGAACCCCACTGACCCGCACCAGTTTCTGTAACCATTTTTTTAACACCTTCTTCCGCGTTGTAAAACGCTTGGGGGATTGCAGTGTTTGGCTTATGCGAGCCAGATGGGGAACCACCTTCGTATTTGTAATATATTCTCGAATTTGTTCCGAGAGCTTTTTCGAGCCGAACCGCTCTAAACAAAGGGGAAGGCCTATATAGCTTATATAGGTCAAGAACTGGTTGGGGTATGTCTATATATGAATCCTGAGACACTTCTTGCAGTATTAATCCCATTGGAAATAAAGGTGCAAGATCTTCAGGTCCAATTGGCTCCATAGTTTGAGGGTTTAACGGTGGAGGTAAAGGACTTGGTAAATCAGGCACAATGTTGTACCACCTTTTTGGCATCTCAGATTCTGATAGTAAAAATTTATATTGTTCTGTCATTTTTCCTCCTAAATAAAAAAAACCGGGCTGTGCCCGGCTTAAGAAAACAACATAGAACTAGGCACCTACATATGTAGAATCCACCAGTTCCAGTTTGTTACTTTATACATTGTTATAAATGTAGAGGTAAATTGAAAATTTTCAAAATTTTATTTGTAAATTTTTTGTTAACAGAAAATACGAAAATATCATATATCTATCTGCAACCTAGTATTGGACTCATGAATAAAATAATTCATTCAGTAAATTTAACAAAAATTTATGGAGAGAAAGAAACAAGTGTCACAGCACTTGACAACATTAATGTTGAATTTAAAGAAAACGAATTCACAGCAATCATGGGTCCATCTGGCTCGGGTAAATCAACACTTCTTCACTGTTTAGCTGGATTAGACAGGCCCACATCAGGACAAATATTTTTAAAAGAAGAAGATATTTCAACTCTAAACGATAAGCAACTAACAAAAATCAGGAGAGATAGTTTTGGATTTGTATTTCAGGCTTTTAACTTAATTCCAACTCTAACCGCGGAAGAAAACATTACACTACCTGCATCAATTGCTGGACGAAAGCCAGATATGGATTGGGTAAAGCAAGTTGTTGAAACTGTAGATATTGGAGATAGATTATCACATCGACCTAACGAGCTTTCAGGGGGACAACAGCAACGAGTAGCGGCAGCTAGGGCTATGGCAACAAAACCAGAAGTAATATTTGCAGACGAACCTTCAGGAAATTTAGACTCTAAGTCAAGTAAAGAGCTTTTAAGTTTTATGAAGTCTGTTGTTGAAGAGCTTAACCAAACAATAATAATGGTTACTCATGATCCCTATGCTGCTTCTTACGCCAACAGAGTAATAATGTTGAAAGATGGAAGAATTGCTAGCGATTTAGACCAACCAACACAAGAAGAAATTGTTGCAGAGGTTACGGCTTTAACTAACATCTAATGTTTGGATTTACAAAACGCCCTCTATTTCTGATAGCCTGGAAAAATTTAAAAACCTATCCAGTCAGAATATTTTTAACAACTTCATCAATCATTCTTGGCGTCGCAGTCATTATTGCTTCAAATATTTTTTCGGAAAGCAATAAATCCGCATTCGATAACTTATTCTCAGGTATTTATGAGGGAGTCGACTTAGTAGTACAGCCAATACAAGAAGATTTTGCTGAGGGTTTTAGTGGCGACGGTGGACAAGGACCAATCTCTTTTGAAGTTAAAAAAATACCCGATGAAAGAATTGAGGAGATTTCAAATTTACCAAGTGTAAAAGCTGCTTGGGGTGAAGTACTAGGATTTGCACAATTTATAAAAATTGTTGATGGAGAAACAGTATTAATCTCTAACGGGTTTGCTCCTACATTTGGTGCCGCTTGGGATAGCAACCCTTATGCACAGCAATGGTCTTTAGTAGAAGGAGAACCCCCAACTAATACAAAAGAAGTTGTTATGGATGTTGTGACTGCTGAAAATCATGACTTTACAGTTGGAGATAGGGTAACTGTTTTGGCTGGTGCAACTCCTGCATCATTTACGATTGTTGGAATTGCAGAGTTTGCTAATGTAGGTGCTCCAGGAGGTGCAACCTTTGCTCTATTCGAATTTAGAACTGCTCAAAAATTACTAGATTCAAGAGGAGAAGTGGATCTCATTAATGTAGTAATCGAAAATAATTTTGATATTAATGATGTGAAAACTGAAATTACTAACCTAGATTCAGAAAATTTAAATGTAATTAATGCTCAAGAAGCTGCAGCAGAACAAGCTGATTCAATTAAACAAGGTCTTGATTTTTTTAATACGATACTTAATGTATTTGCTGGTATCGCAATATTTGTTGGCGCTTTTATCATTCAAAATACATTTAGAATTCTTTTGCTTCAAAGAACAAAAGAACTTTCACTTCTTAGAGCTCTTGGTACCTCAAAAAGACAAATTTACAGATTAGTAATATCTGAGTCCTTATTTATGTCTGTAATAGGATCTGGATTAGGGATAGCACTTGGTATTGGTTTGGCGATTGCAGTGAAGGAAGGACTGCAGTATTTCGAGTTTGGATTACCAGATGGACCATTAGTCTTAACTACAGAAGCTGCAATAACAGGATTAATTATCGGAATAACTGTTACTATCTTGTCTTCTTTATTGCCAGCTAGAAAAGCCTCCCAGGTAAGCCCAATGGAAGCGATTAGAGATAGTGTCTCAACCCCTAGAAGAAAATCCTTGTTTATACGTTTAGTTTTTGGCTCGCTTATTTCTGTTGTTGGGTTTGGTATGTTGTTTGGAGTGTTATACGATTTCCTAGATCTTCCGACTCTATCTTCTTTGCAGCAAGTAGGATTTGGCGCAGGTGTAATATTTATTGGAATTTCTGTTATTACACCATCGATTACAAAGCCATTTGTTTTCATTTTTGATAAAGCGTATAACCTAGTGTTTGGAATTCTTGGTAAATTGGCAACAGAGAATTCTAAGAGAACTCCACGAAGAACTGCATCAACAGCATCAGCTTTAATGATCGGACTAACATTGATATCTTTAGCAAATGTAATAACCACCTCATTTAAAGCTCAAGCAGAGTCATTAATAAGTGAAGTAATACTTGCTGATTATCAAGTAAGCGCTTCTAACGTATTTGTTTCTCCTGGAATTCCAACAGGTTTATCGGAAGAGCTTTTAGAGCTAGATGAAGTAACAAAACTTTCGAGAACAAGAGCAACTGTTGTTGGGTACAACCAAAGACCCCTTATTCTCGGTGCAGTCGACGAAACTGTCTTTGACCTTGTAAAAACAGACGATATATCTGGAAATAGAAAAGACTTCCTTAAAAAAGATGCAATAGGAATACTTAAACAAACTGCTGAAAGAGAAGAACTTTTTGTAGGAGATGAGGTTGTACTAACAATTCCTGAAGAAGGAGAAAGAACTTTTACTGTCACCTATATTTTTGACTGGACCACTCAACCACCTGCTGAGTTTTTTGTACTTCTTGAAAACAATACTTTTTTTGCTGACGAATCGCTTGATACAGAATTGTATTTCAACGTAAGTAAAAAAACTCCGGAATTAGAACAGAAAATAAACGCAATTGTTGATGAATACCCCGGAGTTGAAGTAAGAGATGAAGATGGTTTAGTTGAAGAAGCTAATAATCAAATACAATTACTTCTTAACGTAATTTATGGATTTCTTTCCATATCTATTTTTGTAGCTCTATTTGGTATTACAAACACACTCTCTTTATCGGTGTATGAAAGAACTAGGGAGATAGGACTAATGAGAGCAATAGGAACTTATAGAAAACAAATAAGAAGAATGATATTTATTGAATCTTCCATTATTTCAATATTTGGCGCAGCTCTGGGTACTGGATTAGGAATATTCTTTGCATGGAGCTTAATTCAGACATTAGCTGATGAGGGCTTTACAGTATTTGCCGTTTCTGTGCCGCAAACATTATTGTGGATTGGAATTGCAATAATTGCTGGAGTAATTGCAGCAATACTTCCTGCTATTAGGGCAGCAAGACAAAATATACTTGAAGCTATCTCCTACGAGTAAATATTTTTCAACCTTACAATATTCCTATGGCTCAAGAAGAAATAATTAAGTTATTATCTGAAATGGTAGAAATAAAATCTATCAGCTCTGACAAAAACCATAGAGATGATGTGGATGCTTCAGCACAATTTGTTCAAAACTTATTCGCAGACCTGGGATTAAACACTCAAGTTATCAAGGTTGCAGGAGGAATGCCAGCAGTTGTAGCTCACACAGAAATCGATCCTTCCAAAAAAACTGTTCTTCTTTATGCTCACCACGATGTACAACCAGTGGGAGATGTAGATTTGTGGAACACTGAACCATTTGATCCTGTAGTAAAAGATGGAAGACTTTATGGCAGAGGTTCAGGTGATAACAAATCAGGAGTAGTTGTTCATTACAATGTTGTAAAAGATCTATTAAACGATTTACCAGTAAATATCAAAATTTTTATCGAGGGAGAAGAAGAAATTGGATCTCCAACTATGTCAGACTTCATTGAACAAAACAGAGAAGCACTAGAAGCTGACGTTATTGTTATTGCTGATTCAGGAAATGTAAAAATTGGCGTACCAACTATCACAACAACATTAAGAGGTCTGGTTGATGCAATTATTGAGGTTGATCAACCAATGAGACCGATACATTCTGGTGTTGGCGGAGGGGTTGTTCCCGATGCTTTTATGGTTTTAAGTAGAATTATTGCTTCTTTTCATAATGAAAAAGGAGAACTCATGATCGAAGGTTTAACTCCTACAGATATGCAAGTGACTGAACTAGAGGAATCGTTTTTGAAAAAAATGCTTGGATCAGATGATATCAATCTATTTGATACAGAAAGTATTTCAAAAAGACTCTGGTTAGAGCCAGCATTGGATGTCTTAGCTATTGACGCACCCCCAGTTAAAGATGCTGTAAATTTAGTCATTCCAAAAGCGAGTGCAAAAATTAGCTTGAGACTTCCCCCAACCGAAGACCCAGAGCATGCAATGAAAGTGCTTGAAGAGCATGTTATGAAAAATATTCCATGGAATGCTTCTGTTAAATTTATTCCAAACTCAAAAGGTTCTGGTGTAGTTGCAGATCCTAATAAACCATTTACAAAAGAGTTAGTTAAAAGTTTTAACTCGATCTGGGACAATGAGACTGCTTACATTGGTGTTGGTGGATCAATACCTTTTGCCAATGATTTTGTTAGGGAGTTTCCTAATGCAGAATTGGTACTAGTTGGTGCTGCTGATGAAGAACTAGGAAATGCACATGCACCAAATGAAAGTGTCCAAATTGACCATATTGAAATGCTAATAGAAAGTCTTGCACAAACTTTAAAAAATATTTCCTAATTTTTATGGAAATAGGCATAGATTCATTCGCAAAAAAAACTCAAACTAATGAAGGTGGCACTGTTCAGGACGATGCTCGTGCTATGTCTGAGCTAATTGAGAGAATAGTCCATGCAGACAAAGTAGGTTTAGATGTTTTTGGTCTTGGAGAACACCACAGAGAAGAGTTTTTAGATTCAGCAGCACACAATATACTTTCTGCAGCAGCAGCAAAGACAGAAAATATAAGGCTAACAAGTGCAGTAGCTGTAATTAGTGCAATGGATCCAGTTAGATTGTTCCAAAATTATGCAACATTAGATTTAATTTCAAATGGTAGAGCAGAGATAGTCGCAGGAAGAGGTTCGTTCACAGAAGCTTTTCCACTCTTTGGTTTAGATTTTAATGATTATGACGACCTCTATGCTGAAAAGCTTGACCTTTTATTAAGAATAAGAAATGAGAAAGAAGTCACTTGGTCCGGAAAATTTAGACCTTCTCTAGAAGATCAGACTGTGTATCCAAGACCATTGCAAGAGAAGCTGCCTGTGTGGGTTGGAGTTGGTGGTACGCCTGCTTCTTTTGTTAGAGCAGGATCACTCGGCCTCCCCTTAATGGTTGCAGTTATAGGTGGAGAAACTCACAGATTTAGACCTTTAATAGATTTATATTACGAAGCTGCAGAAAAAGCAGGCCATGACAAATCCTCTCTAAAAGTTGGTCTTCATTCACTCGGATTTGTAGCAAACTCAAAAGAGGAAGCTATCGAGAGATATTACCCAGGCTATAGAATTTGGTTTAATCAGATTGGTAAAGAGCGTGGTTGGCCGCCAGTTACTATGGAGAGATTCGAGCAACAAATCGGTGACTTGGGTGCATATGTTATTGGTGGACCAGAGGAAGTAGCAGAAAAATTAGTTAGACATAGTGAAGCTTTAGGAGGCTTATCTCGTTTTACTTTTCAGATTGACAACGCAGGTCTAACACATGAAGATTTAATGGAAACCTATACATTAATTGGAGAAAAGGTAAAACCTTTAGTTTTAGAGAAACTCTAAATAATCAGGCAGATCAATATCAGCAGAATGTTCTTTATCTACTTCTGGTGTTACAAACTTAGTTTCTATAGGCACAACTCCTGACCAAACTGGAAGGGTTTTATCGGACTCTTCTTCTTTAGGCATGCCAGTGCGATGTTTAAGTGAAAATTCATCAATTGTGAATTCAAGCATTGCAGTTTGTAGCCACTCATTTTTTGTAGGTTTTCTTGCATCTTCAAATCTTCCTTTAAAAAATCTATCAACCATATTTTCAAATGCCGCATACATAAGTTTTTCATCACTAATTCTTTTAGTTTCACCAAATACAACTGCTGATTGATAATTCATAGAAGAATGGAAAAGACTTTTTGACAAAACTATTCCATGAACATCTGTTGCAGACAGTGTTACATTTGAATTATTAGTCAACTCTTTTGTAATTCTTGACCCAACAGCAGCGTGTAGATAAATTTTTTCATTATAAATAGCATGTAACATTGGAATAGAAAAGACAGTTCCTTTCTGGTTAAATGACACAGTTACAAAATGGGTTTTGTTCAAGAATAAAAAAAGTTCATTTAGATCATATGAAGCACGTTCTTTTAATCTTCTTACTTTAGATTTGTCCACACATAAATAGTAAACATAAATAGTAAACAAATTGTTAATGGATGTATTAAAAATATTGTATTTTTAATACATCGACAAAGTTTATTCATTAGACTTGCCTTGTAATTTAAGGAAGTTAAATTGCGTCACAATTAAATATAGGGAGCTTATGGAAGGTAGGTTAACTTATGAAAAAATTCTTTACACAGCCAATTGGTGAACTGTCTAGGCAGAATGCCCTATTCTTTTTGGTCATCAATATAGTATTTATTGGAGCAGAGCTTTCAGGAACTACAGCATTAGATGCTGTTGAAGATTTGCTAAATTTCTTCTGGGGATTCTCGCTCTTATCAATAGTTATTGCTGGATATTATCTAGCTGAAGGACATGTTCCAGAGTATTGGAAAATGGCTTCATCAGGACTGGCAACAGTCATTATCATAGGTACATTTCTTGAACTCACCATAGTTGAAGAGGGTTTTTTACCAATGTACTTTTTTTGGGCATTTAACTCATTAATTTATGGACTAACTTTAAGAGGTACTGGTATCTTTCGTCCAGTATATGAAATCTTATCAATCTTCGGTGCGTTAATTATAACTATTGGAACTTCAGCAGATTTATTTTTCGGCTACGAGCTTCCAGAAGCAGCTCAGATAGTAGGACTTGTTGGTTGGTTGTCTCTAGTAGTTGGAACAAGTTTAGGAAACTATTTTGCTTGGGGTGATAGAGCTACCTCAAGTGCAGAGTAAGAAAGAGAAAGGAAAAAATGAATACATTATCAGATAATGAAAAAAGATTAGGAAGCCTAATGGCTCGCATATCTGCAGCTTGTATATTCCTATCTTTTGGAGTACAAGTAGCTTTAGGAGACCCAGGAAGTGCTGGTTATGATTCAACAACAGGTGGAATCGTTGCAACTTTAAATTATGCTCAAGCTTTTTCTTTTTTGTTTGTGCTTGCATTTTCACTCAAGCTTTTTAATGCTGAAGAGAATGCATACTTTAGAGTCGTTACACAAGCCTTTTTTGTAGTAATAGCTATAAATATGGTAAACAGTTTCAATGCAACTGGATACTTTAACAACGAAGGTACAATCTTTACACCAGATCAAATACAGATACTTCAAAATGTAAATGCATGGGGTTGGAACTTACTAGCTGGAATTGTAGTACTTTGTGTACTTTCAGTAAATGAAGGTCAGCTACCAACTTACGGTGTTTACGCTGGTTGGGGTGGAGCTATATTAATATTAGTGTTTTCTATTGGGAGCATATTTGGACTTTTGCCTGATGGAGCTTTCATATTGATAGCAGTCTTAGGAGGAGTTGTTTTGTTTCCAGCATTTATATTTTCATTCTCCTCAGCGTTTTCTAAAGCGTGAGTAGAAATGGGGCTTTGTAAACATACTTAACTGACAGAGTAATGTTAGGAGGTAAAAAATGTTTGTAAGACTAACTCTTGCAGACGTAAAAGAGGGTGAAATGGAAAATGCCCTTGAATATGTCAAAAATACAGTAATGCCATCTTACGATGGAATTTCAGGGTTATTAGCAATAGCAGCTTGTGCTACAAATGATGGAAGATTTATGGCTTGGTCTACATGGGCTAACGAAGAAGCAAAAGAAGCTTCAATTGATAAATTTAACCAAGCACTAGCAGGAGCTGCAGAGATGCTTGCGGGCCAGCCAGAAGTAATGGAAGGGCCCATGGTTGCTGGACAGCAGTATATTGCAGCATCAAAAGATGGCGAAGATGGATTTTTTGCTAGATTCGTTTTAGGTGGAGGAACTCAAGAGGGTAAAACCTATGATGATGTTGCAGAATTTATGACAAATACTGTGTATCCAGCCTACGAAAATGTTGAAGGAATCTATGGTGCAGGTGCTTGTAAAGTAGCTGAAGATAAAGGGTTTAGTTTCAACTTTTGGACTGATCACGATGTAGCGCATGCAGCATCTGATGTTATTGCATCTATTGTTTCAGATGCGGTTGCAAATCTTATTACAGAACCACCACAGGAAATAACTGGTCAATGTGACATCTGGAGAAACTATGTTGATTTTCCAGTTGGAAAACTTTAGAAAGGAATATAAATGGAAACATTTAAAGATGAAATTAAGAACTTAAAGGCAATTACAAGAGTAATTGCTGCTTGTGTTCTAGCTAACTTTGTAATTATTGCATTAGTTGTAGGTCCCGATTCTGTCGGCTATGACCCAACTTATGGACCAATTACAGCAATACTTAGCTTTGTTATTGCCTTTTTAACTACGGGTGTTCTAATGGGCATTTATGTAGTGTTTGATGTTAAGCAAACATTTGATTTATCACATATGCATAATATTTTATTTGTAAGCGTGACGGTACAAATGTTGTTTTCTTTAGGATCAGTATTCAACTACTACAGTGTTTTTGAGACTGTGCTAGATACAGATACAGTCGGTGCAATATCAGGATCTTTTACAAATACCATATTTTTCTTATATGGATTGTATGTATATTTGCTAGTTAGAACCGATAAAAGAAGAACTAATTTATTAAGCAATAGAACACAAATAATAGGAACTATTTTTGCAGCAGTTATAATTCCAGCTCAAGCATTAACGCTTTTTGGATTGATTCCAGCTCCAGCATTTGCAGGACTCTTCGTTCTCGGTGGTGTTGTACTGTACCCGCTTTTTATTATTGGGGTCGGAGATGCAATAGGAAACCATAAAGTAGAAGAATTGGAGGAAATGTAAATAATGTATGCAGTATCACTAAGGGCACAAATTAAAGATGGAAGAATAGACGAGCTTAAAGAATTTATTAAAAACAATGCTCTTCCAACTTTAGAAGTTCCTGGAATGATATCTATTGGATTTTTTAATCCAGATGCAAACACAAACTTGGGGATGGCTTTTTTAGCAAACAAAGAAGCAGCAGACATATTTGCGGAAGAACGAAATAAAAATCTTATGCAAGTAGCTGATGTGTTTGCTAGTTTTCCAAAAGTAGTTGAGGGTGAGATCGCTTTAGGAAAAATGTATCAAGACAGATCTGCAAATGATAACGAAGATGCATATGTTAGGGTAGTTTTTGCAAAAGTAGATAATCCTGAAGCTCCAACAAACTTTGTAAAAGAGAAGATATTTCCTATTTACGAAGAAGCCGAAGGCCTAAGAGGAGCAGGTTTTTTTGTTTCTGATGGAGAAGCGATTAGTTGGAATATTTGGGACTCAGAAGAGGCAGCTGATGCTGTTGTGCCAAAATTTAACGAGCAGCTCTCAAATGCTGAAGGTATTTTTTCAGAAGACCCCCAACCTTATTCTGGATATTTATATGCTGGTAAAAATTTCATAGATGTCCAAAAAACATAAATTTGTGATTAATAGGTAACACATACACAATAAAAAAAGGGATTTTTTAAAATCCCTTTTTTTATATCAAAAATATTTACCATAATATTATGCACAGAAATAAGAAGCTCTTTAAATTGTTCATTATTCTAGCTTTGATTTATTTACTAATTTCCAATGATTATGTCGCACGCAGACTGAGGCAGCTTCCAGAGCTTTTATTAAATTTTTTTTAACGTATTATTTCTATATGAACATTAACGATTTCAAAGATGTTGAATATATAAATCTAATAACTTATAAAAAAGACGGCTCTTCAGTAACAACCCCTGTATGGGTTGCACCACATGATAATTCATTAGTTGTTACTACAAGTCTTAATGCTGGAAAAGTTAAAAGAGTGAGAAATAACGGAAAAGCAACAATATATGTAACAAATCAAAGTGGTACTAAAAAACTTTCAGAGAGCATGGATGTGAGAGGATCATTAATTCTTGATTCTGTAGTAAAAACAGAAGCGGTTAATAAAATAAAGAAAAAATATGGTGCAATTTCCAAACTATTTTTAAGAGGACCTGATGAAAATCGGGCAATTATACAACTTGATGAATTAGGAGGTGAGTAATGTTTTGTCCAGAATGCGGATGTGAAGATGAAAATTAATTTATGAAAACCACGGATGTTTACCAAAGTGGTTCCTAGGAACAGAGGTACCTTTATCTAGATACCATTTAAAACCACCTACAACAGAATTTAAATAAGAAGTTAATTTTGGATTTATGTACAAATAGTATGGTAAAAAAGAAATTAACCTTGGCCATTTTCTTAACAAGTAAGGATATACAGTTATTGTTAATTCCGATCCAAGAGTATGTTCTTTTATTCTCCATTCCACATATGACCTAGGCCCACGTTTTGTGCCAATCCATAAGTTGTATCCAATACCTTCAAACCACTCTGAAAACTCTCTAATAAAAGTTAAGCCATTTAAATAAACGAGTTTATCTCTACGATCATTATCAGTCCAAATTATTATTTCATTTGTTTTACAAAACGGATGTGCATCGTTTAAATTATTTTCTGATGAAATTACATTCCACAGCTGATCAGGTTTCTGTGAAAATACCTGACTACTCGATGAACTAAATCCTTTCATAAAATAAATATAAATTATATTTATAAAAATATGAAAAATATGTCACTAGTAAAATTTAAAACCCACTAGTTTAGGCATAGGCCAACCACTTATGGAAGTGTGTTTGAGTGATTTTCAACGCATACACGTGATTGACCTTTAATACAGTATAATTTCTTCTTCACAATCCTGCAAGATTGTGATTTTATTTTCACAAAAATATACCACTTGTGAAAATGTAGTTTTTAATGCATTCCAAAATCATGTTTTATATAATGTTTATGGGGAGATAATATCTTCTAACAACACTTCGTGAAAACTTTGGGGGAAGATTTTCACAGGTTATTTCAACAAACCGGATTTAAGTCCGGTTTGTTTTTTATATGAGAACTAAAGAAAATCCGAGGACCATACACATCAAAAGACCATAATACGCAATGGAGACCGGGTAGAGTTTTTGGTTTTTTTCTAAATTGATCACGCTTAAATTAGTGAGTGAATAATAGATGAGAATAAAAAATGCACTGAGATTTATTGCATTTGTAATATTTATTGTATAAATTCCTACAACAACTGTTAGCAAAACAAACAATTCTGAAACATATGCCGAGTTATTCTTATTGTGTATTTTTGAAAACATATTTGGAAGAATACCGTCTCTAGACATTGCAACATATATTCTGCTTATTGCTGGAAGTAAAGCAAGAAACACCGAAGCAGTAGCAATCGTAGATGCAAAAACTATTAAAAATGAAAAATCAGACATTACCGATACGTCCATTGCAACAAGCAAGGGAGCGTTTGAGTTTGCAACAACTTCGGGCCCTATGATTGCTAGCGATAGCCAATTCACAAAAAGATAAATTATAACTGTTATACCTAAGCCAGTAAGTATTGAACTTGGGATTATTGTCTCAGGATTTTTAATCTCTTCCCCGTATGTTGCGAGCCTTGAATAACCTGTAAAAGCAAAAAACCATACAGCTGCTGATAAAAATAAATTACTAACACTAAAGCCCTCAAGCAAAGGAATAGCAATATTTGTTGAAGGTGTCATAAGTATTGCAATACAGAAAAAAGCTAAAATCGATATCACAATAAGAACAAACCACCTTGCTAAAGCTGCAGTTTTTGTAATTCCTTTGTATCCAATTAAAAAGACAATTACAGACAAACCCACACCAAGTTCCTTGCCATAAATTGGAGAAATGTAATTTCCAAGAGTTAAAGCAATAGCAACACAACTAACTGTCTTTCCTAATATGAATACAATTCCAGCAATATTTCCAGGCAGTTTCCCCAACACTTTGTTTGCATATAAATAGGTTCCACCAGTTTGTGGATATAACGATGCGAGCTGAGCAGATGACGAAGCATTTGCAAATGCAAGAGTGCTTGCGAGCAATAATCCTAAAATGGATGAGTAAGAACTAATTTTTGAAGTAGGAGCTAAATTATAAAATAATCCCGCACCAATCATTGAACTCAATCCTAGATATAAAGAATTTCTCTTAGTTAATGTTCTTGAAAAATTATTTTCTTTCATGAATGAATTTTAATTTAGTTTTAATAATTTCAAGAATAAGAAATAAAACAATTGTTTAAAATAAGTTATAGATAAAAAATGTTTAATAAATTGTCACCAACACCCATTACAAATCAAACTTATAGGAGACTATTAATATTTTCTATGATCTGGTTCTTTTCTGGAGCATGGATTGATTCAAGCGCACATACATATCTCATAGATGACATTGAGACATTCTTTACACCTTGGCATGGTGTACTTTACTCTGGATATGCTTTTTCAGTTTTAGTAGCCATGTTTATAAAAAATAAAATGAAGGATTATAAATTTGATGTGGGCGTTTTAGGTGCAGTTATTTTTGGAATTGGTGGAGCATCAGATGCTATATGGCACACACTCCTTGGAATTGAAACTGGAGTAGAGCCTCTCATTACCCCTTCACATTTAATGTTGTTTTTAGGATCATTTTTAATGTTAGATTATGTTTTTACTACGAGGCCATCAAAAGAGAGCCTAGATAATGCATCAATATTTTCTGCAGCGACGAGTTATGGGTTAGTTATGTTTATAACACTATTCATAAATCCATTTTTAAATATTTGGTCTTTTATCGAAAGAGAAGATGAACTTGCTGCTGGAAGTGTAATACTGCAGGCGATGCTTGCTAGTTTTATATTTGTTTATGTAGTGCGTTTTAAAGTTTCACCAAAACAGATGTCACTGATTTATTTAATTTCTTTTTTGTATATCTCAATAAACACAAGCCTTGGCGAATTTAATCGAACAATTTTAATTTCTGTTTCTGGATTAATAATGTCTGCACTTATATATCAAATTACTAAATGGTATCAAACAACAAGTCATGATAGAAAAATTCAAGTAAGTGCGGCCTTAGTTGCTGGTTCTTACGGCCTAGTATTCGTCCTACATTTATTGGTTTTTTCTGCACTTAATGGAGTTGATCTCTCATGGCGTTTTTATGGTCTTGGGGGATTGGTTACAACACCACTTTTGTTTGGGTACATGTTAGGAAACTTAGGCGTGAGTCCAACGTCTGGTGAAGTAGTTAGGTAATTTTTTTAAACTTTCTTAAATAAATAAACCTATTTATTTTAAATAAGCCTTTGTTTCTTAAGCTCTCAACCTTATATCTCAACTGTTGAATAGCAACATCATTATTACTACTAAGTTCAGAAACTTTTACTGGTTTTCCTATTTTGATCGAGATGTGTTTGTCTCTTTTATTAAATAGCTCATTGAGTTGTGAAACATCTCTTAATTGTTTGTTTGTATAAGAAGCAAAATAAAAGAACCATGAATTTTTACCCTCAACATGTACAGGAATTAGTGGAAAATTATTCTTTTTAGCAAGCACTATTGGAGTTTTCTCCCATTCTCTATCCCATAACCCAAATAATGTAAGTTTTGAAAGTCTTCCAGAAGGGAAAATTATTCCAGGTCTCTCATCATTAAAAAAAGTATGAAGTCTTTCGAGAGTAACCTTAGTTGCAGAGTGTGTCTCTTTTTCTTTATTCCACACAACAGGTGCCATTACGTTATGGAATGAACCAAGCAAGTAAACAAAGAGTTCATTTGCAAAGAAGAAGGCATCTTTTCTCACTTTATACAACTGACTATACAAAGCTATTGCGTCTGCCGCACCCATAGGATGGTTAGCTACAAGAAGACAACTTCCATCACTCGGTATGTTTTCCAAACCCTCGACAGAGCAGTTGTTAGTATATTGATCTCCTAACCAATTAAACGCTTCAGCACCAGATAAATTTTGTATGTAATCTCCTGCGTAAATTGTTTCACCAAACCTAAGAAGTTTTTTAAGGAAGTTAAAAATCAATAAAGATATAAAATTTTTCTTAGCTAACCATGGAGCTCGCTCTTTAATAAGTTGATTAATTTTTTCTTCCATTACGCTTTAAATCTACTTTTCTTCCCTTTAACTCCATCAAACTTAAGCCTCAGATTTTTAACAACACTCTCTGTATCTCCTTCAATATTGAAAGACTCTAAGATATTAAATATTTCATTCTCATAATCTATCTGTACTGGCATTACTTCTGCATTTAGTTCTTTTGCAATAAATAAAAAGCTTGTTCTAAATCTTGTCGCGTCAAACCTCCCTTCTGGTGTAACGATCAGTAAAAAAGAATCTCTTTTTTTCAGCTCCTCAATTACAGAATCGTACTGTCCACTATTTCCTTTTCTATCAACTGGAATTGCTCCAAACTTTCTAAAAATTATTTCCTGTAGCCATCCAAGTGGCCATTTAATACCTTGATCATCAATGTCTTTTGATTTCTCAAATGGATTAGGTATTCTTCTCATTGTCCATTTGGCAGATAGATAACAAACATCAACATCCAAGGCGAGAATAATTAAAATCATCAAGTATTCATCTTTACCGGATTGATGTGGTGCTGCGACAAGAACAACTCTTTTATTGTCTAAAAAACTACCAACAGGTCGTATATTTTCAAATAGAAGTAGAAATCTAGCAAGATATTTCAAGAAGAATCTTTTTTTTCGAGGGGTAAGAGAGCTAACAGTTATATCTGGAAGAATTTTAGTATGTGTCATTTTCCTCTAATTTAATATTTTAGTAGGTTTGCTCCTCTGGATTTTCTATAAAAGACACATTATTAAACTCTTTAAGCCTAAAAAAGTGACCGTCTGATATTACGGTAGATTTCAACCTTGTATGACCGGTGTGTCTTGGTAGGAATTTTTTCCATGTCCATGCATAAAGCGGCATATTTAAAAAATATGACAATAAAACAGACATTGTTCCTGCGTGTGAAATTATCATTAAATTTTCTATAGAATCATTTTTTATTTCAAATTTCTTATCAAAGGTATCATCTGTACACACAACCCCTAGGCTTTTTAATTCATTTTCAAGATTGGTGATTATATTCTTAGCAAATTCTTGCATATATACTCCATGGTTACTAACAGACCACTCTTCAAAAGTTTGACTATTCCTCTTTTCAAAAAAACTCATTATCTCATCTGTGCTTTTTCCATATAACGCAACCTCGTCTTTATCTTCCATTTCTTTTAGCCATTCAAAAGTTTTGATTTCTTTTGCAACCTCGTTTTCTTTAAAGGGTATAAGTGTCTGTGTGGTTCTATTTAAAGGAGAAACCCAGAGCTGATCAATGCTTCCTTTTGTAAACTGGTCTGCAGATTTTTTAGCTTGAGTATTTCCAAGTTCAGTGAGGCCAGGATTTCTTGTATATTCATTGTTGAGCATCCATTCAGGTTGTCCATGGCGTATAAGTACAATTTCCATACCAAAACAATAGCCAAATTAGGTTATTCTGATACCTAAAGAAAAAAAATATAAAGAGAAAAAATGGTAAGACCTTTTTTGTTTGGCGTAACTCTATCCTATCTAGCTATTGATAATATTTTTAATGGTCCATTTAGAGAATTTCTCAAAACCTACTTTGATTTAAAAGAGTTTGGTACAAACACAAGAGAAGAGTATTTGTATTATCTACTTCTTTTTCTTGGACTTTTTCAAATTATTGTTTCAATTAAAGAAGCCTATAGACCTAATAACACTTCAGAAGAGGAATAAACCTCGCGAAAAATAGATTAGTAAATATCTTGCATAAGAGTAAAAACTAACGTATATTTATAGAACACTATCGGAAAAGAAATCGCAAGATAGAAAAGAAGATAGAACAGAAAATCCCGAAGGGTCGCAAGATCAATCGGGATTTTTGCTTTTAGTTGAAGTGTTTTTCATATAAGTAGTTATCTATCCATTCGTTATCTAGCTTTCCAATTTTCTCCCGAATCCCTACTTGTCGAAATCCTCTATTTTCAAAAAATGATTTTGATGCAGCATTTTCTGTAAAGAGCTGTGCTTGTATAGTCCAGTACCCCTTTTCTTTTGCGTTTTCCTCTAGATGAGAATAAAGTCGTGCACCTACTTTTTTGCGTTTATGATCTGGGTGTATATAAATGGAGATTTCCCCAACCCCCTCATAGACGCACCTATTTGAGACTTTGCTTAATGTTACCCATCCAAGTATTAAGCTATTCTCCTCAGCAACAAAAGTATTATCAAGATCTAACTTTGTAATCCAATCATTATAAGTTTCTGGCGGAGCAGTCTCAAAGGTTGCTATCCCAGTATTGATTCCTAGTTGATAAATAGTCTTGACCTGCTGCCAGTCTTCAGATGCTATACCTCTAATCTTCACAAACAAATAATATTCATAAACTCTGTATTTTTATAGATTTTATGCATAAAAGTTCGCGAAAAAAACTAACTAAAATATCTTGCCAAACAGCTCTTGGTACACTATTTTTATATAACTATCAGAAATGAAGTCGCAAGACCTAATAGAAGATAGTTCGAAAATCCCGGAGGGTCGCAAGATCAATCGGGATTTTCACTTTATATGACTATTTTTCCAAAAAAAAAAGCAAAAAGACTCCCTGTGGCTGTAATTTTTTGTTTTATCGCCCTTTTGAAGTGGCTCAAAGCACGAAAGGAAGTCTTACTCTTATTTTAGTGCTGTATCGATTATTTTTATCATTTGGGCAAAAATTAGGATGATTTATACTTAAATTCATGAATATTGGTGCTCATATACCCTCAAAAAACGCAATTGAAGAGATAAAAATGCGAAAAGGCGATACTTTTCAGATATTTGTATCCAGTCCACAGATGTGGAAAAGTCCAAAACCTCGAGAAGATGTCAATATTTTACAAGATTATGAGGGACCAATATATGTCCACGCACCATACTTAATCAATGTTGCTACTCCAAACAATAAAGTACGTCATCCAAGTAGAAAACTTTTAAAAGATACGTGCAAAGTAGCTGCTTCTTTTGGAGCAAAAGCTGTCATTGTCCACGGTGGATCAGTTGGGGAAGGTGGAGACATTGGTGTTGGCTATGATAACTGGAGAAAAGCAATAGAACATGTTGAAGATACAGGCATGAGAGTACTAGTAGAAAATACTGCTGGTGGAAAAAATTCAGTTGCAAGATATATGGATTCTATTGAGAGACTCTGGGAAGTCATAGGGGATTTGAATGTTGGACTATGTTTAGATACTTGCCACACGTGGGCAGGGGGAATTCCAACAGAAGAGGCAGTCAAAGGATTTAAAAAACTTACTAAAAAAATAGACCTTGTGCACTTCAATGACTCCAAAGATGGTTTTGAGAGCTCAAGAGATCGCCATGAGAACCTAGGCAAAGGAAATATTCCTAAAGCTGAGCTTGAATATGTGATTAAAAACTGTAAAACAGACATTGTTGTTGAGACCCCAGGTGGTTTAGAGGAACAGAAAAAAGATATTGCGTGGATTAGGAGAAGACTTAAAAAATGATTCCAATAATTATGATGTTGTTCGGCATCTCTACTTTAGGTCAGTTTCAACTTGAGATTCCAGAATTCTTACCAGACCCAAGCCCAGTCATCTGTGAAGAAATGGATGAATCAAACTTTGATCCTAATTGCCAACACGAAGACTATTCAATATTTAGAAGCTGGTGTTTAGGAAACAGGTGTGATGACCACGCTGTTAAAGGCTATGTAAAATCTATTACAGAAGATGGAACAGTTGTATGGTTTACAACTGAGGAACAAACCAACCTTGATATTTCATCATTAGAGAGTTGGCAGATTATTAGATATACGTCTGAAGAGCTTCAAGAATTAGATATAATGCCTGAGGACTGTTCTTATGAAAGCGAACAAGACGGAACATGTGGATATGGCCTGTTTCCTCCTCAGCCATAATGAATTATTTACCATCTAACCTCAGCTTCAAGGATGGAGTCGCTTTTATAGGAGAGACTTCACTGCTTGATGTTGCCAAAGAGTATGGCACTCCCCTATACGTCTATGACTGGGAACACTTGCGAGATAATATAGATTATTTTACGAATGCTTTTGGAGAAGAGACCTATTTTCGCTATGCAGCAAAAGCTTTTATCTGTAAAGCATTAGTCAAAGAACTAGATGACAAAGGTTGGGGAGTAGATGTTGTCTCAGGTGGAGAGATGGCAACTGTTCAAGCTGTTACTGGTACTTTAGAAAATTCACTCTTTAATGGAACCTTTAAACATAAAGATGAGATTGAGTTCTTTATGCAACATAATGGCGGCCATATCTCAGTTGATAATCGTTTTGAGATTCCGATGTTAGAAGAGGTTGCAGCCAAATTAGATAGAAAACAACCAGTCATTATGCGTATAAATCTAGATGTTGGAGCAGAGACCCATCCAATGGTGTTGACTTCAGGGTACGATCAACAGTTCGGTATCTCTATTGGGTTTGCCGAAGAGGCATTACAACAGATCTATAACTCAAAACATTTACTGTTTTCTGGAGTCCATGTACATATTGGAAGCCAGATTAAAGAGCCAGATCGCTATAAAAAAGCAATGAGCGAGTGTGCAGATTTTCTTAATGCTCATCCTGCAAGTGTGGAGAGAGAGATAGTTTTTGATGCTGGTGGAGGATTCTTCTCACCTTACGCAGGTGATGAAGTAGACCATGAACTAAAAGTCTACGCTGATGCAATCCATGAAGGGATTAAAGAACACTGGAGTGGATCCTATAAAGTCATGATTGAACCAGGTAGAGCGTTAGTCAATAATCCAGGGGTTATTTTATATACTGCTGGAGCCATTAAAGATGACCGAGGTGAGAAACCATATATCTTGGTGGATGGTGGAATGTCTGATAATCCAAGGCCAGCGCTGTATGGCAGTGAACATAAACTCTTTAATATCTCTGGCGGCAAAGCTGGAGAAGACATCGTACATGCAGTCTCTGGTAGACACTGTGAGAGTGGAGATTTACTAGTAAAAGATGCCATGTTGCCAAGTGATACTGTGTCAGGAGATATTTTAATGTCTACCTCTACTGGTGCATATACCTTTGCTATGGCAAGCAATTATAACCGAGTGCCTAAATCAGGTGTGGTTGCAGTTACAAGCAGTGGTGTAGTTGAGTTAGTAAATAGACAGAGCTTTCAAGATACGTTTATTAACGATATCTGAGAATACCTATGAAAGAAATTGAATATTACGATCTTGATTGGAGAGATAATGTTGCTTATGAGCTTGATTCTAAATCTCCATTTACCGGTATTGTTGTCAATTATTACTCTGAAACTGAAAAAAAACTAAAAGAAAAATTTACAATCAAAAATGGTGAAAAAGACGGCCCTTACGAAAGTTACCATAAAAATGGTTCAATAAAATTCAAGTTCAATTACTCAAAAGGAGTATTAGAAGACGGCCCTTACGAAAGTTACTATGAAAATGGTCAGATTGAAGAAAAATTTATAATCAAAAATGGATTAAAAGATGGCCCATATGAACTTTTTTATGAAAATGGTCAGATTGAAGAAAAAAGTCAATACAAAAATAAAGTCACAGTAGGTGCATTTGAAAAATATTATGAAAATGGTCAATTAGAAGAAAAAGGGTCTTACATATATAAAAAATTTACTGAAGAAGAGACAGATTATATTGATAAGACTTATGGATTCGGAGAGAGCCAAGTATATAATTCAAGGCTCGATGGCCCTTACGAAAGTTACTATGAAAATGGTCAACTAATCAGAAAAGCTGTTTACTCAAAAGGAGTTCTAAAAGATGGCCCATATGAAACATACTATGAAAATGGTCAGATCCATACAAAATATACAATCGCAAACGGATTAAAAGAGGGCCCATATGAAAGCTACTATGAAAATGGTCAGATTAAGAGAGAGGGAATTTATAAAGAGGACAAGAAAGATGGTTTGGATATAACCTATCATGAAAATGGTAACTTAAATATAAAAACTTCTTTTAAAGAAAATATTCTTGATGGACTAAAAGAAACTTTCCATGACAATGGTGTGTTAAAAGAAAAAATATTCTACAAGGATGACCATGTAATAGATGGACCCTACTACATATATAGTAAAAAAGGCAACTTAATTGAGACGGGAAATTATAAGGATGGTGAGAAAACTGGTCCTTATGAAAAATACCATGAAGATGGTATTTTACGGGAAAAGGGATTTCAGAGCTTAAACGGACTTTTCAGAGAGGGTGTTGTAGAAAGATATTACGAGAATGGTCAGTTAGAATTTCAAGGAGTTTATGATGGCCTTTTTCTTACAGGACCATATAAAAGATTTTACGAAAGTGGCAAAATTTGGATTGAGGGAACATATCAAAACGGGGAGTTACACGGACCATTTAAAAAAGTTTTATGAAAATGGTCAGTTGATGGAAAAAAGCAGTTGGAAAAATGATCAACTCAATGGTTATTTAGAATATTTTTACGAAAATGGTCAGTTATGGGAAGAAGGAAAGTTTAAAGAAGGCAAGAAAGAAGGTTTACATATAAAATATCATGAAAATGGTCAAATTTATGATCAAAGAAACTATCTTAATGGAGAACCTTTATAGTAGTTTTTTAACTGATTTATAGCTAATGTGTAATATTATTTAATTTTTTTCATTTATTTAGAAATTAAATTATCTAAACTAACTGCTTTCTTTCTTAAGTGCTCTAATTGCTTGTTTTAGTTCATAAAGTTCATTCTTTTTGTCTAGTATTTCTTCATGTAAATAATCCATTTCTTTAGCAAACTCATTAAATTGTTTAACTACTTCATTCTTATTTTCTATTTCTTTTTTAACCTCATCAATTTCGTCAACAAGTTCTTCAAGTTCATTTTTTAATATTTTTTCAAGTTCTTTAAAAGAAACATCACTATATTCTTTTCCCAAAAAGTCGGAGAAATATTTTTGTAATTGCTTTGTGAGGAGTTCGGTATCCTGGTACTTTTTTTCTAGTTTTTTTAATTCACTCTGTTTTTGTTTCTCAAACTTTTCTAGAAATGAAGAGATTTCTTTCTCCATTTTCTTTTCTATCTCTAGTTTTTCAAGCTCTTCTTTCTTCTTTTGTTCTTTTTCTAAGTTTTTTTTGTACTTATCGATTTCATTTTGCAAATGTTTATCAGCTTTAACTTTCCAATCTTCTAATTTCTGTCTATAAATTGATTTCTTTTTTTCCAATTCCTCTGCGTTTTTACTAGATAGTTCTTCAACAGTTTTCTTATGCAATTTTTTAATTTTATCTATTTCTTTTTTCTGTAATGTTTTTGTATCTTTGATATCTGCTTTTAATCTTGTATCTAATTCTTTTGATTCTTTATCAAAATCATCAAGTAGCTTTTTTTTTAATTTGATGTGCTCATTTTTTAAATTATCTATTTCTTCCTTTTGAGATAGTTTAAGGTTTTCAAGCTTTCTTTTTTTGAAAATCATTTTTTTTACTCTTTATATGTTTGTACTAAAGTATGCATACTTTCTAGCATTTGTATTAGATCTTCTCTCTCTTGTCCCGTGTATACTTTTGTGTTAATTAAAGAAGAGATTAACGAAACTATATTTGATGAAAGTAAAACAACATCTTGTGCTGTATATGTTGATTCTTTGTATACCTCTTCTAATATATTGCTTTCAATTAGTGAGTCATATTCATCTAAAGAATCATTAAATACTTCTGAAAAAAAACCAGATCTGACTCCATGGCTAAATTTATTTAGAATTGTTCTTAAAGAGTCAAGGCTTCCCTTAACCTCATTAGTGTTTGTATGTCCTAGATTTTGTAAATATCTTGACTTCAGAAGTACTTTAATTAACCATCTTTTGTCGTCTAATGGCTGCTCTGGAAACAACCTTTCTCTTGTTTTGTAAATTACATCACGCTCACTTAACAAGTCATGAATACCTCTAAAATGATGTATTTTTTCATACCCTGCATATGTAAAAACAAGTCTTAAGGTGCGTTTTAAAATACCTTCAGCATACATAAATGCATCGTTTGTACTTCCAAACTCCATATCAGGACTATCTTCAACAACCACATTGGAGATGTCTTCATTATTAATAGAAATAAAATCATCCTTTGCTTCTTTTTTAAAAATATTTTTTACCTTCTCAGATACTTTTTTATATTTTTTATATTTCCCCAGGAATTCGTTTGACCATTCTTTTAATTTCTTTTGATTTAATTGTGAGTCAACATATTTGATACTATCTATCTTTAAGTCCATTCCTTGTTCACGAGATTTAGCTTGTAAATTTTTGATGTATCCTTGCGAGTCTTTACTACTATCTCCTAAATCTCCTAACTTTCCCCTCTCATCTTTATTAATGTTGTATGTTTTAATATCTATTTTTCCATCGTCATCATAAGTGAGCTCAACATCAACATGCATAACTCCAGTTTTAATTCTTTTTTCAATAATTAATTTTGTATCGTTGTTTTTTAACTTGCCTGAAGTACTTTCATATAAAGCAACTATAGATTCATCTGTATCTGATATAAAAGTTTCTACTGCGGATGCTGGAAATACAGAACCTTTTTCTAACATGGCTTTAAAAATCTTATTTTCTTTAGTGCCACTCCAGACCCTGAGACCAACACTATGCTCCAGACACTGTTGAAAGTTAAGATCTTTAATAATTCCAGTGTTTATAGCGGAAGCTATTGCTGCACCTTTTGCAACTGCAGTAATTGCCTCATCAAAATCAAGATTTATTAATTTTGATTTAAACTTTTTTTTCAAAAGCTCTCTTACTGCAGGAATATTAGATGAGCCTCCAATAGGTAAAACAGCTTCTACATTTTTTAACTCGACCTTACCTTTTTTTAAAACCTTATCAATAGTTTTATCTAAACTTTCAATATCTTTTTTAATTAATTTTTCAAGGTTTTCTCTTGTGATGTCTACTACTTTGTCTTTAAAAAATTAATTTGGAGTTCTTTTTGGATGACAGCTCTATTTTTACATCTTCAAGTAAATCTCTAAAAAGTAATTTCTCTGAATCAGTAGATAATTCAAACTCTTCTTTATACGCCTCATATAATTTTTGATCAATATTTATACCGCCAAATCTCTTCAAGCCTTCAATTGCTATCTCTTTTAACGTACCAAAATCATTTTCAATTAATGCTATATCTGTTGTGCCGCCACCCACATCAACTATTAAAATATTCTTTAAACTCTCTATGTTCTTATAGCAACCTAATGCTGCAGCGCATGGCTCAGATACTAACTGATCTACATTAAAGTTATAAGTCTCTGCTGCCAATCTTGTGAGACTTCTTTGTGTACTGTATGAGTTAGCTGGCACTGTAATTACCATGGGTAAAGATGTTTTTATTGATAGATTTTTTAGTTCTTTAAATATTCCACCCATTATCCCTATTGCAACCCAGACAGGTTTCTTGTGAACTCCTCCTCTATAAATTGGGGTGTTGTGTTCTAATAGTCTTTTAGAGTTATCCCATACAAAATCTCTTTCACAATTTCTTGTATCATCACCAAATACCCATTCTAATTCATCATTGAGGCCCACCTTTGAAGGGAATAAAGATTGATTAGCTTGGCTTCGCTTTTTTGTGTCTGAATAGTTTGAGATAGGTAGTGTTTCGACTATCCCTTTATCAGAGTCAAAAATTGACACTGTACAGTTGGATGTTCCAAAATCAAACCCTAAAGCTTGCTTACCCATAATCTAACTTTTCTTTGTGACTTCTCTATAGCCCTGTACAATACAGTTGCCGTACTTATCCACAAAAGCAGGTCTATTAATTTTATTCTCCGTACCAACTGATGTAACAAAACAATTATCAAAGCCTTCATACTCATCAATGATACTTATCTCAGAGGATTGAAATAAGTTCTTTATTTCAATCCTCAACTCTTCTTGATCAAGATGGTCTATTTTTTGATATAGATCAGAGATACTTTTGTTGATTTTTAATAGATCTGTCTCAATGTTTTTAAAATCTATTTTTAACTTTTTTGTTTTACTTTTCATGACCATAATTAAATATTAATAGGACTTAAATATGGATAAAAATAAAAAAGAGAAAATGAAAAACTGGTTAGAAACTGGTATCCGTGAAACTGATAAAGAGAGATTAATTCGAGAAAAACAATCTGTTGAGAATGAAGAGAGACGTGAAAATCTTATCAAATATGGAAAAAACATGACGGATATGGAAATTATTCATGAAGACAGTTTAAAAAAGATTGTAAATGAGTTCTTAAATAGGCTGGCTGAGATTGAGCAACTTAAAACAACATCAACAGATAAAAAATTTCTTCGTTTACTTAAAAAACTAAAAAAACTCATTCAACTTACTTTAGACGAGATTCAGGGTGAGCAAACTAACTTGAGAATTAATAAAGATGAGCTTAGTAAAAAATTAGAATTTTTTAATTTAGAGTTTCAGAGAATCAAGAATTATAAGGATACGAATCTAAAAGAAACTAATAAAGAGAGAATTGCGCGTGAAAAAAGAATTGAAGACGCAGCACCATATAGACAATATGGGGCACCCCTAACTCCAAGAGACAAGGATTATTAAATTAAGGCAAGGGATTTACTAATTACCGATCGCTCTTAGCTCTGTTACAAGAAGCACAGAGTAATTGGCAATTTTCTTCTACAGTTTTTCCGTTTCTATTCCATGGAATTATGTGGTCGGCATCCATTTGAGATATTTCAAATTCTTCTCCACAACCATCTGGCTGAATACATATTCCAGACTGTTTTTCATAAACCCGTGCTTTTACTTGTGGATTAAATGTTTTAAGACTTAAATGTCTTTCATCTCCTGTAATTAAGTAACTAAAGATACCTTTTTGTTTTGTAACTTCTTCATTTTTGTAAAGCTCTTGAATCTTTTTCTCTAAATCTTCTGAATCAAATTCAAGTACATTATACGTGTTATAAAGAATTCCCCAATCAATGCCATTCATTTCTTTTCTGTAGTTCGGATAAATTCTCTTTACCCATTCAAATACATTATCAAAGTACTCTTTTAGCTCGCTTGCATCATTATCATACTGATGTTTACTCATATATTTATTTATATCATTATTGCTTATCCATTTAATTATTGTCTCAAGATAGTCTTGCCTTATTGCTCTTCCACTTAAATAATCACCAGCAACGTTAGATGCGTAACACCTAGTCTTACTAAAGTATTTTCTTGCATCAGAAACCCATGGTCCAGAATATACTGCATTTCTTAGTTCCTGATCTGTAAGTACTTTTCCGGCTATATTAATAACTTCAAACCAAGCAAGTTTTTCACTGGCTTCACCTTCGCATAAATATACTGAAATTTTATAATCTAATATTTTTTTTACTTCATCAGGTTGAAGAGAGTGAAAATAGACGTCACTGTTATTTAGAGGATGCTTTATGGAAAAGTTACCTGCAACAAATTCGCATATTGAGATAGTTCTTTGTTGGCCATCAATTATCTCATATCCCTCTTGATCGTTAACTGCCCAGTAAAACACGCTTAAGGGAAATCCTTTGAAAACTGTATCTATAACTAAATTTCTTTCTTTTTCTCCATATACAAATTCTCTTTGGTATTTAGGTCTAATATTTAATTTTCCTCCATATCCGATAACACCTTCTTCGTCATTGTTGACATATTCTTTAACTAAATCTGAGATTTTTATGTTTTTAGGTTGTATTTTCATAATGTTCTATTTCTTATTAATACCCTTAAATACTTCTCTTTACCATTTACCAACGGTCTACCATGAGGAGTATTTGGAAGTCGTATTCCTTTATTTTCTTCTCCTGTATTCATTATGCCAAGAATCTCAAATTGATTTTTGTTATGTTTGTGTAAAAATGTTATGGGAACTCCCATAAAACCATCATAATCCAAAGGAATATCCGAAACTTTATCAACATTAATTGCATCGTAATTGTCATAAAATGGAAAATCATTTTTATTAAATTTCTTGTAAAGTATCAATTCTTCTTCTCTCTTTTCAATTTCTAGATTTGTAAACCAGCATGTATTTCCCATACTTCTCCATTTTTGGCCAGTTTCATCAATCCAGAATCTTGTTTTCTTTTCCTCATAAGTTTCTGGAACTTTAAATGACATATCACCTACATAATTGCCAAGCCATATTTTATCTTCTTTTAATAACTTAAATATTTCTCTGTAAGTAATCGCATTTTGATGCCCAATTATTAAAAACTTTTTATCATATTTGATTAACTGATCTACATATTCTCTAAATAACGAAAATGGTGGATTGGTAACTACAATATCTGCTTGTTTGAGCAATTCAATACTCTCATCACTTCTAAAGTCACCATCTCCCTTTAATTTATGTACACCAATTTCTTCTGGATCTGGAACTCTATTATTATTCTTATCACCTTCGTATTCAAGATATACCGCACTTTCCGACTGGTCCGTTGAAAATAAATTCCAATCTTGGTTCTTATAGCAGGTTGTAATAAGCTTTTTTAATCCAAGATGTTCGAAGTTAATTGAAAAATAATTAAAGAAGTTACTAATTCTTGGATCATCACAATTGCAATAAACAATTTTATCTTTAAAGTGAGGTTTATAGTGTTGAAGTTCTTTTTCAATGTCAGGAAGGTGAGTATAAAATTCGTCTGCTTTTGTTGCTGCAGCTTTTCGTAAGCTTGAATTATTACTACCAGTTGTCATAATCTTTTATTCTTAATAATAACTCTTGCATATATTTCTTTGTTATCTATAAAAAACCTGCTTACTTTTCCAGTTTTTTCTTCAACCAACTGTCTATCAATACCAATAATTTCAAATTGTTCAGGATTATATTTATCAAGAAAAGTTATAGGCACACCCATTAATCCGTCATAGTCAAGAGGTATATCAACAGCCTTATTTACATTGATAGCGTCATAATTATCATATTTTGGAAATTCATCTTTGTTATATTTCTTATATAGAACGAAGTCTTCATGTCTTTTTTTAATATCTAAATTCGTATACCAAAACGATCTTGCTGTTTCATACATGCTTCCATCAGGTTTTTGAAAGTGTCGGACAGTGTTGTAGCCCAACCACAATTTATTTGCTTTAATATATTCGAAACAGTTCTTATATGAGACTGCATTTATATTACCTATGATTAAAAACTTTTTATCATATTTGATTAACTGATCAAGGTAGTCTCTAAATAACGAAAATGGTGGATTGGTAACTACAATATCTGCTTGTTTGAGCAATTCAATACTCTCATCACTTCTAAAGTCACCATCTCCCTTTAATTTATGTACACCAATTTCTTCTGGATCTGGAACTCTATTATTATTCTTATCACCTTCGTATTCAAGATATACCGCACTTTCCGACTGGTCCGTTGAAAATAAATTCCAATCTTGGTTCTTGTAACATGTTGTGATTAGTTTTTGCAACTCAAGATGTTCAAAATTTAAAGAAAAATAATTAAAGAAGTTACTAATTCTTGGATCATCACAATTGCAATAAATTATTTTATTTTTGAAATGTTTTTTGTAATGTTGCAGTTCTTTATTGATGTCATCTAGCTGAGTATAAAATTCGTCTTCTTTATTTCTTTTTGCTGCGTTCAGATTTCTACTTAAGTTTTTTTCTGCCATAGTTTAATTCTATATAATTGAAACTTTTGATATCAATATTTGTTTTAAAACATTTTTTTTCCTATACAATTATCGTAGTTCTTATTGTTATCTTTAGATTTCGTGTAGTCCATTTTTAATCAAATAATTATTTCTATAAATTGGCCAGCTTTGCTGTCTACACCAGGAACAATACTTTAAATTTTTGTTTTTTTTAATATATAAATTATGACAATCCATGACTGAACATGTTTTGCTTTTATATTTATAACAAATAAAATCTGAACACCACTCATTACATTTGTGTACCTTGTCATCTAAAGCATCAATCAACATATCAAGTTCGTGAACTGTGATTAGACTAAAAGGTTTTTTTGTTCTAAGGTTATAATTTGCTCTCCAATCAAGAGAGTATTTGTAGCCATCGTAACAACCAAAACACATACCTCTACAGTCTTCATAACAAACATCAGGACCTTCATTGAAAGGTTCAATTAACGAAGCAATAGATAGAACCTTATCGAAATTGTTGTTTGTTTTTAGGTGTTTCCATGTTTCTTCTTCAAGAATCTCTTTAATTGCTAGTTGAATTCTTGTTTCTACCTTAACCATTACACTTTTATTTTAAGAATTTAGTAAGACAGATTGTTTATCCATAAAATATTTTTTACAATATCTTTATGGCGGGTAAAGAATTTAAATTTATTCACATTTCTGACCTACACATAGGGCGAGAAATAACAAAAAAATATAGCTTTCTGGATCCTCACCAAGAAATTCGAGCAAGACGTTCTCCCATTAAGGTTCTCGACAACCTAGTTGCTTTAGCTGAAGAAGAGCAACCAGATTTCATTCTTCTCGCTGGGGATACATTTGATGACGATATGCCCTCTAGTGACAATTATTTTAAAAAATTTAAAAACTTTTTAAAAAAGTTAGACCAATTAAATATTGACATATACATTGTTTTAGGAAACCATGATGTTGATTCTGATTTATTAACATCTTTTGAAGCAAAAAAGCTACCTGAAAACACTTATGTATTTCCAGCTAAAAATGCAGATACTTTTACTATTGATAATTTTAAAGTAGCTATCCACGGTCAAAGCTACCCAAAAAAAGTAGTAACAGAAAAACTTGTAGAAAAGTTTCCAAAACCAGTTAAAGATTTCTACAACATTGGTTTAATTCATACAAGTTATGAAAATACATATAAGCTTGATGAAACACATAATTATGCTCCGACAAATAAAGCTATGTTGGATAAATGTGAATATAATTACTGGGCATTTGGACATATCCACAAAAGAGAAATTCTCATTCAAGATCCATATTTAGCTGTCTACCCTGGAAATCCACAGGGGCTAAGCACTAAACCGTCTGAAACTTGTAATGATATTTCAGATGGAAAAGGGTGTTATTTAGTTGAAGTAAAAAACTTTGAACCAGAGTTAACATTTAAGCCATTAGATGATGCTAGGTTTTTTACAGCAGTAACAGAAGTCAAAAAAGATCAAGACATAAGTGAGATTGTTAATAATACTGTCAAAAAAATTGAATCAATTCAGAATGAAAACCCAGGTAAGTTTTTGATGATAACAGTCGAATTAGAAGGAAAATCTGACTATTACAACCTTATTTTAGAAGAAGAGCTCTTAACAAGTCTTAATGAGGAGTTAGAATATGAAGATTTAAATATCATAAAATGTATAAATAAACTAAAACCCTCTACCAAAGAAGACTCACTAGAAGCAATAGAATCTATAGTTACAGAACTAGAAGGTCTAGATATAGACGATTTAGAAAGCTTTATTAACGAGACTGTTTTTGATCATTTAACCAAAAAAGAATTTAAAAAAAATTTAAATAAAAAGTTTGGTATTTTGCCAAAATCTATTCCCCTCACAGAACAAAAGTTTATTTCAGAGGAAATAGATGAACAAGAGTCTTCAGAAATTATTAACAATTCTAAAAAAATAGCTTCAAGAATAATAAACGGCTTAAGTTACAAGGATGATTAATGAAGTTTGAAGAATTATCAATCCTAAAATATGGTGCCCTAACTGACTTTAAGCCAATTTCATTCGAACCTAATATAAATGTTTTGCTTGGAGATAATGGTTCTGGCAAATCATCTATTGTGAAGTCTCTTTATCATTTGCTTTTTGGAATACCTACAAAAAGCGATCACTATTTTCAATATGATTATGACGGACCAACTGCAGTGTCACGAACAGAAATTGGATCCGGAGGGGTTATCTTAAATATTGACAGCAATGGAGACAAGCTTTCAATTTCAAGAAGTAAGTGGGACAAAAATATTAATGAACAGATAAAAAATATATATCCTCAAATAGAAGATGTTGAGAAGATGCGAAGATTATTTTCAAACTTCTTTTTTACATCAACAAAGATGATTTCAGACATACAAGGTTCAATCTCGTTAGATAAAAACATAAGAAATGATTTAATAAAGTTAATAAGTGTGGCGTCAGGTTCAATGTCTCAAAATGTTGAAGAAGCCGCTATGTCTTATGCTGAGCATGCAACTAAGTTGACAGATAAAACAGAGAGTGCAACAAGAACTAAAAACCTAACAAAAATTGGAGAGCTCCAAAACAATTTAAAAGATGTAAACGAAAGGCTAAAAGACCTTGAAAAAACAGAGAAAGAAAATAGAGATAATTTATCTAAAAATGATGAAGAGGACATAGCTAAGTTAAAGCAAGACATAGTAAGCTTGAATACAAAAATTAGTGAACTGGAATCTACAAAAACAGAAATACAAATTCAACAAAAACATATTGAAAATATTGGAGAATTACTAGATTCACTAAATTCTCTTCAAAAGAAAAACATTAAGACCAACTCTTATAAAACCCATAAGCTCGTAAAAATAGAATCGGATTATAAAAATTTGAATGAATCTATTTCAGGGGTTGAAGTGAAGGGAAATAATCTAGTAGATTTAAAAATCCAATTGGAAGAGTGTGATGAAAGGATTGGTGGAGTCAAAAAGACCAATTTAAAAGAATTGGAAATAGACACCTATCTCAGTGCATTTGATGAGTATGAAAATGCAAACGAAAAGGTTCTTTTACAAATAGATAAAGTTGAAAGTTTAGAAACTGCCTTAACGGAAATAGAAGAAGAGTTAAATCTGACAAAAACAAGTGTTGCGTACTATAAAAAAACTAAATTAAAAGAAAGTGATAAAAACAAAATACTTACAATTTCAAACAAAATCAATGAATTTGATTCACAACCTTTAGTAGATGAAATAGCAGAACTTAAAATCGATATAAAAAACAAGAAACAAGAAATTAAAGAGTCCATAGATAGTTGTGGTTTTTCTCCTCAGACAATAGCTCAATTAAAAAAAGAAAAAATAACCGCAAAAGACAAAACGTTGTTGAAAAAACTCAATCAAGAAATTCTTGACATTAAACAAAACGCTAATGAGACAAAGAAAAAGCTAAAAAGATTGAATGAAGACAAAGCCGGTACACAGCATATTGACTTTAGAGGAGATGATATATTTTCAATTACAGAATCTATCCAGAGCATTTTAGAAGAAAATCAAAAGACCTTCAAAAAAGTTCATAAATCTTATAAAGATATAAAAAAATTAGAAGATCTATTAGATATTATTCTGGAAAATGAGACATTGATAATGTCTAAGGTGTCTTTAATTCATGATGATTATGAGAATCTAGTTAAAAATTTAACAGCAAGATTACAGTTTCAGTCTATAGAAGAAGAAATCAAAATTTTAAAACTCAAAGAAAAGACAAATACCTCTGATGTAAGGAATATTTTAAAGAAAAATGAGACAATCATAAAAAAATATAAATTGGGTGAAGCAACCCTTAAAGACTCGGATTTCTCCTATTATTTCGATGAGTTAGATGACTTAATAGATTTAGAAGAGGAATTAAATACCTTAAATGATTCAAAGAGCAAGTTAGAAAAAGAATTAAGCAAAAAGAAAGAAGGCATCACAGAAATTAAAAAAGCGTCTGATGAATTAATAAAAAAATATAAAGTTTCGAAAGCTTTTATGGAAAGTGAAGATTTAGAAGAACAATTAGATCTTTTAGTTGATTTAAATCAATACACATTAAATTTAGAAGAGCAAAATCTAGAACTCAATAGTCTCACTACAGATCTGAACTCTAAGAAGAAAAGCCTAAAAAAACTACTAGAACCTATTAGTAAAGATTTAGAAATAGAAGAACTAGAAAGAACTTCTCTTCAAAGCCACATTGAAGATTTTAACAATTCAATATCCAAGTTAGAGGAAGAACTTGAGAATAAAAAACAACTAGAAGCAGAAATCAAAGAATCCAAAAAATATATAACAGACGCTGAAAAAATGAATAAGAACATCCTAAGCACATATGATGCAGAATCTCTTGATGAAATAGAAAGTGTGATTTTAGTACTAGAACAACTAGAAACCTTATTCGATGATAATGAGCTTAACTTTTTTAAGAAATCTGAAAAAGATCAGTTTGCAAAGAAGATATTATCAAGTGAACTTACTATTGATACTCTTTTAGTCAATTCTGATGAAATAGACGATGAACTAGAAGAGACAATATCAAAAAGAGAAGATAAAAAACTAGAACTTAGCAGTTTAGAAGGTGCTTTATTTACAGAACCGGATTACAAAAAGGAAGATTTACTTTCTGAAAAGTATAAGATTTTGAGGGAGTGGCAGGAAGCAAGAAAACAATATCTTTCAACAGTATTAGCGCTTTATTTAGTTGATGAGCAATTGAAGAACACAGCAAATATAACACTTGATTTAAAAAAGAGAATAAATTCCATCATCAATAAAATTAATCCAAATTTATCAGGTGTTGAGTTTGACGAAGAAGAAGATATTTTAAGTGTGAAATATCAAGTATCTAAAGAAAATACAAGAGATAAAGAGCTTCACCTACACAGTGATGGAGAACAAGCAGCAATTGCCTTAGCAGTAAGGATGGCAGTGCAACTTGAAACTTTTAAAAATTCAGATTTTAGATTTCCACTATTCTACGATGATATATCAGATCATTTAGACAGGAATTCACAAGCAGGCTTTATTAAAGTCTTAGAAGACTTAGCAACAGAAACACAAATTGTTGTTCTTACACACGACGAGGTATTTGCTGAGGCATTAAGCAAATCATCCAAAGATGTTAACTTAATTGATTTAAATGCCTCATAGCGTATCAGAATTTATTAGATTCTACAATTCACCTTTTAGCTACTGGTGTAATAAAACAAACAAACTTGTAGATGAGAAAAAAATTGATGCTAAATACAAAATACAAATTAATACTTCAAAATTAATTTCTAAACAGCTTTTAACAAAAGCGCAAGAGCATGAGGTTGTTTTAAAAGACAAATATAGAATTTCAGAAAATTTAAATGTTGTTGATATGTCTAATAAAGACTCTTCAAACAAAGTGTTTTTAAAAGAACTTGAGAAAAACCCTGATGTTATTTTTCAACCTTATATTTCTTCAAAAGATTTCGTCGGAAGATTAGATTTTGTAAAAATAGTAGATGACAACTTACACATAATTGATGCAAAGCTTTCATCTTCAATAAAAACAGAACATATTATGCAACTATTTGTTTACAAAGAAATTCTTGAAACAGTTACCAAAAAACAAGTAACGGAATGTTTTTTGTTTCTTGGAGATTTGCAAATGCATAAAGTTGAATTTGATGAACACAAGGAAATCTATGCGGAACTTAAAAATCAGTTTATGGACTTCAACAATTCATACGATCCTGAAGCGCCACCATACCCAAAGAAAGGGGAACAACTCCAAGAGTACGATGATGAAGCCAAAAAAATTTGGATTAGAGATAACGGCCTCGAACTTTTATATAGAATTCAAGCTAAACAGATTGAGAAATTAAAAAACAATGACATCAAAACTGTTGAAGATTTAAAAAATACTAATTTAGAAAAAATTGACGGCATGGGCGAGGCTACATTTATTAAGTACAAAAAATTAGCCCAGCTTCTTAATGACTCAACTGAAAATAAAATTTTATATGAAATAAAAGATCCATCTTTAAATGGATTACTAAAACCTAAAAAAAGAGACTTATATATCGATTTTGAGGGGTACCCGTTTTTAACTATTGGTAGAAATTTTGAATACCTCTATGGCATTTGGAGTAATGACAAAAATGATAGTTTCACTTACTACTGGTCTGATGACGAAGAAGAAGAAAAACATTCTTTTGTTAGCTTTATAGAAAAATTACTTGAACATTTAGAACTGTATCCTGATGCAAAGTTTTATCACTACTTTAGTTACGAAATTTCATCTCTGAGAAGATCTGCTCAGAACTTTGGTATGTATGAAAAGGAATTAGAACAACTTATTGAAAAAAAATGTTTTGTAGACTTATTTACAATAGTCAATTCTTCTTTGTTAATTGGAGCAAGTTCTTACTCCTTAAAAACAGTTGAAAAGTTAGCAGGTATAAATAGAACTGAAGATCTACAATCTGGAATGGAATCAATTCAGTATTTTGAAGATTATTTTTTTAATGAGGAACATGAATTAAAAGATTTAATTATTGAATATAACAAAGCAGATTGTAAAAACTTATATTTACTGCATGATTGGCTAGCAAGCTTACTTTAGGTTATTTATTCCAATTTATTTCTTTTTGGATTTTTTTATCTCCTATGACATATAATTTAGTCTTTGCTCTCGAAAAGCCAACATAGGCAAGACTAAGGGGTTGAAGTATATAATCGGCATTTAACGAATCCCAGCTAGGTATGACGACTATAACAATATCATTTTCTAATCCTTTGTATTTATACACTGAAGATACATTAATTTTTTTAGATTCAATAGAGCTTTCTTCATCATATTTATAACCTTTTACCAAATCTATATCTCGTGAGTGAGGCACCAGCACTGATAATTGTTTTGGAGAAAAATGTTCAATGTCTATAAGATTTTTTAATAGCTTCACTAATTCTTCCAAAGAGTTGTCCCATGATGATTCATTTACAACTAAAAATTCAGGTTCTTCTCCAGTAATTCCCTTGAAGCCAAACTTAGATTCAAATATATTCTGTACTTTATGAGATATGTTTTCAGTGCATCTCAATATATAAGTCAGGGGTAAATTTGAATGAGGTATTTCAAATAGTGGAGGCGACCATTCAGGGTGTGTAAGAGCTTGGTTTGTGTCAAAAAATAAATACCAAGCTGATTCAGGCTTTTCAGCAAAAAGTAATTTAAAAAAATCCCAATATTTTTCAGAAAAATCCTGCGCTTCATCAATAAGCAGAATGTCAAATTTAAAATTATCTACAGCATCATTTATTTTTTCTTCTAACAATTTCGCTATATACGTTGATGAAATATGGGGAGGCAGTTTTTGAAGTACAATTTTCTTACCCTCATGCTCAACAGTATCTTCCCACGATATCCCAAGTAGTTTAAAATACTTCCACATAGACAAGACTTCAATATTTTCTTCTTTCCTAAATTCAAAATCAATCTCATCAGCTAATGCCCTGTTGAAACACATAAAAAGTACTTTTTTACCATCTTCTGCTCTTTCCCTAGCTATAGCTTTAGCTAACACAGTCTTTCCACTTCCTGGAGGACCACTTACAAGATGACGTTTGTAACTGCTGTCAGTTAGTATCTTGTAATGCTCAATCTGTTCTTGTGTAGCAAGTTCTAATTCATTACTAGTTCTACCTGTTGCTGACTTTAATTTATAACTCTTTTGATATGGTTTAAAAATAGTAATAACTGTTGTAACAAAGGGTTTTCCTAAGAATGGAGACAACCACTTGTTTTTATCAAATTTTATTTTTTTATTTATTTTTATATGTTTCCGCATTTTTTGTAACAAATTTTCTTCAAGACTCTCAACCGGAATAAATATATCTTCAACAAAGTAAGAATTTACTTCTGAAACTTCTGCAATTGGTAGATCTTCACGCTTTAAGTCAGTCCAAAACATAAGTGATATTATGGGTACATTTACATTAAAAAGATCTACTCCCTTTATAGATTTATTGTGATACAGGAAAGTTTTCATTATCTTAGATTGTTTTTCACCAAGTGAATCGATTGGAGAAGCTACTTTTTCTTTATTTGGTCCTTTTTTTATAAACCAATTACCCTCCTCATCTGTTTGGTATCCTTTCCCTTTTACCTCTATCTGTATAAATCCATATGCAGGATGAATAAGTAAAAAGTCAATTTCTGTATTTGTTAGCTTTTCAGTTTCGGGATCATGAACTTTTACAGAGTGAAAAATTGTCCATTCATTTGAAAATTTTTTTAAAATTTCTGCAACCTTTTTTTCAGAAGTGTTTGATTCTGGATATTCTCCCTCAAAAAATGTCGCTTTACCCATATACCATTACATACTAACTTAGCCACAAACAGCTGAAAATTGATTTTTTAATCATTTTGTGATATAATGTAATCTGATGCACACAAACGTGTGCTTTTTTTAATTTAGAAGCGAGAAATCTCTCGCTTCTTTTTTTTTGTGCAAATTTACATTGAAAGGGGATTATTTGAATAAAAAAATAGATAACAAGAAGTTAGAACTTAAAAAAAGAAAAAAAGAGCAATTTCTTACAAATGCGTTAAAGAAAGATACTTTTAATGGTCGAAGGTATCTCGGTACGTCTAAATTTGGTAAAGATATTTGGATAATTATGAGATTTAATAAGGAAGATATGCAAATTTCTTTGGAAATAGATGGAAAATTAGATGACTTAAAGGATCCAGATGCGATTTTAGCTCCAGTAAGAATTTCTCAACGTTTAAATAGACCAAAGCCGAATATTAATGACTACATAAGATTGAATAGAAAAAATGCGGGAGGCCAAGTTACCTTAAGAACTATTCAATATATTGAAAAATTAATAAGGGCAGTTGATATGAAATCATCAAAGTCTCATGTCAATGGAAAATGTACATCATTGTTATTTCAATATGTATCGGGAATAGTTTTTGCAGGAGATACCAATGAAGCTGAAGGACATTTTAGATGGTTCGATGCAGTTAAAGCCTGGAATATTCCTAGTGGCGACTATTTTATTATAGATTCATACTGAGCCGGTACTGGCTTCATGACAAGGTTATGAAGCCAGTATTTTTTTTGTTAAGATGACTTTATGTCTGAATTTATCACTACTAATGAGAAAACGTATCATAAATTTCGAGATTGCAAGTGGTTAGAAAAAATTTCTGAATCAAAAATAATTTATCAAGAATATACAGATATTACAGAGCAGCAACCTTGTCGTGGTTGTACAAAGAGAGAAGATCTTGTAACTAATGGATTTGATCCTGATGAAGCGAAAAGATTAGTTACAGAGTAACTCTGCCTATTACCTTTTCTTTTAATTCTCTATCAAACGATTCTTGACTTATTTCGTTTTCAATAAATGAAATTAAATGATGAACTGGTAGCAAGCTCGGGTATTTTATATCTAAATAAAAGTTCAATAATTTATTGAGAGTGTCTAGTTGTTTGTCATAAGTTTCTATAGATAAGCTATTTCCAAAAAAGAGACTTTCTAATACTTGTGGGAAATTGATAGGATTTATTAATAATCCATTTTCTTCACCGTCTTTCAACAATTTAAAGCCTACCAAATATTCATTAGAATAAATGCCTAACAGTTCTGCATTTGAACCGTCTTCTTTTGGTTCTTTATTAAATATTTCTTCAAACTCTGTTAAATGAAAATGTAGAATGTCTAATGAGCCTGAGTTCGAATCAATACTTTCGGTATTTAAATCTAATTTCTGCATAATTTCGAGGATTTCTTTCCTAAACACGTTCCCCCAAGGATGAAGAGGCTCGTTCCCATCCTGGATCCATAGCTCATTTAACACTTTCATTTCATATGTATTTTTCTTTTTATTAATTTCATCAATCGTTTTTTCAATTTTTTTTGCATCTTTGTCATCTACAAAATTTTTAATTGCCTCAGCAATCAAGTCTGGAAATTGCCCAATAGCAAATGACATGTCTCTTTGACGATCAATAAGTCTTTTATACATATTGCTTTCAATACTGAATGGGTACCAAATATTATCAATTAATACCTCATCTTCTTTTTGACCCAACCTAGCAATTCTTCCAATCCTCTGTTCAAGATCACTAGGCACCCAAGGTACATCTACATTAATCATGTAAGAAGCTGCTTGTAAATTTAGACCTTCGCTAGCCGCCGAGCTGCAAAAAATTACTTGAATTCGACCGTTGTTTAGTGCTCTTGTTATATCTCTCTTTTCAGCCTTTCTATGTTCACGGTCATTTGCGTATTTAATTCTTCGATAGTCTCCTCTATAACTTGCATATCCCATGTAAATGTCGTTAGTTTCACAATAAGAAATAACAGCTCGTTCAACTTCATTTAAAGTGTCTGTATATTTAGAGAAAATTAATAACGGTTTTCCAGGATTTTTATCTATGTGTTCAGAAAATAACCTGACAGTCTCGTTAATTTTAGGGTCAGGATCAATGCCTTCAGGAGTACTATTGATAACTATTTCTGCCAAGTCAACATAGGTATTTAAAGCTCTTATCTCTGACTCACAATTTTTAATTACATTTTCCCAGTCAACACTGACTAATTCGCTCTTTGTTAATCCGGCAATTATTGTATCTTCGTCATCATCTTCATCAGAATTCTCAAAAAATTCTTTTGTAATTTTATTCTCTTTAAAGCCTTCAAGCGAATTAATAAGATGCTCTCTTCTGTTTGTGATACTCTTTTTTGCCGACCAAAAACTTGAAGCGAATCTCTCTTGTAAAGAATGTCTTCTAAGACCAAGAGGTAATTGCTTATCAGGGGTAATTGCAAGTTCAGTTATTTGATAAAATCTATCTACATACTCCATAATGCTTGAAAAGAAGTCATTAAGCTCATTTGAAATATCAATTGGAAGAATTGGAGATGGCCTTAGAGTTCTTTTAGGTATTTTATAAATCTCAGAAAACTTATTAAGATTTTCCTGAACATTCCTTGAAGTTAAAATTCTTGTCGGATGATAAATCGTATGAAACTCAATTAATTTTTTACTATTTTCAAAAAGCCAAGCATTATCAACTTCACCATTTTTAAGTTCATTAACAAGGCTATAAATTTCTGGAGAATTGTGAAAAAAACGTTCCTCTGATTTATCAATTACTTTAATCAATAAATCTTTAATTAGGGATAGGTCATCTAAGTTAAATTTGTTGTTCCTATCTGTATAGAAATCATTTATTATAGAAAGAGATTTTTCATAATCTTTTTCACTAATTAACTCTTCCACTCCCAACAGATCTAATAAAAAGAAGTATTCATCAATATTTTTTCTCATAGGCGTCGCAGTTGCAAATGCTATGTGTTTGATTTCATTAGAGATTTGTTCCACAACTCTTCTAAAATTAGTTTTCTTTGCTGAACCATCATAACCTCTGTGCATTCTGGCATGATGAGCTTCATCAATTACCAAAAAGTCGGGATAAGAATCGTTTTCTAAAAAGATATGTTGCTCATTTGATCGAACTGCCATAGATTTAGACATAATCGCTAAAGAGGGAAAATTATCGTTGTATCTTAAGGGAGAATTTTCTTTAATACCTTCAAATTCTTCATCTTTATAGACCCAACTTTTTTTTGTTCTGTCATATCTTGCAAAGTCTAGATCAAAGTGTTGTTTCATTTCATCCTGCCACTGTTCAGTCAATGTTGGTGGTGCCAACACTAAAACATTATCTACTAAATTGTTTTTAATTAGATAAGCTATTAGTGTTCCTAATTCTAAAGTTTTACCTAATCCAACTTCATCAGAAAAGAGGATCCTGATTGGCCACATTTTTAGCGCTTTTTGTACCGCATTTATTTGATGTGGATATAGGGCTGATTTACCTAAATTAAACTCGTGGAAAATTGGCGAAGTTTGTAAATCTTTTTTAAAGTTTAATAAATTTTCATTCTGGTTATCTTTTACTTTTTGATCTACGTATTTAATAACATCTTCTTTTGATGGATTACCAATTCGTTCTAAGAGCTTTTGAGCGTATTCTTTATCAAGTTCCTTTACCTCTGTGTTTTCATCATTATTATTCCAAATTCTCCAAAAAATTTCTTCCTTTGTTGGTTCTGAAGGATCTTCTGATGAAAAGTACTCGGTACCAAAGTCCCAATTAGTAAAAATATCATGTATTTCATAGTTTTTTTCAAAACCGCTTTCTGACATGTTTCCAGATCCAGATGCTGCTATTTTGTTCCCATCTCCATCTTCAAGAAGGTACATTTTTGGATGCCACAACTCACCATTTCTATAGTTAGCAACTTTAAGCTGTAATTTTTCATCTAAAATCAAATAAGCAATTGTCGCAATTGTAAACCTTGAATTTTCATTTCTTACAAGTTCAACATCTTCCTGTAATTTTTTTTGAAAAATTACAATTTCTTCTTTTTGAAGTTCTTCACTAGCCCCTTTAAGTGTCCTTTCGTCATCTACTTGATCTCCAATAACAATTTGAATTATTCCGTCGTTACTTAAAAAATAGTCAAGAGTTTTTCCAATAGCTTCAAGAGATCCAATACTGTAATAAGCTGTAAGAGCCCTAAAGGTTTTTGTGTTTTCTTTGAGCGAGGGTTTTATTACATTGTTAAGTAATTTTCCACTACCTTCAACTGTTTTTCGTAAGCGTAAATCTTTGTAGGACAATTTAGATTATTCTTTTCCATGTTTCAATTAAAACTTTGTGATGATTCATAGGTTCTCCATGTATATTTTTTGGTGCTATATTTTTCTTATTTATCTGGATTTCAACAAAATCTTTTAACCACTCCCAGTCCTGTATTGTTTTTTTTCTACCCGATTTAAATTTCTCAATTTTCTTAATATCTTGCTCTTTAATACCCCAGTCTTTTGCTTCATTAGCAATATCACCCCAGATACTTTTATCTATAACACTAATTTTTTTCATCCAAGGATTAGAACTCTCATTTTTTTCAATTTCACTTAAACCATTAAACAAATCATTAGCCATTTTGACTAGCATTGTAATGTTATGTCGAACTCTTCCTGCTCTATTTAAAAACACATCTCTTGTTTGCTCAGGTATTTTTAATATTTCATATAAAAGCGAAGTGTTTCTGTACTTTTTAAGAACTGGAATCAACTCATCTTCTTCTATAGAACTTAAAAACTTCAAAGCGGTAACTTTAGCGACAGTAGTATTTAGTTCGTCAGCTAAAGACAAATCGTCAACACCCTCAGGCCAATGATTAAAAAGGATATTTAATATATCAAGTAGTTGATCTTCATAATCAGCTAACTCTTGATTTTCAGATTTTTCTAATATTAATAGTTCTTCCCAAGCTTGTTTAAATTTGTTATTCATTTTTATAAATGTTCTCAATCCAAGATTTTGCATATGCAAATGCCCGCGCATTTTGTATATTTTCCTTAAGTAAAAATTGATGAATTACGTGTTCTTTTACTAAATTTAAAGACAATTTTTCCCATTTACCCACTCCAGGGTCATTTGTCATTTTTTTCAGCATACCTCCCAATTCTTTATTTATGCCGTCAGCCTCATCATCAATAAATATTTCAATTTGTTCTCCAGTTTTTTTCCAGTCATAACTGCTTCCATCAGTTTTATCTTTGAGTATGAGGAGTTGATATGTTTCACCATCAAAATTAAATGAGTTTTCATCAATAGGTTCAAAAATTTCAACAGCCGGTTCTTCAGGACGAGGATCTTCAGGACCAGGATCTTCAGGACCAGGATCTTCAGGACCACTTGGAGTATTTTGTTTATCTTTTAAAAATTTTTCAAGTTCTTTCGGAAATTTCGAACTTACCTCGACTAATGGGTGTTCATTAAAATATTTCAACCACCCTAATGCAAGGAATTTTCCCATTTCGAACTCATCTTGAGCCATTGCTGTTCTTGAAAATCCTTTACCATCTAAGCCTCCGCGCTGTGAATCGACTAATTTAGCCGCTCCTTTCATTACTGGTTCAAGTGCTTTGTTGAATTCTTTGTAGAACCTAGTCGTCCTATCTAAATCATCTTTTCTTTGGTTAGGAGTTAAATAGTTTGTGCTTAAATATCCTTCGATACTAGCTGATTCGTTACTCCACCATTTGCCAAGTTCTTGGTCCTTGTAGGAAACCATTTGGAGTTTTCTATATAATGACAAACCACCTGCTTGATATTGTCCACCTTTATAATTAAGCCACACTGAAAATTGAACTTTAGTGTCAATTGTTTTTGTATTTTCTCTCCAAGAAAACGGAAACTCAAAATCTATGGAGCTGTAAGGCACTTGTCCGCCTTGATCACGACCCCACTCTGGTTCACTTATTTTTACTCCGTTGAATTTAATCTCTACAGCAGGTCCTAGATGATTTTCTTGGGTGAAAAAATGCCATGCGTAACATAATTCGTTCATTATTGATTCAGGGTTAAAATTAGTTCTTTTTATCTGCGAAATATAAATAAATGTTCCAGACTTTGTTTTAGCGGGATTAAATACCTTTTCTACATCTTTTATTTTTGTTTTCTTGTTGTATCCATTTTCTTCAATATCACTGAGCATTCCAGATTTACCAGCCTTAACTTCCTGTGCCATCTTGTCGATAGGCATTACTACATGGCAGAGATCCTTATTTTTCCTTTTTGAAACTACCTCAAAATGCCCACCAAGATTTGCAGTTGCGGCTTTAAGCCCAAATCCATACATTCCCATTAAATCATCAGCACAGTCACTAAGCTCTTTTTGAACTTTTGCAAAACCCATGGCATTTTTTAATTCCTCTGGTTCCATTCCTCCAGCATTATCTTGAATAGTTATTTGTTTTGCTGACATATTGATATCTATCGATAGTTTTGGACGTTTTGCCTTTTTACCACAATATTCTTCTATCCAAGAGTCGATAGAGTTAGCAATGATTTCGTTTATTGCTAGCAATGGCTCCATGTCTTCAGCACCAAGAGCTTTGTAAAAAGCATTACCTAATTGAGGTTGAAATTGAGTCATTTACTCTCCAATAAGTTTACTAAACCATCACTATCAACAATACATAAATTAGCACTAGGAAGTGACAAATTTTCAACAAGTTTATTCCAGTAGTTTTTTGTATCTATATCTTGCCAAAACTCCCCACCTAAATACAAAAGAGCTTTGTCTACAGAATCCATATTGTGCACCCAGTGACTGAGCTCTTTAGCGTATAGATCAATTTTCATCCAAGCTGTACCGGAGGTACTTTCTTGCCCCATGTACCTTATACAATATTCTGGTGTACTTTCTTTAATTGCAATATAGATATTTTGCTTTGGGGTTCTTCTGGTAATGTGATTAATCATTAAGCCTGTATCAAACACATCTTTTATAGTTGTAACTTTGTAGCTATTATTTTCAAAAATAGCAAACATTTCAGATTTATAGTCACTGAGCATGTTTTCCCATTTTAAATATTTCAGTCTTATCTGTCTAGTAATATGTGTTAATACAATGAGTAATATTACAAAACCAACACTTAAGTGGGTTGGAGGCAAGACAAAACTAAAAAATCTAATATCAGATGCTTTCTCTTTACTCCAAAATGAAAACAATCAAACTTTTGATTACTACGAACCATTTTTTGGCGGAGGTTCAATTTTCTTTTATTTAAAAGATTTAGAGTTAATTGATTCGGCTTATTTGAATGATGCTATACCCCAGCTTATTTCTTACTATGAGATTATTTCTGATAGTAAGAATCTTGAAAGTTTTACCGAACAGTGTGAGGAAATAGAGGTTAAGTTTAATAAATTACTATCAAAAAAAAAGAGACCTGTTACAGAGTACAAAGCCTTGGTCAAGGAGTTTAATTCGATATGGGTAAAAGAAAAAATAGCTTCATACTCAGAGGAATCTGAAAAAGAAAAAATAGAGTATATTCAAATAAATCCAAAAACTAAAGAACAAAAAATCAAGTCTGCCGTTTTGATGCAAGCAATTAATAAGTTATGTTTTAACGGAATGTTTAGGGTGAATAGCAATAACCAATTTAACGTTCCGATTGGAAGCTATAAAAAAGTTAATATTATTGATAAAGATAATCTTGCAAATGCAAGCCTTTATTTATCAAATGCGAAAATAACATGTGGTTCATACAAAGAAACTATTAAGAATATTAAGAAAAAAAACAGCTTTATCTATCTAGATCCTCCTTATATACCCAATTCGGACACATCAAATTTTACCGACTATAGCTCACAAGGGTTTAAATATAAAGATCATGTAGAACTTGGAAAAATATTTTTAAAATTAGTCGAAGATGGAAATAACGTAATTCTTTCAAATAATAATAATGAACTAGCAAGAGAGATATTTTTACAAAACAAAGAGCTGTATGCTTACGAAGTCTTAGTTTCCAAATCTATTAATAGCAAGAAAGATGGTAGAGGAAAGATTGGCGAGCTTCTAGTTTCTACATTTGATTTAGAAGAAATAGGGGATCTCTACAATTTAAAAAAAATTATTTTTTAATCAAATAAACCTTTTTGTTTATATTTATTTTGAGTGATGTAAAAAGGGTCTTTTGATAGTATTTCTAGAAAGCTTTCTTTATTAGCTAACGCTTTATCTAATAATTTTTTTTGATAAAGGGAAACATATAGCGCACAAGATCTTGCTTGACAATTGATAGATTTTTTATGATTAAATTCAATGTCGGTAAAAGAACTATAATTTAAAACTTCTTTATAAGCATGATTACCTGAATTTTCAATATTGAACTTTAATGCGTTTAAGTATAGCCAATCATAGAAGGCTGTTTTAGGTTCCGTATTCCAAAATATATTATTGAATTGAAAGCCAATAATTTTTTTGTTTCTATCGATTCTTTCATCTTTTTTGACATCACTTGGAGATAAATTATATAAGTCAGTATGTGGGCCATCATTGTTTTCATAAATTTTACTACCTTGAAATACCGATTCTAAAAATATTTGTTTGTTTTCACTTGATAAAAAAGAGAGATTAAATGCACTTAAAAGTACACCGACTGGGGATGATGATTTTGTTGATACTTCTAAAATTGAATTTATCCCTTTGTGACTTGCTGCTTTATGGAGACTACTTATAGATTTTTCCTTTTGAGATCTAGAGAATCCAGTGAAGTACTCAAATTCAATAAGTTTTTCAGTTATTAAACCTTTGTTGGTTTCGTCTACGCTAAATACTGGTCTTTGTGCCATAATCTTTATTAAATTTTAATCCAGTTCTTTTCAATATATTCTAAGGGAATATAATTTTCAACAAGAGCCTCAGCTTGGTTTTTATTCGAATTAACAAAGGTTTTATAGTCTTTATTTATTTCAACAGGTCTTGATAATGTAGTTGCATTATCATCAGCAAATAAACAATCCAATTCAAATAAAGATTCAATTTTAATTTTTAATAAACATAAATTACCTCCCCTTGCTTTTGCTGCTTCAATCATTTCATGATTGGAATTTTTGCATAGCCGTACATAATTAGTTAGATTTTTATTTCGATCTAGAGTTCTTGACAATCCATCTCTATATCCATGAGATCCTGGTGGATCTGATGCTGGAAAGTACTCTTTTCCTCTTGAATAGTTAAAAGGCTCTTTCTCTAAGTTTTCCCAACTTAATAAACCGTGCTGTTTAATAGAATCTAAATTTCTAATGTCTGTAAAGTGAAACAGCTTAAAATCATTAGGAATAGAATTTAAGAAATCTTTTTTTTCTTTTAATTTTTGTGCTTTTAAACGCTCTTGCCTTTTTTCATTTTCTATAGCTTGAAGTTTCTCTCGCTCACGTTCTTCAGCTTCTCTATTCGTTTGTGCAACTTCATCCAATTTAATTATTTCAGCAATACTGCCAATTTTATTATTACAGTAAGAGCAAAATACACTTTTATTGATGTCGCTTGTATTAACCGAGTAATTTTTTTCTTTTGAACAAGACTTACATCTACAAAGAATTGCTTTATACATCTTTAATAATTGGAATTTCCCCTGTTAAATTATCTAAGCTTTTTTGATACTCTGACTCTTTCTCTCTTATAACAGCTCCATTTGGATTGGTAATCATCCTATCGAACTGTGGAATATCATGTTCTTTGTACCATGTTGGAGGTTTTCCTCTTCTTGGCTCGGCATCTTTAGGACCAGCTTTAGACTCTTTTATCCATCCCTCAACATTGGTGAGTTTCTCTCTAAAGTTTGCAGGATCTAACTCTACCTCCCAAATAATCTCATAAATATCCTGGATTTGGCCCAATGTAAAGTGTTCTGGCAAGAAACGAGTCGCTAAACCACTATATTCCAAGGACATCCGGAGTCTATTGGATGCCTCTAGCAACATATCATGATGATCAAACGCCATATCTTCTGGTATATATCTACTGAAATAACGCCTTGGAATCTTAAACCATCTAATATCTTCACTCTCATCATCTAACTTCAACTCTTCATCGCTTGTATAAATAGCAGTAAATGCAGTAGAGACTACTCTTGCTTTCTGCTCAGTACGCTGATTTATAATACGTCTATCTCTTTTGGTACCACTATATGTTCTAAACTGGTTTAGATAAGCAGGAGAAATACCTGTCTCATTAACAAATATTCTTCTTGCAGCCTCTTCTAATGTCTCATCTCCTTGGACAAATCCACCAGGAAGTGACCATTTGTTCTTATATGGAGAAATACTTCTTTTGATAAGAAGTACATTTAACATTCTCTCTTTCCAGTCAATCTTAAAACAGACAATATTCACTGCATTTAGAGAAACTGGAAATCTCTCACTCACACCCATAACACAATTATAAAGAATCTTATTATTAGTGGAAAATACAAAAAAAAGATATTTTTATTTGTCATAATTACCAAAAACATATACAATATTAGTCAAAATCACTAAAAAGAAGGGCTGCAGTGATGAAAACGCGTACTTCCAATAGACCAGCGTTGTGTTGGTCTATGGTAAATGGATCAACCTGCCTTTGTTATCAGTGTTGGAGTTGTAAGAGAAAGATGAAGTATCACACAAAAGAGATTGCTAAAACAAAAGCATATCGTGCAAGAAAGCGAACCAATACATTAATTAGTGAGTATCACTGCAGATTTTGTGGATTATTCCATATAGGTCATGTAGGGAGAAAGTATTAATGGATAATGTTAAAAAATGTCAGTGTTTAGAACATAATTTACGCAACCATCATGGGATTGTGTGCTCTCGTTGTAATAGAGAACGTATCGAACCTTTAATTGTTCCAGAATCTCTAAAAGCCTATAGAATATGGCGTTTTACTATTCAAAACGGATTTCACAGCAGTGATGGATGGAGAAGAAACAGAACGTGGAGTGATTTTAATGATGTACTCCCACCAGGATTTGGAACTGAACAAGATTTTATGAAGCCATGGTCCGGTAAGGCTATCTGTAGAAATTATGACCACAATGCTCCAAATCCATACTGTAGTTGTGGCTACTACTCAATTAAAAAATTTGCTGAGGTGACTACTAGTAGTTTTGGCCACGATGGATCGAATGATTTAGTGAAACATTATGAGACTTTATTTGCAAGATTAAATAAGCAACATGAATACGAGCAAAAACTTATTGCTGAACTCTTTTTTAATAGTCCAGTTGTTAAAACATTGGATATGAAAAATTTTGCACTTGTTGGTGAAGTTGCTTTGAGAGGAGTCGTTATTGAGTGTGAAAAAGGATATAGATCTCAATTTGTTGAGCCAGAAAAGTTCTATTTGTTATTACAGTTTGAAACGCTATTAGGCATTTGTCGATACATAGGAAAAATTATCAATAAAGATGAAGCTGCAATCTTTAATGCTGCATATGAATGGGCAGTATATATTGATAACTACTTAACAAACATACTGAAAGTATATGGACATGATTTTGAACTCAGATTTAAATTTCAAGATTCTCATTTAAAAAACTATGAGAGACTTACTGGTGATCAAACAAAAGGGTCTGAGTATCTTCCATTTAAAGATCACCCCGTAATCTATCCTCAAATCAGGTTAATATCTGAAGTCATCTCTGAAACAAATAGGCTCTTAAATTACAAACTACCCTCACTTCAGATAACCCTTGAAAAAGCATTGAAATACAATGGAAATCTTGTGTTTCTTGATTCGAGAAAACACCAGAGAAGTTTAAGATCACGACGCCTTGGACAAAGAAGAGCTAACTTTGAGAACTTCTTTAGTTATTTCAGAGGAGAAAGCTTAGCTGAATTTCTACCACTTTATTTTGAGTACCTCTTATCGTTTGCTCACTTTAATGTAATGCTTTCTGACCAAAGCAATGAAAAAAGGGACCTGTTAGATTATCCAAATCTCACTCACATATTCGGTTTTAGGTATCAAGAATATTTAGAGAGAAAATATAGCGTAGAGTATGCACGAAATATTTCATTTACACCAGAAGAACATCCCTCAAACTGGTTTAAAGATATTTATCCATATTTTGAAAAGTATTTAAGCAAGACCAAGAAAAATACCTATGAAGACAATTTTAATTTTTCAGAAGATCAGATAAAGAAAGGAAAAACATGGAGATAGGAAAACCATTACGAGTAATAGAAGCAGTACCGATTCCAAACGACGAGCCTGCTACACAACCAGAGAAAGAAAAGGAAAAAGTATAAATATGTCGTATGTGAGTTTGTTAGGTGACAGCATTATTGACAATAAGGTTTACGTTAACCCAGGAGAGTTCAGTGTTAAAGAACACCTTGAAGATCAGTCTGGGTATGTTTTTAATCAATTAGCAGTTGATGGACATACAACAAGTGACGTTATAGAGCATCAACTTGATAAAGTTAACAACAAGCTCACTACACACAATGTACTTTCCATTGGTGGCAATGATTTATTAGGTCATTTAGGATTTCTAAAAAACAACATTGAACTCACTGCTATTGAGATATTAGAACAAGCAGTTGTGTTGATGGCACCAATTAAAAATAGATATCGAACCATTGTCAAAAATCTGTCTCAGCAAAACCCTAATCTTTTGTTGTGCACAGTATACGAAGGCAATTTAGTAGGAGATTCGTTCTACGCAGATGTTGCATTTGCCTCAAAGGCAATGGTTTCGATGTTTAACGACATTGTATTTAATACAGGCTCCTCATTCAAAGCTGATGTCTTGGAATTACGAAACATTTTTACAACTCCTGACGATTACGCAAACCCTATAGAGCCATCTCATATTGGAGGTAAAAAATTATCAAAAGAAATTTTAGAGTGGGTGAATAAATAGTGTCAGATAAACTGTTAGGTTTCGCAATGGCCTGGATATTTTACTGGTCAATATTCGCCGTTAGTCAGCTAACTACAACTTATCAGTACCTAACTGTAGGAACTACAGAAAACACATTTATAAGCGCTATCAGTGAAAACTCGGAACAAGAAATTACAATAGACTCTAATCATTATTCTTCAGAAGAACATTCAAGTAATGTCGAAGAGAATCCGGGGCATTCCGCACGAAAAGATATTTGTTTCAATGATGAATTCTGGAATTCAGTTGAAGCAGAAATTGGGCCTGAAAGAAAAAACATAGTTGTGTCATTTCCGAACAATCTAAAAAATGAAGGAGTAAAAACCGCATATATAAAAGCGATCCCCTCTAACACTTATATGTATGAATCGTTTTCAAATGCTTTTCATATGCACTCAATTAACCAAGTAAGACTTAATCTTAATGATTCATCACATAAAGTAAGTCTGCTTTTATTAAATGGACTAGATACCAAATATACTCGTAATGTAAATACATGGAAGGTACAACTAGCGGTATCTTCGTATGAGGAAGAAAAATGTCATGAACAAACATTTTTTGAGCTTACAAATTTAAACTATGAGAACATAAAAGATTTAAAGGTTTTTTATAAAGAAAATATCATAAATCCAGCTTTTGAACTTAATTACGATGTAAGAAACATTGGAGAAGAAGAGTATTTAAATGAGTTTTTCCAATCCCAAAATCACAGTAAGATGCACAACTTACTTCCAGAACCTCACGGAGCAGGATTAGCCCTATTAGATTTCACCCTCTCAAAAGATGAAGACTATATAGAGAGACCATTGCATCATAGAGATCGTCTAGAGGGCAAAGTTGTTCTTGGGTTATTTGGAAACGTACTAGAAGAAGACTTAGAAACTGTTAACACAATATTACGAACACTAAATATTGTTGCACCTAATTTAGACATTTCTTATTCTGACAATCCATCTTATGTCAATCTACCGATACACTTTTCAAATTGTGACAATTTATTTTCAGATTTAGTTAATGATTGCAAAGATAAAATAGCAGGATCTTATTACCCAGCAAAATATACCTACTCAAAAAGTCAATTTGGGTGGATATGGGTAGATTCTAGATATAAAAGTGATTTTAGAAAACACGTTCTTGTGCATGAAATTGGACATGCTTTGGGTTTAGGTCACAATCTTTGTACAGATTCAGTTATGTCTTATGCAGACCATGCAGACTATATGGGGTATTTTACATCTCTTGATTTGATGCAATTGAGAATTTTATATGATCCAAAGATATCTTATTTTTTCTCATCTTCACATATGGCTACAACTTTAGATATAGACACTGTTCAATACAAGGAATATAGAAACGATAAAGGTGCCATGTGTGGTGCTAAACAATCAGGTTGGGAAGATCTAATACGTTTCCAGAAAGGGGATATAACTGTAGATCAAATACTACAGAGGTAATAAGTAAGATGATAAAGAATTTACTATATATTGTTCTCGCAAGTTTTATTTTTTTCATGGGCTACATTAGTGAGGACTTTATTGCACTTTATGAAACTAGACCAAACCAATATCCACCATATGGAAAAGAAGTAGTCGATGTCAACGGCACAAAATTTATGAGAGATATTAAAGATGAAACAAACGAAAACGAGGAGGAACCCTATGAAGATTTCATCGCATTAGAAAAGAAATACCCATCAGGATGCGATTCGACTTCGTCTCTATCTGGAGAATATTCTTGTTCAAATTTATTTGATAACCTTGATACTGTTTGGCGAAGTAGCAGCCATATATGCCAAGAGGAAACAATTACATTTACTTTCAAAGAGCCAATCTTTCTTGAATTTATGGTTTTTCAGAATCCAGCATCTACAACTGTATTTGAAGAGAGCATCATTGTCGCAACCTTAGGTATAACTAGTGATAATGAGTCAAAATATTTCGTAAGTAAAGAACTAGAGCACGACAACACGTCACAGTGGATAGATATAAATTCAGAAATACTTTACGATTTAACCCTAAAAATTGTAAGAAATTATCCACAAAATATTGATAATCAAGAGTCCAGATGCGCCATACAAGAAGTAATTTTTTATGGCAGAGATCTAAACAAATAAGCTATGGAAGAGCGAAGTTTCGAAGAGCATATGGTAAATCACTATATGACTATTCATATCTTGACTACAGCATTTAGGGAACAAATTGAATCTACTCAAAATACAAGATGTTTGACTTGTAATAATCATATATTCTCAGATAATCCTACTTTTGCTTTGTGTGTTAGCTGTGCTGATGAGATAGAAGATTTAGCTATGTTAGAGGAGGAGTAAGTGAAGGGAACTAATAAATTGTCTTTTGATAATGAGGAATCTTTTGGTGGAGAGGGCTTACCAGATTGTGTAGAGTTCCCATGTGAACATGTTATAGTCTGTGAACACTCACTTGATTTTTATGAATGTAAAATTTGCTTTAAAAATAAACCTATTCAAAAACAGAAATCAACACTTGAGAAATTTATTAAACTATCTCTTTCACCGCTTTATTTAATTGGATGGTTGGTAACCGCAATTTTTGTTGGTATGGGCTTGCTAATAGAAAAGGGTTCTGAAATATTGGGAGCGTTAGTATTTTTGAGCTTGGTAGTAAGCGCTATTTATCATTTCTTTTTTGTATTTATTCCATATATTTTTAGTTTTTTATTATAAATTTTTGTCTTATGTCAGGAATATAATAAAATTAAATTAAGCATCAGGAGTGAATAAGAAATTATTCTGCCAACCTGCTTAGAGGAAAGTAAGGTGGAGTAGGATGTGGTCTTAATGACAATTAAGTTCCTCATCGAAACGAGCTGATGTAGCTCGTTTTTTATTTACTGCTGATTTATACAGGAGTAAATATGAATATAATTTATACACCAAGTTACGAAGATCCAATGTATAACAAAAACTTCTTCGATGAATATGAACTTGAATGTAAATACCAAGAAGATTTTGGAGCAGTCTTAGAGCCTTGGAAAAATCAATTTCCTGAACCAATAGAATATTCGAGTAAAAGATCTATATGGTTCAGAGGTGATTTATATGAATTTAAACTATTTGATGGAAAAGTCGTTGTGTCAACATTCAATCACTCAAGCGATTGGAACATATATTATTCACATTACAATTCAGAGACTGAAAGAAACATGAAAAATCTTTCATTTCCCGTTCCAAATAATATGGCTGGAAGTTTAACCAGCATAAAGATCAACCCAATAACTGGAGTAAAAATTCCGGATGAAGGAGGGTATAGACCACATTGTGGCGTTCAATTAAATTGTATATATCTAGAGCTATCTAAAGAATCTTGGATTTACATAAGAAAAGACCATCCATTAATTACAAAAGAAATTGATAAGAAAAAAATCCGTTTTGTCGATGCATTGTTTTTTGATGCCAGTCAAATCTATTATATGTGCGATCAACCATTTAGCTGGTTCAAAATAAACCCTGATGAATTTCCAATATCCTATGGTAACTGGCTTAAGTTTTGGGGTGGTGGAGATTTTAAAAATCATAAATTTTACGAGGAAGAATAATAATGAAAATTGAAGACTTTCCATACCTTAGAGAAATTTCTATTGACTTCAAACATCATATTGGGGGGCATATGGGGGGAGGTTCTTGGGCTATCACTACAAAGAGAGATTCCAATGGCGACAGAGCAAGAATAATTCTAGGTAGAGGAACCTCGTATCGATCACATGCAGACAATGTAACCTTTAATATTATTGAACCAAATCTTGAAATATTAAAACTTCAATGGACATTTTTTAGAGGAGTAAAACGATTTCCTGACGATTGGAGAAGAAATCGGCATTTTGGATACAACTCAGTCATATATGCTCACTTTCAACAATTCAAAGGAAGATTTAAGAGACCTTTCAGTTGGGATAGAATCTATCTCCACACAAGACTGTCGCCTCAAATATTTGTAGCAAATAAAACTGAGCTTGGAGGTTGGTATGAATGGGAGAAGAGTGAGTTTACACACAAAAAACACCACCAAGACATTTATCCCATTGAAAGATGGTGGTATAGAAATCCCGACATGAAAGATTTACATAATTTATTTGAGTATCAATTACAAAAGGAGATGGATAATGAGTAGAGCAAGTGATGAATATAACTACAGTTCAGATTTGTATTCAAGATTATATATAGACGCACATTTGTGCAGACCTGAATGTGGAGATTTGGGAGTAATAGATTCTAAAACAGGAAAGGGAATAGTTTACCTTGCTGCTTTCAGAGGCCACTGGATTGCAGCAGTGTTTCTACAATCGAAAGGTTATGAAATTATTACTGATGAAAAATGCAATCAATGTGGAGACAAAGTGAAGCTAGTAAGAAATTTGTCGAGATTAGATATAAGGAAATGTAAAGATTGTGACGAAAATTTTAAAATCGAATCTGTTAGCTGGTCTACTCATTCATTTACAGTTGTAGACAATCAGTTTGTAAGAGATAGATACTATTACCAGTGTCCAACTCATTATGGACCACAAGACACAAGCATGATTTTTGTATGAAAAAATTAATTTTTATAATTGTTTTTTTAAGTTGTACTACTAATCAAGCGAACATCGAAAATATAGGAAAAGTATCAACTACTACTAAAAAGATTGTAAATAATTCAACTACTACTACGACAACAATTTATGATTCAGAAGAACATTACCTAAGGTTAGATAATTTTGAAGAAGCTTGGGAAAATTCACTTAAAGAACCAATAACTTTATCTGAAGAAGAAAAGGAACTAACTCAATATCTCTATAGTCTCTGGACATGGAAAGGTGACAAATGGACACCTGAAAATGAGAATTTTTATAAGTTAAAAGTTAATGGACAGATTTGTAGAAGAATTTGGAACAGCATGGGTTATGCCTGGGTGGATGAAATTCATCCTATAGAAAATATGTTTACTGATGGATATGTAGTAACACAAAGATATATTTGTATTACTAATTCAGATAATGGTAGAGAATCATTGTTTGGTGCTCCATTTTATTATCAGGATAAATGGTGGGTATATCAAGACTATAAATTTTCTTGGGATCAAATAGATTGCAAAAATCCTTGTGGAACTTCAGTACAAAACTTTGCAACTCGAGTCCTAATAGATCTAGACGATGAAATTTATAAAACTACTTTGCCTGACTCGTAAGCTACTTATGAGCAAAAATCAAGAAGAAGAGGATTAAATATGTCTGTATATGCAAAAGCTATGGCGCAAAAGGCTATGGAACAAAAACAAAAGAATTTTAAAGAAACTGGAATATACGAAACAAATATTCAAAGAGAAAGAAGAGAAAAGTAAATTATATTGAAACTAAACAGATTTTTAAACAGTCATAGTATGCCAAGTTAGAAAGGAACTATTTGCTAAATATTGAAACCATAAAATCAATTTGTAAACAATCCCAAATGTGGGAGTTAGATAACCCAAGAGTTGTTGCGCTAATCAACAATATTATTAAATGTGTTGAAAGTGAAGAAGAAATTTCTGAAGATCAAAAATTAACATTTATAAATATTGTTTTATCAAATCTGATTATTTTTGGAAAATATAAAATTTAGTAGAATGCTTGCTTTACAAACGACCTTGTATTACTGTATATAATCCAGTCCCAAACAACCAACCATCCAGGAGGTATTTCTATGCCTATTGGTTTTGTAAGGTCTGAAGAGGAAGAAGATACTTGGATAGCAATGCTAGTCAAGCACATTCTTCACTGTAAAGATATAAACTGTGCTCGATGTGCAGATGCAGCTTTATATCAATACTGGACCTACATAGACTAATACATTTGAAGGGCTGACCTATATGTCAGCTCTTCAAATAACTTATTGAGAAAGCAATAAAAAACCAAAAAATAAAGGTATTAGCAGAATAAAAGCGCCTAAAAGTATTTTTGTTGCATTCATATATCTAATTTTACCCAATATTTACAGTAGATTTGCTAATTTATGCATCTAGTTAATGAAAATTTAACATTGAAAATTACTGGTAAATTTCAAATTCCATTATTTTTATAACACGATGAAAGACAAAATAAATAAATTTTTAGAGGTCGAAGACAGAGTATTTCGTGCTCCTTACAATTTCCTCAAAGAAAAAGGAATTATTGATAAGGTCAAAGAAATAAAGACTAGATTTGTTGAAATTTATGCAAAGGACGAAGAGATTCCATATGGTGGAAATCAAATGTTCTTTGGTGACGACTAAGTCTATTTCTTTATACAGTACGGACAGTACTCGTTAATCTTGAAATCTGGAGAAGCTTTCTCTTCTGCTGATAGCGGCTCTCTACATATATAACAGTAAATATACTCTGTTTCATTGAGTCCAGTATCTAATGCAACACGTTCGTCAAAGACAAAACAGTCACCATTCCAGTATTTTCCACCTGTCTCTTTAAAGTAGTCAAGCACTCCACCTTCAAGTTGTTTCACATCAGAAAATCCTGCTTTGAGCATAACCGCAGATGCTTTCTCACATCTAATCCCTCCAGTACAGTACATAACAATTTGTTTATCTTTGTATTCCTCTGGTAGTTGTTCTATTGCATCTGGGAAGTCTCTAAATGTATCAAGTTGAAGATCTACAGCATTTTCAAAGAGACCCACACGAGTCTCATATTCATTACGAGTATCTAAGACAATGACGTCTTCATTGTTTTCGTACATTGCATATAGTTCTTTTGGAGTAACATAACCTCCAGTTAGTTCTCTTGGATTTATATCATCTCTGCCCAATGAAATGATCTCTTTTTTAGGTCGGACTTTCATTCTTCTAAAAGGCTGTGTCTCACTATAAGTTTTTTTTAGAGGTATATCTAAAAATCTTCTATCTTGTTCTATAAAATGAATATATTGTTCAATAGCTTCTTCACTACCAGCTAAAGAAAAGTTTATGCCGTTTGGACTCAGATACACTGAGCCTTTGAGCTTTAAATCATCACAAACTAATTGAAACTCTTGTACTAAAGAATCAATATCAGACAATGGCTCAAACTTATAGCCAGCTATGTTGAGTACATCTAATTTATTCACAGACATATTGTAAATCCCAATTCTTACTTTACGAGACCTCTTTTTTGAAAAAATTCAATAGTGTCATATATTGTTTCTTCGATCGGCCTTGGATTATGCCCCAGTTCTTCTCTCGCTAATGAACTAGGAACAACTTTATTCCCAGTTTGTGCAGTATGAATAGCATCTAAAGTTAACACTCTTGGTTTATTTGTTATGAGAGCTCTTATGTATTCAAATGGAAGAGGAAGATATGTTATAAACTCAGGAAGTGTTCCATATACTACTTTTCTACCAAGTTTTTTTCCTATTAGTTCTCCAATGTAAAGATACATATGATAGTCGCCACCAATGATGTAGTTCTGTCCTGTTCTTCCATTTTCTACTGCAGAGATTGCGGCATCACATAAATCACGAACATCTATAAAGTTATAGCCCCAGTTAGGCATAAGTTTTCTCTTTCCATTCGCCATATCTACAAAAGCCTGCATAGGTAGGCCTGGCTTAAAGTCATTGGGACCAACGATTGATGTTGGGTGTATGATTGATGCATCTAGCCCTTTTTCACAAAACTCATAGACAATTCTCTGGCCTTCAGCTTTGGAGAAGTCATAAGGCATACCTTTATGGTCTTCAATAAGCTTCCTTTCTTCAAGCAAAGGTTGATCAATTGGGAAACGATAGAAAGCATCAACTGAAGAAAAATGAATAAGTTTGTTAATGCCTTTCTCTAGTGAAACTTCACAGACATTTCTAGTCCCCTCAATATTTACTGTCTCAATGGCCTTTCTAAATCTTCTATCTAAATTTATTAATGCAGCGGTATGAAATACTACGTCAACACCTTCAAAGATTGGGTAAAGAGATTCTTTGTTAGTGATGTCTCCTTTTATTACCTCAACATCAAAGCCTTCATAAGCACGGTGGTCACCGTCAAAGTCAATACATCGAATTTTGTAATTTAATTCTGAAAGTTTCCTAATTAAATTTGATCCAACATGGCCTGAGCTTCCAGTAATAAGGGCGAGTTTCATTAATTTCCTTCAATAACAATATTTATGATGTTAGTTAAAATATTTAGACTTTTACACCAATATATTTATTTAAAAAGCTTCCGAACATTTTGAACGATTCAATTGACTCTGGTAGAAGTGCCTCTATTTGAAACACATGCCAAAGTTCATCCCATTCTTTATATTCGTGAACTACGCCATCTCTCTCAAAGACTTCTTTTAATGTTCTTGAGTCTGAAAGCAAGAGTTCATGGGCACCCACTTGCACCATAATTGGTGGACAGCCTGTGTAATCTCCTTTAATTGGACATATATATTGATTTTCTCGATCTAAGTCTTCCTCTTTGACAAAGTATCCTCCAAATCCATCAAGGTTGTATTCTGCCCACATTCTTTTAAAGATAGGGCCAATCAAGAAATCTTTTTCAGCCATATCTTGATTGTATGATTCACCAGTTGCGGCTGGATCAGCCCAAGGTGAAATACAAATTACAGCACTTGGCATTTCTTTCCCTTGCTCTTTAAGTTTTAAAAGTGTAACAAGCGACATATTTCCACCAGCTGAATCTCCACCAAATGCAATTTGATTAGGTGAGTATCCTAAATCGTTCACCATTGCTTCATACGCTGCAACTCCATCTTCAACTTGTGCAGGATAATAATGCTCTGGTGCCAATCTGTAATCTGGTATATAAATTGTAAAACCAGTCTCTCTTGCTATATGTGTAAGCATTGGATAATACCCTTTTGGACTTCCAACTTGATAAGCACCTCCATGAAAATACAAAAGTATCTTTTCAGGATCAGAATTTGGTGTTGTTATTTTCCAAGTCTCCATTCCAGCAAGCGTTAGTTTTTCCTTCTTGTGTCCTTTAGACTTTGGATTTATAGCAACAACGTTATCAAAGTTAAACCTTTGAAGCTTGACCTTCCACATTTTTGGATTCCAAGGTTCTACAACTAACCATGAAATCATTGCCCCTAATTTTTTATACTTATTTTTGGCTTTTACAGCCTCTTTACTCAACATAAGCTCCCCCCCTAATATCAATCTATTAATTTTTATTACTAATTTCAAATTTCAAATGTTTATTATTGAATATGGACAAATTATTAGTACACATTATTACCGGTGTTGAAAATCCCAGCCGTTCTGTTTTGGGTTTTTTGGTCGCAAAATCTGCTATTGAAGATGGAAATGATGTAACAATATTTTGTGCAGGAGATGGCGTCACATCTCTTCATGAGATAACTACAAGTGAAATGCAGGGGGTAGGCCTAGGTACATTGGCAGACCATCTTGTTGTGTTGAAAGAAAAAGGTGCAAAACTATATGCATCTGGAAAATCTGCTCAAGCAAGGGGAATCTCAAAAGAGCAATTAGAGTCTTTAGGATTTACACCTGCAACTCCAAACAAACTAGTAGAGCTAACATTTGAAGCAGATAGAGTATTAATTTATTAAAAATATAAAACACAGAAGCTTGATTTATTTTGCTGCAGCATATATTTCGTATCCCTTAATGTATGTTTTTGAAGAATCCAGTATTTTTGTTAACTATGTATTTTTAATTTTGTTCTTATGCGCCTCTATTCTTGGTTTCTACTCGCTTATTAAAAATGATTAATTTTAAATACTTAGGAGGTATTGCATTTTTGATTTTGCTTCTTTTTTTAATTGAGTTCACTCTAAGTATTTACGGGATTGAAGAGTCAATTATGTTCGCATTTTTCTGGATTGTATTTTTTATTTGGATATTGTTTGGAAAAAGTTATCTTAAAAAGAGAAACTTATGAATTGGATTGAGACTTTAGAGCAGTACTGGGATACTTGGGAAATTATCATTGTAATAATTCCACTTATTATTTGGCAGCTTCTTAGAAAATAGAGAATCCAAACTGTACCTATATGCTTCTGTTTCAGTTAATCTATCCTTTGGTATTACATAAGTATGAGTAAAAAAGTTTATCTCCTTTGGTTTGGCCAAACTGTGTCTTGGACAGGTTCTGCAATGTCTTTTTTTGCAATAGGAGTGTGGATCTATGAAACAACTGGAAAAGCTAGTGCTCTATCAACAATCCTATTTATCGTAGCAATTGTTGGGGTCGTAACAGGACCATTTGGTGGAGTGCTTGCTGATAGATTTCCAAGAAAACAATTAATAATTATTTTTGATTTAACAATTGCTGTTTTGATGTGTGTTATTGGCTACTTTGCTTTAAACGACATGTTGACATTGACTCTTTTGATACCATTTGCCCTTGCATTTGGTATTTTCGAAATTGCTCATTGGACTACTTGGAGTGCTTTTTTAGGAGATGTTGTAAAAAAGAATGAAGTTACAAAAGTATCCGCATTATTTGAAAGTGCTGAGGCAATATCTGTTCTTATTGGACCAATAGGAGGAGCTTTTATCTATTCTTTCTTTGGCTTGACCGGCGTGATACTTGTTGATGTAATCACGTGTCTATTTGGTGTTGCAACAATTACCTTATTTAAAAGCAAAAAAGTTGAGACAAAAAACAAAATGAATATTAAGAATATCTACCTTGATTTAATTGAAGCGTATAACTGGTTGAAAAAACAAAAAGGTCTACTTAGCTTAGTTCTTATTTTGGGAATTTGTAATTTTCTATGGGGCTTTACTCAAGTCTTGCTTCCCCCTATGATTCTCAGTTTTACTGATGCAACGGGCCTTGGTCTTGTAGAGTCTAGTATTGGATTAGCTTTTCTTTTTGGCTCTATCATCTCACTTCGATTATCGGACTGGCTTCAAGGAAATCTTAAAGTTGCAATTTATTGTGGTCTCTTGGGAGGATTAAGTTTAGTTCTAGGGTCGATTAGACCAAGCATTATTCTTTTGTGTATCCATGGGGTAATAGGTGGAGTTAGTGGAACCGTACAATACACTGTTTCCTCTGGAGCATGGTTAGCTATTACTACAGAAGATATTAGAGGTAGGGCGTTGGCACTTAGAGGTACAATTGCTCAAATGTTAAGGCCATTAGGTGTGTTAATAGCTGGTCCATTAGGAGATTATTTAGAGTTTGATTTTTATCCAAATAATGTTGATTTACTATCTCCACTTGTAGGACAGGGTCCAGGAAGAGGATATGCACTTTTATTTTTTATAGTTGGAGTGTCATACATAGGAATATGGGTTTTAAATTTTAATAACAAAAACTTAAGAAATCTCTCAAGGCAGGTAAAAGAGATAACAAATAATTAGCATTAGGATATGGATCACATTGTAAAGACAGAAAACCATCCTATTAAAATAAGGAAATTTCTTGGTCCACTTGGAAGACTCATTTTAAAAGCTGTTAACTGGGATGTAGTTGGTAATCTTCCTGATAAAAAAAGAATTATCATTGCCTCAGCTCCACACTCATCTACTTTTGATGCTATTTATGCCTATTTTGTCTGCCTGGCAACAGATTTAAAATTTTATTTTCTTGGTTCTGTCTCAATGTTTACTCGAATTGTCGTGCCATTACCATTTAAGAAAAACCCAGATAAGCTTGGTATCCCTCATCCATTCGGAAGACTTCAAAATAAAGTTCTTCTAGGATTTGGTGGAATACCGGTTTGGAGGGCTAAATCAACAGGAGTTACTCAACAAGTAATTGAACAGCTTAAGTCAAAAGATAAGTTCATTCTATATTTAACAGTTGAAGGAGAGATGAAAACTAATCAGACAATAAAAAGTGGTTTTCATTATATTGGAAAAGCCCTAGACGCTACAATTGTGCCCACAAAAATAGATTACGAAAATAGAAGATTTGAATTAATGGAAGAACTGCCCTTAACAAACTCGGTAGAAGAAGACAAAGAGTTCTTAATGGAAAGATACCATTTGGTTAAAGGTAGAAATAAAGTATTTTATAAACCAGGAACAAAATAAGATGTTAGTAATTCTTGTGACAATTATAGGCTCAATTACTCTTCTATATTTATTTCCTAATATGACGATGCTTTTTTCGATTGTCATAGTCATATTTTCAGTGAGATGGTTAATTTACAACAATAAGTATTACGAATGAAAAAGTTTATTATTTTTTTACTACTTCTTTCTATGTGTGGAGACACGTCGACTTCAGAAGTTGAGCCAGTACTAGAAAACAATGAGACAATTGAGGATTCATCAGGCGCTGAACAAGACTCAAACATTCCTCCATTACCCACAGTCAGTTTCGACATTATAGAGATTTACGAAACAAAACTTGGAACAGAATTATGCAGTGATGCAACTGAAATTGATTCAACAACTGAAGAGTGCTTACGACAATATAGAGATAATTTAGAGTTTGTATTTGGTTACGCTGAAGATCTTCGCATATATATGGATAATTTAAATGACTACTTTGCTAATTATCCTTCTGCTTTTACAGAGGAGTTCAGCAATTTATTTGCATTTGTAAATGAGAAGTTTTCAACTGTACCTCAGAATTATGGAATTGTTGCATCTAAATATCAACAACGGTTTGGAAACTCAAGCTCACCTAGTACAACAGTGTCTACCACTACACCTACATCAGACAACTATCTTGACTACAGAGACATTAAAATTTTTAAAGCTTCAACGATTTCTGATCAACATATAGAGATACTCACAAAGTATATTGAGTACACAGAGCAGTTATTGTTTACAGATGCACGTGTAAAAAGAGAGAATTTATATCCAATACTTGTTGTACAACTTGATTCTGAAAATTATGCATCAGCAATAGCTCTAGAAGAAGAGTACTGCCAATATTTAAATCAAAAATATCCAGTAACTTTTAATAGCACGCGTTGTAACCCAGATTATCAAGACAAGAAAGCCGATGGAAGTATAGGATTGTTTACAGATGGTGGAAGAGTCTCAGGCTCATCTATAAGTGGCACACCAAGTGACAGAGAGTGTTGTTATCTATTTATTAGTGGATCTTTCGATCTGTCTTGGGACAGTCGTTCACAAGCTTACGTAACGATCCATGAAATGTATCATATTTTTCAAATATCTAATGTTGTAGATTTTGATTACGATTTACAACAAAAAATTACTGGCAAACGAATAGGTGCTGATAACAGAGATAAACCCTTTTGGATGGAGGGATATGCAACATATTTTTCACATCTTTATTATTCGCGTGACATAAATGATTTTTCTCACTTAGAAAATGAGATGTATGGTGGAATGTTTAGTTGTTATTGTGGAGACAATCAGCCGACGATAAAAGAACGATATTTAAATGGGCCTGAATTATATAACGTGACCTGGGAAGGCGACTGGGCCGTAGGTTATCAAGTAGGTGCATGGTTTATAGCTTACTTAACCAACATACATGGGGAACAAACAATGTATGACTTTTGGATCAATTCACAGTCAGGTATTTTATTTCCTGAAAATTTTCAAAACACATTTGGAAAGGATTACATAACATATGAACAAGAATTTAGAAATTTTATTTTGAATAGTTCTGAAGATAAGCTTATGTCAATACTTCCTAACAAATAAAAATTATCGTTGAGCTGCGTCACCCCCACCTTTTCCACCAGCCGTTGCGATAATGTATTTAAAGTAATCAATTAAAGATAAATTTTCAATCATCTTTGCATCAGTTTCAGCAAGTAGCTCGGGGGTAGAAGTGTCAAGACCACTAACCTGTGAAAGCCCAGTAATACCTGGGCGTACTCTATAAACATCGTGTTTTTTTCTTGCATCTCGTAATTTTTCCTGACTAAACAATGCTGGACGAGGACCGACCAAACTCATGTTACCTTTTAGTACATTCCAAAGTTGAGGAAGTTCATCTAGATGTGATTTACGTAAGAATGAACCTATAGGTGTTATGGCCGATTTGTCGACCAAGTGGCTTGCTACTGAAGCTGTATCAAACTGCATCGTACGAAATTTAACTAGAGTAAAAGGTTCCTCAAATCTACCAATTCTTTCTTGGCGAAACAATGGTGAACCAGTATCAAAATAAGTAATCACAAATAAAATTAAAAGAACTGGAGACAGAACCAGTAATCCAAAAAAAGAAAATAAAAAATCAAATATTCTTATCATTATCCAAGCTTAACAACGAAGAAAATAGTTAACGAAATTTATCAAAAAAACCTTTTCGCCAAGCATATCCAGCTACAACGGTCAGTAAAATTCCAGAGAACAAAGGAGGTATTCTCGACAAAAGTAACACAAAAGCTATAAGAACTAAAGCATAATCAACATATGTCCAAAACTTGCTTGTCATTTTTGGAATTAAATTAAAGTACCTAAGTATCGAGACTACAACAATTCCAGTTAATAAATAATACATTTATTTAATTGTAGGTATTAATAAACTAAATAAAAAATGTCAAAAACAGCAATAATCACAGGTGGCAACAAAGGTATAGGCCTTGCAGTTGCAAAAGATTTAATTTCTAAAAACTACAAAGTCATAATTGGCTGTAGAGATACTTCAAAAGGAAAGATGGCTGAGGAGTATCTTGGCAACAATGCGCACTTTTTAGAATTAGATTTATCAAAACCAGCAAGTGTACTACAGTTTGTTAAACAAATTAATACTAATTTCTCAGAGATTGATGTTTTATACAATAATGCGGGTTTAATTTATAGGGATTTTGAACTTACCGAAGAAGGCTATGAGTCAATGATTGCAGTTAATTATTTCGGGGCTTATAGATTAGTTTTAATGCTTTTAGAAAACTTACATAGAAGCTCAGGACGAATTGTTCAGGTAACAAGTCTTTCGATGTATCTTGCTAGAGAGTTTAATTTGGACTTTCTTCATTCAAAAACTAGATTCTCTCCAAGCAGTAGATACAACCTTACAAATTTATTTAGATCTATGTTTGCACTTGAGTTAGAGAATAAACTTAAAAAAACTTCTATCTCGGTTGCTACTGCACATCCAGGTGTTACAAAATCAAGGCAATCAAGACCTTATGAAGTCAAAAAAATTAAGAAATCTTTTTACACATACTTTTCTACAAACATTCAAACAGGAATAGCCCCTATTATTCAGGCAATTGAAGAAGAAAATGTTTCTACAGAACGTGTTTATGCCCCAAAAATCTTTGGCTTCTATGGTCAACCAGCAACCATGCAACATAATAAACTTGTTTATAACGAGGAGCTTAGAAATAAACTCTGGACTTTTACGGCGAATGAACTTAATTTAGATTTATGATAATAATTCAAACCACAGTAGACGAAGATAAAAAAGCCAAGGAATTGGTTAATTTGCTAGTTGAGACAAACAAAATTGCATGTGGCACTTTTCATGAAATCCAGTCTTCTTATAAATGGAAAGAAAAACTAGTAGAAGAACAAGAATTCGAAATATCTATGTACACACAAGAATCTCTTATGCGAGAAGTTTTAGATATCATAACGCAAAGACATCCATACCAAGTTCCAAAAATTACAGTTTTAGAACCCGTCTATACACTTCCTGAATATGATGATTGGGTAAAAAAACAAACCTCTTAGCCCTGTTGTCGAACATAACCAAAAATACTATATTCGTCTAAATTTATACTTCTCTCATTATTTTTGTCTAGAGCTGCAACAATTTGAGCTCTATGTTCTGTGGCGTGAAAAATCATCATAGACAATATGAACGAGATTGTGTCTGATCTCATTCCTTTGGATGTCTCATATTCAATCTCTTTGTCTTCTTTATAAGCTTGTTTTATTAAATCTTTGTCAATATTCTCAAGAGCTGAAAGTAAGTCATCAATTAAATCAGGGCTGTCCATATCAAATTCAATCTTAGAAAAGGGTTTTTCTTGTAATCTCTGACTATACAAGTATGAAGCGGCAACGATATGGACCATTATTGTTTTAACTGTCCATTCTTTATCAACTACATAGTAATCAAGAACATCAGGGCCTAGCTTTTTAACTTCTTTAAAAATCTCTTGATTTGCCCAAGCCATATGCTTTGCTAAAAGCTCAACAGATATCATTTTTCCTCCAATTTTTTTATTCTCTCCTCGATTGCATCTAGCCTTTCTTTAACAATTTCTATATCGTCTTGATTTTGTGCACTTCTAATATATCTCTCATTTTGCCAGCGTATACCCCACTTTGTTAGAGGGATTGATATTACTGCGACAGGCAAAAGAACCAATCCTTCACTAAAAGATCCTGTCAAAGAAATTAACAAAAACAAACCACCAAACAATGTGTACATGAAATACATAATCCACTTTTCCATCGTTTGGGTAAATTTTCGTTCTTTACTAGCTTGTGTATCCATGTATTTATTGTAATTTTTCATTTACAATAGCACCATGAAAATAATTGTTATCTGCACTGGAAATACTTGTAGGTCCCAAATTGCAGAGGGTTTACTTAAAAATAAGTACCCAGACTTTGCAATACAATCTGCTGGAACTCATCCAGAATCGGTTGTAAACCCATATGCAGTTAGGGCAATGGCAGAAGAGGGTTATGACATTAGCATGCAGTATCCAAAACTTGTTGATGATTTTATAGAAGAGTCATTCGATTACGTATTAACAGTTTGTAACTCTGCAGAGGAGCTATGTCCAGTTTTTCCTAATGCAAAAAATAGAATCCATAATTCATTCGTTGACCCCAGTAGGTCTTCATATGATTCAGATGAACATGCTCTTACAATTTACAAGCAAACAGTAAAAGAAATTTCAGACTGGATAGACAACCTTAACTTCTGATACCTATTATTTATTAAAAAGATGTGATGTATATTAGGCCGTATTTTCTTTTCTGTAGAAGTTAAAAAAGCTGAGTGTTGCTAGCGCACATAAAAGATGCCAAATCATGTGAGCCTGAATCCATGAATCTGGATTACACCAAGGGTGACCTGGAACACCTGTTCCCCATATAAGAACAGCACCAAAAAAAGACGCAAACCCAATAAAAAACCATGGAGTATATGTTCTCTTTATGTTTGGTTTTAAATTAGGTATTAATGCAGGAACAAAATATAAAAGCATTTCCCAATTATCTTGAAAATTGAGGAAAGAGTCAATAACAGGACTTCCAAACAATTGCTGAATGATTAAGACAGTTATACCTGACATTATTCTGCCAAATGCATTTGGAAATTTAATCAAAACTTCAGTCGCTATCCAAAGTCCGATACTTAATTCAAATAAATTCACTCCTATTCCAAGCCCTGAATCTAAATACCAGTAACTGTATGCGTAGTAAATAAGCAATATCGTATAAGAAGAAAAATAAGTTTTACTTGAGAAGTGAGTCAGTTTTTTTAGGTTGTAGATCCATAGAAGCAATATGTAAGCAATCATTGAGACATTGTCTAACCATGCCCCAAACTTTGTATGTGTCCCATGCATTGCCATAGACCCAGGTCCTAAAAATGTCGATGCAGCAGCATATAACAAGGCAATTTTAAAGGACCCAAACATTGGAGACTTATTGTTTGTAGCGTCGTCTGATAATTTATAAAACATGTAAAGCCCGACTGCTACAAAGCCAAGATTTCCAAGCGTGTTAGAAGGTTCTCTAAAAAAACCTCCACTTACCCTTTCGCACCATCTAGAGATTTCTCCAATAGCTTGCTCATTTTCTGCTGCAGGCCCCCATCCATTTGCACCAAACACGATAAACAGTAAGGCGGTAAAAAATACTGAATATATTGCGTAAGAAAAATAATTGGGGTTTAAATTATTTTTTTGCTGCATTTAAGGCTGTGTCCATATCTTCAATTAAGTCTTCAATATTTTCAAGCCCTGTAGATACTCTAATTAAATCTATTGGTGCACTAGCTTCTGTTTCTTGAGCGTTATCGTGAGTCATCAGATATGGAAGCTCAATCAATGTTTCAACTCCGCCTAGGCTCACTGCTAACTTGTATAGCTCAAGAGATTTCCAAAATTTCTCTTGGTTAACATTTTCCTCAAGATAGAAACTAAGCATACCTCCAAAATAATTCATTTGTTTTACAGCAATTTCGTGATTTTCGAATCCTTTAAGGCCTGGATATCTTACTTCCCTGATGTGTTCTGAGTTTTCTAAATATTCTGCTAATTTATGAGCATTTTCAGAATGTAATTTAATTCTAGGACCAAGTGAGTAAAGACCTCTCTGAACAAGATAAGAATCAAAAGGAGACATTATTGCTCCACCCTGTCTTTGATACAACATTAGAGTCTCATGAAGTTCAGGATCTTTGCAAACCACAGCACCACCTAATGTATCGCTGTGCCCACCAATATACTTTGTTGTAGAGTGCATTATGATATCTACACCGTGTTCAAAAGGTCTTGTTATGAATGGTGTTGAAAAAGTACTATCAGCAACTAGAAGTGTTGGATAACCGTGAACAATTTCAGATATTTTTTGTAGATCATACAAGTTCATAGAAGGATTTGAAGGAGATTCAATCCATGCCAGTTTTGTTTTCTCATTCAGTAGGCTGTCTAGTTTTTCTGTATCTGCAAAATCACAAAAATTAACCTCTACTCCGCGTTCTCTAATAATTTTTGAAAAATAATTAGTTGTTCCTCCATAAACATCTTTTGTTATTACTACATTGTCACCAGGTTTAGCCAGTTCAGCTATTAAGCTAACGGCAGACATGCCTGAAGCCATAGCAAATGCATGCTGTTCTTCGTAATTTTCAATACCTTCTAGTGAAGCGAGAGTTCGTTCAAACAACTCTCTAGTTGGATTATTTACTCTCCCGTAAAAATATTCTGACTCACCCGGCATATCATTTATATATGTAGTGGATAAATGAAGAGGAGGCATGACATCGCCTGAGATAGGTTCGAATCTTTTATTTGCATGAAGCGCTTTCGTATTCATGCCATATTTTTTAGATTTCCCCATATGTGAATATTAGGGTGAACATACGTATTAAACACTAAAAAAGTTTAGATTTTTACTTTTATTTCCTTGTAGCCGCGTATTCCAAATGCACCAGTTCTCTCAGGTTGGCTTTCTAACAAAATAGAATTTGAAAATAGATTGTGAAAAGAAACTTCCAGTTCCAATCTTGCTAAATGTGCGCCTAAACAAAAATGTACTCCACCTCCAAAACTAGTATGACTAAGATTTGATCTTTCAAAGTTTATTTGGTCTGGCTCCATAAAACTATCTGCATCTCTATTTGCAGACCCTAATAATATGGCCACCTTAGAGTGTTTTTTTACTTCTACATCTCCGACATAATCATCATCTAAAACCCACCTCTGGAAGAACTGAAGGGGACTATCAAACCTTATAAGTTCTTCGATAATGTTTTTGATATTGTATGTTTTATCAAGATTTAAGGTATCAATGTTATTATTTGCAAGCGTCACAATAGAGTTTCCAATAGTATTTACTGTTGCCTCATGACCAGCATTCAGCAACAAAATAACTGTGCAGATTATCTGATTCTTAGTTAATTTCTGATTATTTTCAGTTATATGAGCAAGTCTTGTAATCATATCATCTCCAGGAGTTCTCACTTTCTGGTCTATAAGTGCCAATGTATATTCATAGAATTCTTTAGCTGCATTTTCTGCATTAGCAGAGTCTTCGTCACTAACTTTTAAGTCATACATTTTTACAATTTTGTTAGACCAATCTAAAAATTTTTCATACATATCTTCTGGAACACCTAGCAATTTACCAATTACAGAAATTGAATACGGCTGTGCATAATCTTTAAGAAGATCAAATTCTTCACCTTTCAAACTTTCCAATAAACTTGAAGATTTATTTTCCATAAAAGGCCTTAGTTCTTGTACTTGTCTATTTGAAAAAGCTTTTGCAACGAGATTTCTTAAATCACCATGCAACTGACCTTCTAGGTTAAGTAGAGAGAATTCCTCAGTTTTCCAAAAGTATTCATATTCCTTAGGATCGATAATTGAAGACTCCGTACCTTCTAAATCATTAGGTGGACTAGATGAAAAGTTCTTACTTGTTTGAATATTTTTAACACCATCAAATCTTGTTACAAGTTGTAAATCAGTTGTTTTATCTAAAACGACTGGTGACTTTTCTCTTAATTCTTTCATAAAGGGATAAGGGTCTTTAATGAAATCTGAATCACTGCTAGGAAAATCTATTTCTGGAATAGTCATAGTTCTAAAGTATCAGTTTACAAAGAAATTTCTACAGATTTTATAAAAAATTAGTGACAATCTGTTACTTGTTGATAACATTTTTTTATGTCAGAAAAAAAGTCTATGTTAGATGGTGAAAAGCAGTATCACATTCAGTTAAAAGAAGGCGATATTGCTGATTTTGTTATTCTCCCTGGAGATCCGGGAAGAGTTGATTTTATTGCACAGCATTTTGACAACCCTAAAGAAATTGCATTTAACAGAGAATACAAAACTGTAACCGGTACATATAAAGGACGGCCAGTGAGTGTTACTTCAACAGGTATTGGTTGCCCTTCTGCAGCAATTGCAATTGAAGAATTAGCCAATATTGGTGCAAAGACTTTAGTCAGGATTGGTACTTCAGGAGCAATGCAAGAACATACAAGGGTTGGCGATTTTGTAATTGCAAATGGAGCTGTAAGACAAGAAGGAACTTCTCCTCAGTACATGCCAATGGAATTTCCTGCTGTACCCTCTGCTGATATGGTTTATGCTCTAGAAGAAGCAGCTAAAGAAAAGGATGTAAACTATCACATCGGAGTAGTTCAGTCCAAAGATTCTTTTTATGGTCAACACGACCCTGATTCCATGCCAGTTTCTCACGAGCTTAATCAAAAATGGGATGCCTGGGTAAAGGGTGGTGTTTTATGTTCAGAAATGGAAGCATCAACTCTTTTTGTTGTTGGTAGTTATAGAAAAGTTAGAACAGGGGCGTTACTTGTGGTTTATGGGGATCAAAACAGACAAGAAGCTCTCAGCAAAGAAGAGTATTTAGAATCTGTAAACAACGCTACAAATATAATTCTGGAAGCAAGCTTAAAAATTCCTAGCTAATTCTTATAAGAACTCTGAGTACCTTTTTTTGTTACAGAGTCTGTTGCTTTTTGAAGTGCTAGTTTCAGACACTCTTCAATTTCTAATTTACTTGCTACTCCGAATGAGAAAGCACCCACAAAGGCATCACCAGCACCAGTTGTATCAACTGCTTTAACTGTATCAGTATTCATAATTTCTACGGAATTATTTTTTATATAGGCACAACCCTTTTCACCCAAAGTGACTACAACATTTGTTTTGAGATCATTTGCAAATAAAAGTAAATTATCTTCATTAAATACTTCACCATAAATTTCTTCAAACTCTACTTCATTAGGAATAAACCAAGAGGTGTTTTCGAGAAGAACATTCGTTGGTTTATTCGCTGGAGCGGGATTAAGTACTGTCTGCACACCATTCTTGTAAGCATAAGAAAAAACCTCTTCGTTTACATTCATAGGTATTTCAAACTGACCAACCAAGACATCGGGTTTACCAATTTTTTCTAAAGATTCTATCGCTAATGAACTATCTAATAAATTATTTGCACCAGGTATTACGACAATCCTATTTTGTCCAGACTCATCAACCCAAATAGGTGCAACTCCACTCGACCCTTCGACTGTCTGAATATAATCAGTAATCACATTGTTGCTTTTAAAATTTTCAATTGTCATCTCTCTATAGACATCACTACCAAGACAGGCAATAACATAAACCTCAGCACCTAAAAGTCCTGCCATTACCGCTTGATTTGCACCTTTTCCACCAAAACCCATTTGATAATCTTCCCCAAAAAGCGTCTCTCCATCATTTGGTGCTCTTTTTACATAAGACACTTGATCAATATTTGCACTTCCAACAACGCATATTTTTGGTTTCATAATCTAAAAGTATAAAAAATTATTTGTTTAAAATCTATTAGGATTTTTACATGGAAATTAATTGGGAATCCCAAGTTTTATCATCGGTTTCAAAAGTCATTCAACAACTTTCTTGTTTGGAAATAGATATAGAAAAATTACACGAATCAGCGATTAACTTAAGCAAAGAAGATTTTGGAATCAATTATGAGGGAAATCCAAATATTGTTCCCGTGGAATATATAAGAAAAACAATGTTAATAAATACTCTAAACTTTGTATTTACTGATTTTTCGACTTCTGTGAAATATAAAATTGAGAATTTATCGGATACTGACGCAATGGTTTATCAAATCGACAAGGCTTTAATTGAAGGAGTCCCTCTTACCCAGGGTCACTATATGAGAGACATGGACCTAAAAGAATTTAAGAGAATTTTTACTGGGAATATTGAAATGCCTATGGCAGATGAAAAAGTCGAAATACTTAATAATGTTGGAGATACTTTAGTTACAAAATACGATGGTGATTGGATAAATTTCGTAGACGATGGGCCCAAAAAACTGTATGACAATGGAGAAGGCCTAGTTGAAAGACTAGTGAGAGATTTTAAAAGGTTTGATGATCATTCAATTTTTGAAAATGAAAAGGTATATTTTCTTAAATTGGCTCAGCTAGCATTCTGGGGAATCCACAGAGAGCTTTCAAAAAGTTATTTTTTCATAGAGGACATGGAGAATATGACAGCATTTGCTGATTATATTATTCCAGTTGCATTAGAGAGTTTTGGAATTGTTAAATACTCATCTGGATTAAAAGAAAAAATAGATTCAGGAATTCTTGTTGATAGAGACTCTATTGAGGAAATTGAAATCAGATCTACTTCAATATATGTAACAGCAAAATTAACAGAACTTATAAATAATTATAAAAATGAGGAAGAAAAAATTATAATTCCACAACTAGATTTCAAACTATGGACTGATTTTCATGCCGATGAGAGACCTCATCATTTGACTAAAACAATTATGTATTAGTCTTCTCCCCAAGTGTCTTCCAGAAACCCTTTTCTTCCACTGGCTTTTGCATACATTTGATAACGCATACTTTGCTTTTTATAAAAGTCCTGATGATATTCTTCAGCGATATAAAATGCAGGTGCTTCTGAAATTGCAGTAACAATTGGCTTATCAAATTTACCTGAATTTTCCAATTCGACTTTGGATTGTTCAGCTAAATCTTTCTGTTTACTGCCAACTGTAAAAATCTCAGTTCTATATTGTGACCCAACATCTGCAAATTGATAATTCAATGCTGTTGGATCGATATTTCTCCAGAACACTTCTAACAACTCTTCATAGGTAACAGTCTTTGGATCAAATAAGATTTCTACTACTTCTGCATGTCCAGTCTCGCCTGTAGTGACCTCCTCATATGTAGGATTTTCTGTAGTACCTCCCATATATCCTGATGTTGCTTCAATCACACCTTCCATTGCTTCGAATGGTGGCTCCATACACCAAAAGCAACCACCGGCAAAATAAGCCTTTTCGTATCCATTTTCATTCATTAAAACTCCTGAGCTAGTTACTGAACATGATATAAATATTAATAAGAATAAATATTTTAAATAACTCACATCTTGATGTTATTGGCAATGTTTAGAAATAATAAATCATATCAATAAGTATCTTGTTTAATAATAAAAATTTAATAGAATAGGTATGAATCCTTCGACTTATTAAAGCGGAGAGAGGAAAATGAAAAAAACAGTACCTTATATAAATAACTTAAAAGGCAATCGAGTTATCTCCATGATGACTGCTTATGATTATCCAACTGCTAAAGCAGTTTCAGAAGCTGAAATTGATATTATTTTAGTTGGTGATTCTTTAGCACAGGTTGTTTTAGGCCATGACGATACACTATCTGTGACTGTTGATGAAATGCTACACCATGTAAAAGCAGTAACAAATGCCAACCCGTCTTCATTAGTTGTTGCAGATATGCCTTATTTGTCATATCACATAAATGTTTCTGATTCATTAAAGAATGCTGGAAGATTTATTCAAGAAGGCAAAGCAGATGCAGTAAAAGTAGAGGGCGGGGAAAAAAGAAAAGAAGTCATCAATGCATTAATAGATGCTGAAATACCAGTGATGGGTCATTTAGGTTTAACGCCACAATCAAAAAACTTAATGGGGGGTTACAAAATTCAAGGTAAAACTCTAGATCTAGCTAAAAAACTTTTCGAAGACGCTCTTCTTTTGCAGGAAACAGGATGTTTTGCAATTGTGTTAGAAGGAGTTCCTACTATTGTTGCTCAATCTATCTCAGAGAATTTAACAATACCAACAATAGGTATAGGTGCTGGAAAGTATACAGATGGACAAGTTCTTGTAATCCATGATCTCATTGGCATGAAATCTAAAGAATACATTGATGCTAAATTTGTTAAGAGATATGGTGAGCAATATGATTCAACAGTTAAAGCACTGGTTGAATATAAAAAAGACATAGAAAACTCTGATTTTCCAAGTGAAGAACATTCCTACGATATGGGTTCTGATATTCAAGATTCACTTAAAGAGTGGAAAAAAGAAATTAAAAAAATTCTGTCATAGTACATATTTAGTATTAAATTAATTAGTACCTGCTTCGAAAGAAGCCACGTACAAGTGTCCATAGGAGAAAAATGAATAAATATGACTTAGTCTCAATAGTGAGACCTACAGCAGACGAATCAATCGTTGATTCAATTCACAAATCCATTTCAGAAGTTATTTCTAATGGCGGTGGAAATGTGTCAGAACAAGGCGTTTGGCAGAGAAGAAAGCTCGCTTACGAAATAGACACATTCAAAGAGGGAATATATACAATAACAAGTTTTGAAAGTCCTTCAAATGTTCCCGCAGAACTCGATAGAGTGCTAAAAATATCTGATGATGTGATTAGACACAAAGTCTTAAAGATGGAAAGCTAGAGGTATATAAAAATGGTAGATAACACAGTAACAATTGTTGGAAATTTAACTGCAGACCCTGAAGTCAGGGTAACTGATGGTGGTGCAACTCTTGCAGAAATTCGAATTGCACAAAACAAAAGAAAAAGAAACTCTGATGGATCTTGGGAAGAAGGAGATCCGATGTTTTTCCAAGGAACAGTTTGGAATGATATGGCAGAAAACGCTGCTGCATCATTACAAAAAGGGATGAGAGTAGTTGTAGTCGGAAGATTAAATTATAGATCTTGGGAAACACAGGACGGTCAAAACCGTTCAATTGTTGACCTCTCCATCGATGAAATAGCTCCAAGTTTGAGATGGGCAAAAGCAAATATAGAAAGAGTATCTGGTGGTATGGGTTCATCTCAGGAACCAGTAGCTAGAGAAAACTACGAAGAAGACGAAGCACCGTTTTAAGGAGATTTATTATGACAAATGGAAAAAAAACTAGTGGAAGAAGATCTTCAAAATATGAAGCTCCTAAACAAAGAAGAATTACAAAGCAGCAAATAGAAAACGCAACTTACAAAGATGTAAAGTTACTTGAGAAATTTGTTTCTGATAGAGGAAAAATCAGATCCAGTTTAATTACAGGAATCACAAAACAAGAACAAGCAAAAGTTGCTCGTCTAATCAAAGTTGCTAGAGAATTAGCTTTACTTCCTTATGTAACTACAAGTTCATATAAGCAAAGTTACAACAGAAGATGAAACTTATTCTCAACTCCGATGTAAAGTCTCTTGGAAGAAAAGGAGATGTGGTTGATGTAGCTAAAGGATATGCTAGGAACTATCTTCTACCTAAAAAACTTGCAATGGTTGCTACTGCAAGCAATCTAAAATTTGCTGAGAAGTTACAAGAAAAAAGAGAAATGCAAGCACAAGCTAATGATGAATTAGCCGAATCAATAAAAGCGGCACTTGCTGATGCAAAAATTGTTATTTCACAGAACACAACAGACGAGGGAACTCTTTATGCAGCAGTCAGTGATGAACAAATTGTTGATGCAATAGAAACATTTTCAGGATTTAGGCTTGAAACTGAACAAGTCGTTACAGACAATCAAGTTAAAGAAATAGGATTGCATACAATTTCTGTTGTATTGGGTCCAGATACAAAATTTGAAACAACTTTAGAAGTAATACCTGAAACAAAATAATGGCTGGTCCTGAAGCACTTTCGTCAAGAGATAGTCAATCTTTAGGTAAAGTTCCACCACATAGTCTTGAAGCAGAAGAGGCACTTTTAGGAAGCGCTTTGCTATCCAGAGATGCTGTCTCTAGATTAATGGAAGAAGTTAGGCCAGCTGACTTTTATAGTCCTTCAAATCAAACAGTTTATGAAGCTATGAAAGGCTTGTTTGATACTGGAAAACCAATCGATACAGTTACAGTTTCAGAGTTAATATTTAAAGATTCAAAAAACTCTAAATCCATAAATGCTTCATACATTGCACGTTTAGTAGATAACGTTCCAAGTTCAGCAAACTTTGAAAGATATATTGAAATAGTCCTAGAACACTCTCATAGAAGGAAATTGTTAAAAGCCAGTGGAAGAATTGAGCTTCTCGCAATGGCAATGGATAAAGAAATTCATAGCGTTCTTGATGAAGCTGAACAAACTATTTTTACTGCCTCTGATGATGCTATTGGAGATGGATTAGTTGGAGTTAATGATGTGTTAGAAAGTGCTATTGAGAGAATTGAAGAGATTGAAAACCGTGGTACTGGTTTATCAGGACTTCCAACTTATTTTTCTGATCTCGATTATTATTTATCAGGACTTCAAGAAGGAAATCTAGTAGTTCTTGCATCAAGACCCAGCATGGGTAAATCTTCACTTGGATTAAACATTGCAACTAATGTTGCAAAAGAAGGCAAGGTCGTTGCATTTTTCTCTCTTGAGATGACAAAAGAAGAATTGGTACAAAGAGTTTTATTTTCTGAAGCAAAAGTTACTTCAGGAGATGCTAGAAAAGGACAACTAGGAGCTGAAAAGTGGTCAAGAGTTGTAGAAGCTGCATCTAAAGTCAACAACCTTCCACTTTATTTTGATGACGCACCTGTAATCACAGTTACGGATATTAGAGCTAAGTCTAGAAGGCTCAAATCATCAAAGGGTCTAGATTTAATTATTGTTGACTATCTTCAACTTATGCAAAGCTCCTCTGGAGACAATAGACAGCAAGAAATTGCAGAAATCAGCAGAAATTTAAAAAACTTAGCTCGTGAATTAAGAGTACCAATACTTGCCCTCTCACAGTTAAACAGAGCAGCAGAAGCAAGAGAGGATAAAAGACCAAGATTGGGCGACTTGCGTGAATCAGGTGCGATTGAGCAAGATGCAGATATTGTAATGATGCTCTACAGAGACGATTATTACAATCCTGGAACTGAAATACCAGGTGTGGCTGAAGTTAATATTGTAAAGAACAGATCTGGACAAACTGGAAAAGTTGAGCTTTTCTTTAGTAAAGAATTTACACAATTTAGCAATTACTCAAAACAAGAACAGCAGTAAGTTTGAATCTAAAACTTAGAGCCTATTTTTTAATAAGTCTCTTAGCTATTTCTTGGGGCACAATCCCTCTAATTATAAGAACTTCAAACATTAGCTCTCTTTCACTTGTAGGTATTAGAACATTTTTAGGATCAATTTTTTTATTAATATTTGTCCTAAAGAAAAGGGGTATAACTAGACAACTGCTCAATTCTGGATTTGTATTAGGACCTTTGTTGGCAATTCATTGGTCAACTATGTTCAAATCTATAGAACTTAACAGTGTTGCAGTTGGCATTGGGCTTGTTTTCTCATATCCAATTTTTGTAATCTTTATCGAAACATTCAGAGGTCAAAAAGTTGAAAGATTCCAAATCCTAATAATTCTTGCTGGATTCTTTGGTTTGTTTTTCCTTTTAGACATTTCAACTATTGCTTCACCAATAGGAGTAGTTTATGGGATTATCAGTGCAATAACTCTTGCGTTTCTAATTATCTATGGCTCAGAAAAGTCAAAGGAATATGGCGGCTTAAACGTTGCGTTTATACAAGTAATTTTTGCAGCTCTTTGTTTATCTCCATTTACAGTTTCTGGGTTTGATTGGATGATAGATAATTTGGCAGTTAGCATATTTTTAGGATTCTTTTTAACAGGCGTAGGTTTAGCTACCTATTGGTATGTAGTAAAAATTATTACACCTTTATCAATCGGAACAATAACGTATTTGGAACCCGTCACAGGAGTGGTCATCGGGGCTTTAATTTTAAATGAATCTTTAAAAGGGTTGCAATACTTTGGTTTTGGTTTAGTTATTCTTGCTGGAATAACTCAGGTTTATTTAGATTCTAAATAGACTTCAGGCTCAAGTGCCTTATATTCGTCATAGTAAGAATTATGTAAAGCCATAAATTTGTTGAAGCTCCATGATGGGTATTTATTAAAGTAAGATTTAACCATTCCAACAGTTGCTTTTGACGGGGTAGATAACCTTATATACTCTTCTCTATTAAGGTGTTCGACTATTTGACCATCAGTGTTTATCTTCTTAATAGCATTAGTTACATTGTTAGTAGTTATTTTGTAATTAGAGCTAATCAAGTTGCCTAATAACATTGAAAGCTTTGGTTCTTCAGGTGCTGTTGAGTCAATTATTACGCACTCCGTATCATCGTTAAAATTTAAATTGTTTGAATCTTGAACCTCTCCTAAATTTTCAAATTTAAGTGAACCGTTTTGATCACTTAAATTGAACAAAGTAATAGAAGTATTGATTTCAAGCACTAAAATTTGCATATAATTCAAAGTAATAATACTTTTGAATAATAAGAAATTTTTAAAGAAAATTTTTATATAAGGTTTGATGTATTTATGACAAATGTTAAGGGGTTAGGTGCTTCATTAGGTGTAGCGATAGGCTCATCATTTGTATATAAGAATGAGATAGATTTTGATATAGAAGCTACTTTTTCTCACAAAGAAGCTAGTAAACAACTAATTGATAAATTTAATTCACAAATTAATGAATTTCGTTCAAAAGACAGAAATGACGAAGCTGATATATTGGATGCATATATATTGATACTTCAGGATCCTGAAATATTAGGACAACTCAATCAACATCCAGAACCAGCAATTTCAGAGGTTTACGATGTATTTACATCTACTGCAACAATGTTTGAATCTATGGAGGATGAGTATTTTAAACAACGAGCTGAAGATATTGTTTCTGTAGGAAAACATCTAGTTTTTAACATGCAAGATATTGAAAGAGAGGTTTCACTTTTAGATAATACGATTTTAATTGCCAATGACTTAACACCTGCAGATACATCATCAATGGACTTGAGTAAAGTGAATGGAATTGTATTAAAAGAAGGAGGGCTCACTTCACATGCGGTTATTGTTGCAAAAAATTTAGGCATTCCATGTGTAATTGGAATTAAAGAACAATTAGACCAAATTACTAATGGCAAGACCATCTCAATTGATGGCGGCACTGGAGATGTTACTGTTTCACCAAGTGATAGCCATATTTCTGCTTTGGAGCAAAAACAAAGCAAGATTAAAGATCTAATTAAAAATTTTACAGAAGAAAAATATAGAAATTTAGGAATTGAATTTAGAGTCAATATCGGATCTTTAGAAGAGATTAATGCATATAGTCATCCATTTTTAAATTCTATTGGTTTATTTAGGTCAGAATTTATATATCTTGATAACTCAACTATCCCAACACTTGAACAACAAAGCACAGTTCTCGAAGAAATAACTAAAAAATTTACTGGAACAATTGTTTATAGAACTCTTGATATAGGTGGCGATAAACAAGTAGACTATCTCAATTTGCCCATAGAGGAAAATCCATTTCTAGGTGTAAGGGGCATCAGATTATCCCTCGGCAATTTAGAGTTATTTGATTCTCAAATAAAATCAATTTTAAGTTCTGAATCACTAGAAAGAATAAAAATTATGTTTCCTATGATTTCCACAATAGAAGATTATATAGAGGCTAAAGCGTTTGTTACTAAAGTAGCCAATGAACTTAAAGTTGAAGCTCCCCCAATGGGAATTATGGTTGAGACACCAGCATCTGCATTTATTGCTGACAAGTTTTCAGAAATTGTTGATTTTATATCCATAGGAACAAATGATTTAACACAATACATAATGGCTGCTGATCGTGGTAATAGTAATTTAGGTCATTACCAAGACCCACTTCATCCTGCTGTGCTGAGAGCAATATCAAATGTAATTGACTGCTCCGACAAAAATAATATTGAAGTATCAGTTTGTGGAGAAATGTCTTCTGATCCAGTTGCAGCATTTGCATTATACGTACTTGGTTTAAAAACATTCAGCATGGCTCCATCGGCTGCTCCATTTGTGTTTGATGTTTTAAATACACATTCAAAAATTAACAAAGCACCTATTAAAGAGACAATATTGTCACAAAAAAATGCTGATGAGATAAGAACTGCTATCCAAGAAATTATAAGTTGAAAGTACATTCAATACTATTAGCAGGTGGATCTAGTGATAGATTTAATAATGAGGAAAATAAAGTATACTTTCCAATTGGCGGAAAACCCGCTTTATCTTGGGCTTTAGAAACTTTAGATAATTCTGATAAGGTAGACTCAATTTTACTTGTAGTAAGAGATGAAGATTGGGAAAAAACTAATAATGTAATCGAACTTGTAAATCCCAATAAATTGTCTGGTGTAACAATTGGTGGTGATACGAGACATGAAAGTGAGTACCAAGGACTCGTATATCTTAAAGAACGTCCTGAGGTTAATGAGGAGGATTTGATATTAATTCATGATGGCGCAAGACCTCTACTTCCTAGTTATCTTCTCGATGAACTCATTGATGTCGCGATCAAATATGGCGCATCTGCTCCTGGATTTAACTCAGACAACTTAATGAAAAAAGAGGAATTCAAAAAAGAAGAAATACAGGAGACAATTGTAGAAATCCAAACTCCTCAAATTTTCCCTGCATCAGAGCTTTGGAAATCTTACGAACTAGCTAAGTTAGATAAATGGCAAGCAGTGGATACTACAGAATGTGTATCAAAATATTCTGAGCTTGAAGCTGTAGTAATACCTGGGGATCCTAGAAACATGAAAGTTACTTTCATAGAGGATATTTTTAAACTTGAACAGATGATTTAGTTTTAAACATACATTTGCAAAATAGTTACAGCTTTAAAAAATATTCACATAGCAACTTGATTTGTGAAAAAAAATATTATTAGAATTAGTATAACTATTTAAGTTGGAAGGGAGTAAGTTGCTAACTAACTCACCATATGCTCTAGGTGTAATATTTGTAACTCTTGCTTTAATGTGGGTTTTGCAAATGAGTCTAGCAAAAAGACAAGCTACTGGTTTTTTGAGTGCTGTCAACAGCATAAAAGGACCTGGTCTAGAAGTTGCAATTGGAGTAAATCAACCTAAATGGGGAAGAAAAAAAATCTACCTAGCGATTTCAGTTGACTCAAATTCAACCGTTGTTAATGCACTTACCCTAGAGGGCGTTACGACTTTTGCAAAAAGTAAAAACGTTACATTATTCAATGGTAAGAAGTTGAAGGAAATTGTAAATTCAAATAACAATGAACCAATCTGGGAAGCTGCTGAGATGGCAGCTAATACTTTGTTAAAAAAACTACAAAGTGTATCAGATGCAGGTTCAACTAATTAATAATAAGGAGGGGGAGATATGGATGCTTTGGTAGCAGGCGCAGAAGCCTTTATCCAAGTATTTAGAACCGCTGCTGATGTATTTGTTGGTTTCACAACAGGAATTATTCCTATTGTGGTTGTGTTCTTGACTGCAGTAAATGCTTTGGTCAAGTTTATTGGTGAGGAGAGAGTTGAGGGCTTTGCCAAATGGGCTTCTCAAGAAGGCATAATGTATATGCCTGTACGATACACTCTTCTTCCATTTGTAGCGGTGTTTATGCTTACAAACCCAGTTTGCTATACATTCGGTACATTTTTACCAGAAAAACACAAACCAGCTTTTTATGATTCAGCAGTAAGCTTCGTTCATCCAATTACGGGAATTTTTCCACATGCAAATGGAGGAGAATTATTCGTGTGGTTAGGGATTGCAGCAGGTGTAGAAATAGTTGCACCGGATATGGTTACTGCTTTGGCAGTTAGATATCTTCTTGCTGGTATGGTTGTCATTTTAATTAGAGGTATCGTTACTGATATCATCTATAACATTATGACATCCAGAAAGGCAGGTGTTGAATAATGCAAGCTTTAATAGAAAGAATTGGTCGTTCAGTTGGTGGCGTGGTTGGAACACTATTCCAAGCAGGTCGTGATGCTGTTGATCTATGTTTAAAAACAATAATTCCATTTATGGCATTCGTTACTTTCGTCATTGGTTTAATTTTAGAAACCGGTGTCGGTGATGCTATTGCTAATGGTATTAAAGGTTTTGCAAGCAGTTTAGGCGGTCTTATGATCGTTTGTATCATTTGTGCGATACCTGTTTTATCACCACTACTTGGACCTGGTGCAGTTATAGCCCAGATCGTAGGTGTGTTGATAGGTACAGAAATTGGACGTGGAAACATTGATGTTTCAATGGCACTTCCAGCTTTGTTTGCAATCAACCCGCAGGTTGGTTGTGACTTCGTACCTGTTGGCCTGGCTCTTGGTGAGGCAGAACCTGAAACAGTTACGGTTGGAGTTCCAGCAGTTCTAACAAGTAGAATGATTACTGGTCCAATCTCAGTAGTTGTTGGTTATTTATTTGCATTGGGTTTGTAAACACTTAACTTAACAATTTTTAAATTTGTGACGCTCTGACTAAAATCAGAGCGTTACAGATTTTAAAGGAGAAAAATGTCAGATTATAAAAAAGTAAAAGTTGAAGCAGGACCAAGCGGTTGGGGAGGTCCTTTGGAAATACAACCAACTGATGAAAAAAAGTATATTGTTTGTATTACTGGTGGAGGCATTCATCCAGTAGCACAAAAAATAGCTGATTTAACCGGAGCAGAAGCTTTTGATGGTTTTAAATCATCACCAGAAGGAAGCTTTAAAGCTATGGCTTGTGCAGTAATAGATTGTGGAGGAACAGCAAGAATTGGTGTTTATCCTATGAAGGGCGTACCTACTATTGATATTCACGACACCACACCAGCAGGTCCTCTCGCACAATTTATTAAAGAAGAGAACTTTGTTTCTGGAGTTTCTGAGGATCAAGTTTCTGAAGCTTAATGCAAATTTATTCTTCAGAAATAGTAAGAATAGGTGAACAAGCTAAGTTATTTTTAGATGAAGGTATTGTAGTTTTTTTTGGAGACAACGCACCAGAAGAATTACAAGATTTCGCTGTAATACACAAATTAGAGGAAATTACTGGCGAGATTAAAGTTGGATCCGAAGTAGCTCTTTCAAATGTTCAACTTAAAGTAACTGCAGTCGGAGATGTTGCAAATGAAAATTTTAAAAACTTGGGACATCTTGTTCTTAAGCTAGACGCTGCAACAGAAGCAGCTCTACCTGGAGATGTTAGTTGTAGTTTCGATAAAAAGCCTGAAATAGAAGTAGGCGATAAGGTAATGATAAACGAATGAATTTTACAGAACTTTTAATAGCTAGAGAAAAAGAATTAGGAAGACCCGTAAGAGTCGGTCTTGCTGGTGCAGGTCAAATGGGCTCAGGGCTTGCTGCTCAGATAGGAAAAATACCTGGTATGAGTCTTGTCGCATGCGCAGACATTGATACCTCTAGAGCAGAAAATGCTCTAAAACTTGCAGGAATTGAAACTGTAAAACACAACTCTGATGCTTCAGATTCTATTGAAAAAGGACAGGGAGGAGTTGTAGATAAAGCAGCAGCCTTAGCAGACTTACCTATAGATATTGTGTTTGAAGCAACGGGAGTTCCATGGGTAGGTGCAGAAGTTGCAGAAGCATGTATAAATGCAAAGAAGCACATTTTAATGTTAAACGTAGAAACAGATGTCACAATAGGTATGTATTTAGCAAACAAAGCAAATGCAAATGGTGTTGTATACAGTGTTGCCAATGGTGATGAACCAGTCGCTTGTAAGGAGCTTTACGACTTCTCTGTTGATCTTGGGTTTGAAATTGTATGTGTAGGCAAAGGAAAAAATAATCCACTAGATCAAACTGCAAATCCTAATACTTGTTTGGAAAAAGCCACTAGGAAGAAAATGAATCCAAAAATGTTAGCTAGTTTTGAGGATGGTTCTAAAACAATGATTGAAATGACAGCACTTGCAAATGCTATAAATCTACCTCCTGACAAAATTGGCATGAATGGACCTGTCAGCGAAGTCAATGATTTAAACAAAGTTCTAATCCCTAAAGAAGATGGAGGAGTGCTAGCAGGTACTGGAAGAGTTGATTACGCATTTGGTCCTGCACCCGGTGTGTTTTCAATTGTAAAGTCTGAAAACCCAACTGTAATTGAAGAAATGGAATATTTGTCAATGGGAGAAGGGCCATATTACACTCTCTACAGACCTTATCATCTTGCTTCAATTGAAGCTCCTAGAAGCATAGGAATGGCAATTATCAATAATGAGCCTGGCTTACAACCAAAATCATGGATCGCAGAAGTTATAGGTCACGCAAAAAAAGATCTTCAAAAGGGAGACCAGATTGATGGGATAGGCGGGTTCAGTTCATATGGCGTAACGTACCCAGTTTCAGAAGCAGATAATCTAGTTCCACTAGGCCTATTAGAAGGAGCAGTTGTTGCCAAAGATGTTAAACAAGGTGATCCTATTTCCTATGATTCAGTTGAGCTTCCAGAAAACCTAATAAATAATTTAAGAAAATTACAAGAAGATAGTTAAATAGTTTTTAATGACATTAAAACTTGATAAGCGGTTAGAACTTCACCGAATGATGATGTTAATCAGATTGTTTGAAGAAGCTTTGGAAGAAATGTTTTCAAGAGGCTTGCTTCATGGAACAATGCATTTATCTATAGGTCAGGAAGCTTCAGCTACAGGAGCATGCTTAGCGCTTGATAAAGAAGACCTTATTACATCAACACACAGAGGTCATGGACACTGCCTTGGCAAAGGTGCTGACCCATTCAAAATGTTTGCAGAACTACTAGGGAGAGAAGATGGCTATTGCAGAGGTCGGGGAGGATCAATGCATATTGCTGATTTATCAAATGGCAACCTTGGAGCAAATGGAATTGTAGCTGGAAGTTTAACAATATCTGTTGGTGCAGCATTATCCTTTCAAATGCAAAAGAAGGACAATATAGTTCTTTGCTTCTTTGGCGATGGTGCAGTAAATGAAGGGTCTTTTCATGAAGCACTAAACTTAGCTTCTCTTTGGGACTTGCCGGTTCTTTTTCTTTGTGAAAATAATCAATATGGAATGTCCATGGCTTCAGACAAAGCCGTGGCTGGAGAATCAATTGCATCAAGGGGAAATTCCTATGGCATTGAAAGTATACAAATTGATGGCAATGATGTAGAGGCTGTATTCGAAAGTGTAACAAATTTTAAGAATGAAATACTTTCTTCTAATAGGCCAAAGTTTATAGAAGCAGTAACGTATCGCTATAGAGGACATTCGAAATCTGACAGGAACCTCTATAGAACAAGTGATGAAATCGAATACTGGAAGGAGGAAAAAGACCCAATAAAAAGATATATTGGAAAGCTTATAGAGTCAGGGGTTACTGAAGAAAAACTTAAAGAAATTGATGAAGGTGTAAAAGAGCTAATTCGTGATTCTGTTAAAAAAGCACTTGATTCGCCAATGAGCCCAGTAACAAATTTAGAGGAAGATTCGTATGCCTGAACTTACTGCTGGACAATCAATCAATAAAGCTCTCTCATTAATATTAGAAAAGAATCAAACAGCATTCCTAGCAGGAGAAGATATAGGAATTTATGGTGGTGCATTCGGCGTAACAGAGGGTCTTCTAGAAGAGTTTGGAAGTGAGAGAATAAAAGACACTCCTATTTCTGAAGATGTAATTGCAGGTTTAGCAGTAGGCGCTTCAATGACTGGAAGTAGACCTATTGTTGAAATGCAGTTTAGCGATTTTATTGTTAACGCAATGGACCCCATAGTAAATCAAGCTGCAAAACTTCATTTCATGTATGGAGGAGCTGTTAATGTCCCGATAGTCATAAGAGGGGCTAGTGGTGCTGGTACAGGTGCAGCAGCTCAACACAGTCAGTCCCTTGAGTCTTGGTTTTGTCATGTACCAGGATTAAAAGTAGTCACTCCTTCAAACGCACAAAATGCTTATGATTTATTACTGAGTTCTTTTGTAGACCCAAATCCTGTTATTTTTATGGAGCATAAGTTGATTTATAAAGTAAAAGAAAATGTAACGTTAAATCCAATTCCAAAAGATTCTAGCTACTTAGGTAATGCATCAGTTGCGCAAGAAGGTACAGATCTTACTGTTGTTTCTTACTCTAATATGGTGAATGTTGTTAAAGAAGCTGTTGCGATGAAGGAGCTACAAAATCACTCAATTGAGATAGTTGACTTACAAACAGTATCACCAATAGATTTTGAAACTATTAAAAATTCATTAATTAAAACAAAAAAACTTTTGGTATGTCAAGAAGCACCTTCAAACAGTTCTGTTGGGACAACTGTAGTTTCAGAAGTAGTTGAAAGTGATTTATTCAATGTTTTAGAAACTGCTCCAAAGCTCGTTTCAGGATTACACTCCCCAATGCCATCTGCAAAGCATTTAGAATCAACTGTGATTCCCCAAAAAGAAGATATTTTAAATGCTATTCAAGACATGCTATAAATATATATATATGGCTAAAGAAAATATTTTATTACCTGCAATGTCCGACCAAATGACAGAAGCTGAGCTACTTGGTTGGAAGGTTTCAACTGGAGACAAGGTTAATAAAGGCGATATTCTATGTGAGATATCTACAGACAAAGTAGATATGGATCTTGACTCACCATTCACGGGAGAAATACTTTCTTTGAAAGTTGAAGAAGGTGATATGGTAAATGTTGGCGATGCAATAGCTGAAATTGAAACGGAAGAAGACAGTTTACTCGGCTCTATTTTTGATTAATAGTTAACAGGAAGTATCTTTAGTGATTGTAACTATCTCTTTTTCTTCTTGTTTTGCAAACTCACCTGAAATTAATACACAATCTTTTTCAACTGCAATATTTTGATTTATGAGAATACTGCACTCAATTGTTTTATCTTCATATTCTGATTTATAAAAATTAAGACAGTCGTTTATTTTTTTCTCAGCATTATTTGTGTTTACTTGATAAAGCAAAACCTTTACTTTATCATCTCCAACCTCAACAGATTCAGGATCAATATAAAAATTTTCTTCGTAAAGGTTATCTAATGTGTTACTAGTTTCAGTAGTTAAAAAACCTGAAGCACTACTTGAGATAATTCCTAAAAAACAAGCACCTATAACGATATATAGTAAATTTTTCATATTTTTCTGCAGTGTAGTGTAATAACTTTATCAAATGGTTACAAGAAAAGTATTTATTTATAGTACAACTACCTGAAACCTGAGATTAATTTCAGTAAAATTAAAGTGATTATTTTGTGAAATAATTAATCAACGTATAAACAAACAATCGTTAGGGGGATTGTAAATTATGAAGGAATTCATACAACGCGTTGGTGGTGCTGCGTCAGGAATGGTTATTCCTAACATAGGTGCCTTCATCGCATGGGGCTTAATCACAGCCCTATTTATTGGACCAGGTTGGTTGCCAAATGAGCAACTTTCATCAATGGTCGGCCCTATGATTACTTACCTTCTACCATGCCTCATCGGCTACACAGGTGGAAAAATGGTATATGGTCATAGAGGTGGAGTTATTGGTGCAGTTACTACATTTGCTGCAATTACCGGTACAGGTTCAATTCAGTTCTTCGGAGCTATGCTTGTAGGTCCAGGATCTGCCTGGGTTCTTAAAAAAGTTGATGGAGGACTACAAAATAGTGTTCCTGAAGGCTTTGAGATGCTTTATGATAACTTTTCATTAGGTATCGTAGGACTTGGAACAGCTGTTGTAACTAACATAGGTCTTTCACCTATTTTGACTGCAATATCTGACGGTCTTGGAAATGCTGCTAAAGGATTAGTAGACAGTGGCCTAGTACCACTTGCAGACATTCCTATTGAAGTGGCTAAAGTATTGTTCTTAAACAATGCTGTAAACCACGGTGTATTAACACCACTAGGTGCTGCAGAATCAGCTGAAGTAGGTAAATCAATCTTCTTCATGTTAGAAGCTAACCCAGGTCCTGGACTTGGACTACTTCTTGCATACTGGTTTGCAGGAACAGGAATGTGGAAGAGTTCCGCACCCGGAGCAATCATAATTCATTTCTTCGGTGGAATTCATGAAATCTACTTCCCATATGTATTGGCACATCCAATTATGATCGTGGCAATGTGGGCTGGTGGAATTTCTGCTGACCTATGGTTCGTAGCAACCGATGCAGGTCTTGTAGGTCCTGCTTCTCCTGGAAGTATTTTTGCTTTCTTATCAATGACGCCATCAGGTGGATTTGGAGGAGTTTTAGGTGGAATTGCCATTGGAGCAGTAGCATCAGCAGTTGTTGGTACTATCCTGCTTAAGGCACGTCCAATTGCAGAAACAGATGCTGGAGTCGAAGAAGAAATCGAATCCAACATCCCAACTGTATAAATACAAAGTATTTAGTTATAATTAGCTTGGGCTCAGTGCCCAAGCTAATTTTTTTTGGAGGTAAATTATGAGCTCAATTGAAGCTTCAGAAGTTAAAAAGATTTGTTTAGCCTGTGAAGCAGGAGCGGGGTCCAGCTTGATGGTAAAAAATAGTCTTATAAAAAAAGCAAAAAAAGCTGGAATAGAGGTCGAAATAGTACATTCACCAGCAACACAAATTCCAGCTGATGCAGACATAGTTGTATGCCACAAAGGTTTGGCTGGAGTAGCAAAAAGTTCTGCCCCAGAGGGAAGTGTCTTAATTCAGTACCTTATGTTTATGAATGACCCAGCACTAAATAAGCTTATTCAAGACTTGTCAGAGGGAAATCAGATCTCCTCAACATGACGACCAAAGAAATTCTAAGTAAAAGTTCAATCTTGGTTGGACAAGAATTTAGTGATAGAAAAGAAGCTACTATTGCAGCAGGAAAACTCCTTTTTCAAAATGGATACACCACTGAAGAATACATTGACTCTATGGTTGAAAAATTAGAGACACAAACTTTTGCAACATACATAGGCAACGGAGTTGCAATTCCTCACGGTATGTTAGATGGAGAGAAACATGTCATCCACACAGGAATAAGTGTGATACAGATTCCAGATGGAGTTAAGTGGATCGATGAAAAAGCATACATAATTGTAGGTATAGCAGCAAACAGTGACAAGCACATGGATGTACTTGCCTCTTTGGCAGAAAATATTGAGGATATTGAAGATGCCAAGGCCCTATGGAAAACTAATAATGTAGATCAAATATTTAAAGCTTTATCAAGTTGAGTAATAATAAATTAGCACTACATTTTGGAGCCGGAAATATAGGCAGAGGTTTCATTTGCCCCGAGCTAAAGAAAAGTAATTATGATGTAGTTTTTATTGATATAAATGAAGATTTAATTAATGAAATTAACCTTAAAAAAGAATATAAAATAACTAGCTTAGATATTAACAGTGAAAGTTCAGAAGTTATAAGTGATGTAACTGGTGTTAGCATAAACGACAATGAGTCAATAAATTCTTACTTGTCAAAGGCAGATATTATATCAACGTCAGTTGGACCAAAATATGTTCAAGGTATTTATGAATTAATATACAATGCCAACACATCCAAGGAAATATTCTTTATAGCTTTTGAAAATCAATACAGATCATCTACAAAAGCACAACAAAGAAATTCCAAAAATACTGAAAATATAATCTCTATAGATGCAGTGGTAGACAAAATTGTTCCACCACAAAGTAATAACTCTTTGGATGTAGTTGTAGAAAAATATGGCTCCATTGTCCTTGATGATTTACAATACAAACCTTTGGATGAGTCTGACATTGTTACTTACGGTGATTATGAAGTCGAATTTATAAAAAAACTATGGTTGCTGAATGGACTCCATTTAAAACTTGCATATTTTGGTATTTCAAAAGACTTACAGTTTATCCATGAAATATTTGAACATGATGAATATAAATCATATGCCATAGATGCATTAGAAGCATTAGCAACAGCATTCATTTCTAAGACAGACTACGAACATGAATTATCAGAATTTAAGAAAAGTATCCTTAACCGTTTTTCTCAACCTGCATTAAAGGATAAAGTTGTTAGAGTTGCTAGAAATCCAAAACTTAAGTTTTCTAAGAATGAAAGATTCCAGGCACCATTAGATGTTTTAATCAATAACGGCATGGAGGTCACTACTTTTAAAGCTATCATTGATTTATTGATGTCTACAAATTTTGATGCTGTAGAAGGTTATGACGAATTTAGCACCTTTACCAAAGATGGTTTAGGTTTTTTCTTATCTGAATACTGGAAACTGTCATCAGATGACGCTGACAAATATAAAGGAGGGTTAATTTAGATGGCAATTACAAAAGAACTTACAGTTGCTGCTTCTGTTGGTCTACATGCAAGACCGGCTGCAGAATTTGTTAAGCTTGCACAGGAATTTATCGGTTCTGTGACAATAGAACATAAAGGCAATCAAGTTGATGGAAAAAGCATGATCGGAATTCTAAAGCTTGCAATTAAACAAGGTGAATCTTTCTCACTTAAATTAGATGGTGAGAACGAGGAACAATTTATGGAAAATTTTGAGAACATAATTAATAATGATGACTGAAGATTTTAAATCAAAACTTCTAACATCAAGCAAGATTACAACTTCTGATGAATGGGACGCTTTGTACAACGGCTTCCCTGTAGTCATAGCCTTATCTACAGATGAGTTAGAAGATTCATTTACAAAATTAAATAATGCAGATGGTTATGGATATATTGCTACATGGAGAAAAAATCTATTCTCTTTTAATCCAAAGTTGCTATCAAAGAGATGCGGTTTAATTGATGAAAATGCAAATTTACTTAAAGCTGCAAGAATTCCAAAAAAATAAAATTATTGCCTAAAACCTGTTTTTTTGAAAATAAATTGAAGTCCATGCATTGAGAACACAGCAAAAACAAGCTTAAGAAATTCACTTAAATACCATATGTTGTCTGGAATTTGAATTTCATTAGCCAACAAACCTCCTACTAAACCCCCTAAAAAACCAGATAATAAAATTAATAGATAGTCTCTTTTGTTGCTATTTTTAACAAAGAAAGAAGCGATAACTCCATACACTAACCAAACCGAGAGTAGCGAAACAATTTGCCAAAATAAACCCATACTTTAATTATAAACCTAGTGACTAAAATTAACGTGTGGAATACATTACATCAATACTTTGTGTAACTTATTGATTAATTTTTGAAATTTTTTTAACTATTAATGAATCTATTCTTCTGTTATCAACAGCTGACACAGTTAATTCAAGGCCGTGGACTGTAATTTTTTCGTTTACGCTTGGTAATTTTTCAGAGTAGCTTAGGTAAAGACCTCCCACTGTAGCCACATCAGACTCTTGTGACTCAAGACCAAAAAATTCTTCAAAATCATCAATGTCTGTTTTCCCCTCTACAACCCATTGACCGGGACCTAGTCTTTTAATTCCTTTGAATCTTTCATCATGTTCATCTGGCAGATCACCGACGAATTCAGAAAGAACGTCTTTGATTGTAATTACACCTTCTATTCCACCATTCTCATCTATTACACATGCAAAACTTGCTTGATTTTCTCTAAGAATATTTAAAGCAGACAACACAGTTGTGTATTCAGGTAAATATATTGCATCTTTAACAAGGTTCTCAACTTCAACAGAAGTAGCTTCATTATCAAGGTTGAACAAGTCTTTCACATAAACAATTCCAAAAGTGTCATCTAATGATTCTGAACGAGAAATTGGCATTCTTGATATTCTCTTTTCATCAACAACTTTTCTTACATCTTCCATATCTACTGGAATTGATAGAAACAATACATCAACTCTAGGAGTCATAATTTCTTTAATTGGTCTATCAGAGAAATCTAAAAGTGAATCAATAATTTCTCTTTCAGCAGGTAATATTTGTCCCTCCATTTCGCCAAGTGCTGTTAAAGCCTGAATGTCTGCTTCAGTTATCTCACCATCTCCATCCATATCTCCATCTTTTGATGTATTGTCGATAGCTTTCGTAATAAGACTTGTAAATGGAGCAAAAACTCTAGAAAGAAAATCGATTATAAAAGCTGTTCTCGATAAGAAGCCAATGGGGTTTCTTGAGGCAATTGTTTTTGGTGTTATCTCTCCAGCAATAAGTACTAATAAAGTAATAACAATAGTTGAAAGTGCTGAACCAGCAGTTTCATCTCCATCTAGAAAATTAACAAATAAAATTGTTGATAAAGATGCCATGAGAATATTCACAAAGTTGTTTGCTACTAATATTCCGCCTATAGTTTTTTCAAGTTCATCTTTAGCATTTTTGATTTTTTTATTTCTTTTTGAATCAGAAAGTTGATGAATTTTTTCCCTTGGCACATAAGTAATAGCAGTTTCAGAGCCTGAAAGTAATGCAGAAAAAAACAGGCAAATTGCTATAAGTGCGATTATAAGGTTAGTACTCAATATGTATATTTGATTTTAAAGTATTTTTTGCTTAAGTAAAAAGGTTTTTTAAATTTGTTTTATCTATAGGTTTTAACAGATATCCATCAGCACCCACTCTTTTCGCCTGAAAAACATCTGCTTCCCTATCTATTAAAAGAATTTTTTTTGAATTTGAAAATTTGTTATCTCTGCTCAACTCTCTTATGATCGAAGGCCCACCATTGTTATTAACTTGCATATCAACAAAAATGTAGTCATAAGACAACTTGATATCATCACTTCCTTCAAGATGTGTAAAGTTGTATTCGAAATCTAGAAATTTAAGTAAAGAATCCTTTACCCACTCGTTATCTGTTATCAAGCAAATTTTCACAGTTTTAAAAGACTACTATTGTATATATTTAAGTATATAAAATGTTAAAACTATTACCTATATTATTTTTTGCAGCTGTAAATATAACACAAATCAGTATATTTGAAATTGATGGTATATTTTCAAATGGTCATATCAATGCCATTCAAAGATATGTAAATGAGAATGAATTAGAAGACTCAAGCTTATTTGTTATACAGTACAACGCATCAGACATTAATGAAAATAGTGTTAATGAATTGCAAGAAATACTAAAAAGTATCAAAACACCTAAAGCTATTTGGGTCGGACCTAATAAGACAACAGTAGACTCAGGACTGTTGAAGAGCTTTGACTATGTTGGTATTTCACCAGGGACAACAATTATTAATAAACTTTCAAATAATGAATTCGAATTTACAAATCAAGAAGGAATTTATGAAGGATATATGGTTGTAGGTTCAATTGGAGCATTTATTGAAAACTTAGGGAGTGAAAAAATAATATCCAATATAACTTCACAAGAAACAGGAACATCTGGCGTTGTAAGTTTTGATATTAACTCTGATGATATTAATGAAATCAAATTTGTAAAACCGTCTCTGTATGAAAGGTTTTATATTTCAATATCAAACCCATTCTTTACTTATTTATTTTTTGCTCTAGGTTTTGCACTACTAGGTTTAGAGTTATTTGCAATTGGGCCAGGATTGATGGCATTTATAGGAGCTCTACTGATTGGTTTCTCCTCTATCACGTTTACTGAGTTCGGTTTAAATTATTATGGTTTAATTCTATTTCTCATTTCTTTTCTGATTTTTATAAAAATATTAGCAAGGGGATATTTTGGTCCTTTAGGAATAGCTGCTTTTTCCATATTGCATATTTCATCAATTGTAATGTTTTCAAATTACCAACTAGAAATAAATAATTTCTTGATGATATTTGCTTCATCAATAATCTCTTTCTTTTATTTTGTTGCAATACCTACAGTTATTAGATCTAGGCTTACTACAGACACAAGTGCAATGTCATCGTTTATGGGCTCGAAGGTCAAAATTGTGGAATTATTAAGTGATAACAAAGCACTCGTCCAATTAGAAAGTAATAATTTTGTTGTAGAAATAGAAAATAAACAATCTTTAGAAGTTAACCAAGAAGTAGAAATTACCGAAATAGATGGAAAACTGTCAATTTAGTTAATTACTTCGCGAAAAAAATCTTTTTACACAATAGAATCTTTAATTACTGTTTACATATGCTTCAAATAAAAGTTTCTACATGGCAATACGATGCACTTTGCAGACAACACAGTAGCAATCTGTTTTTTCCACCAGCAACATTTGAAAAGAAAGAAGATAGAGAAAAAAGGGAAGCCAAAGCTAAAGCAGTCTGTAGTGGATGTCCTGTAAAGATTGAATGTTTGGATGAAGCAAATGAAATTTCAGAACCATTTGGTGTATGGGGTGGCTTAAATGAAGTTGAAAGAAAACGAGAG